>NZ_VSEZ01000021.1:0-74079 GCF_008085935.1 Micromonospora sp. AP08
CGGCATCCCAGCGTCCCGGCCCGCACGGTCTCTTGACGGCGAACGGGCCGGGACCCCCCGTGGGTCCCGGCCCGCACGTCGGCGGATCGTCAGCCGGTCGATCCGCCCTGCTTCCTGCGTCGCTCGTCGTCCCTGGCCCGGTCGACGCCGTGGTCCACCTGGTCCATGAAGCGCCCTTCCCTGACCTTGTCGGTGAAGACACCCTTGGTCACCCGGTCGAACCGTTGCCGGACGTTCTCGGCCACCTCTTCCAGCCGTTCCTGCGCCCGCTCCGCCACCGTCTTCGCCGATTCCGCCATGGCTCCCCCTGCCAGTTCGGAGTCCGAATTGAGGCGCTTGGCCGCATTCACAGGCTACCGAACCCGCCCCTGCCGCGCCTCCACTTTCGCCCAACCACCCGCCCGCGCGCCGGCGCAAGCGAAGGCCGGCGCGGCCCTGCTGGGCGCGCGCCGGCCTGAGTCGGTGGGTGAGGTCAGCGCTCCGGGGTACGGCGGGGACGCCAGACCACGAGCGCCGTGGAGGTGCGGTTGGTGGGGACGAGGTCGCCGCGGGAGAAGCCGCCCAGCGACTCCAGCTCGGCGATCCGGCGGTACGCGGCGTCCAGCTCCGCCTCCAGCCGGGCCACCCGCTGCTGGGCCTCCTCCAGCAACCGCTCCAGGTTGATGATCCGCTTGACCCCGGCCAGGTTGATCCCGTCGTCCTGGCTGAGCCGCTGCACCTCGCGCAGCAGCACCACGTCCCGGACGCTGTACCGGCGACCGCCCCCGGCCGCCCGGCCGGCCTGCACCAGGCCCAGCCGGTCGTACTGGCGGAGGGTCTGCGGGTGCATTCCCGCCATCCGCGCCGCCACCGAGATCATCAGGACCTTGGCCTCGTAGGCAGGGTCACCCGAGCCGACGAACTCCTGCGACATCCCCGCTCACCTCCGCTGCCTCGTCACCCGGTCAACTGAATCGACGCACCCGCGCGTCGAGATGTTCCCGCGCCGCCGGCGGGGTCTGCTCCGCGAACGTCTCCAGCGCCGCCCGCGCCTCGTCGGACAGCGTGGCGGGGACCACCACGTCGAGGGTGACCAGCAGGTCACCGACGCGGCCGTCCTTGCGTACGACGCCCTTGCCCCGGGCGCGCAGCACCCGACCGCTGGGCGTACCCGGTGGCACCCGCAGGGTCACCGTGCCGTCCAGGGTCGGCACCCGCAGGTCGGTGCCGAGCACCGCCTCCGCGAACGTGATCGGCACGGTCAGGGTCAGGTCGTCACCGGTGCGCCCGAACAGCTCGTCCGGGCGGACCTTCACGTGCACGAACAGGTCGCCCGCCGGGCCGCCCCGCTCGCCGGGCTCGCCCCGGCCGGCCAGCCGGATGCGCTGGCCGTCGGCCACACCCGCCGGGAAGCGCACGTTCAGGGTGCGGGTCTTGGTGACCCCGCCGGTGCCCTGGCACTCGGGGCACTTCTCCTCGACGATGGTGCCGACGCCCTGGCAGTTGCGGCACGGCTCGGAGAAGCTGAACGACCCCTGGTTGCGGGTGGTCACCCCGGCGCCGTGGCAGACCGGGCAGGCCACCGGCTGGGTGCCGGGCTTGGCCCCGTTGCCGTGGCAGGTGTCGCAGACCCCGGGGGCACGCAGCGTCAACGGCAGCGTGACGCCGCGGACCGCGTCGGGGAAGTCGAGCGCCACCTCGGTCTCGACGTCCCGACCCCGGGCGGGGCCGCGCGGGCGGGCCGCGCCGCCGGCGCCCCCACCCGTGAAGATCGAGCTGAACAGGTCGCCCAGGCCGCCCCCACCGAACCGGGCCTCGCCGCCGGCCGCCCCGCCGCCGAACAGGTCGGAGACGTCGAACGGCATGCCGCCGGGCTGGCCCGCGCCGCGGGCGTTGCGCCGGAAGGCGCCCGAGCCGAAGAGCGAGCGCATCTCGTCGTACTCGCGGCGCTTCTTCTCGTCGCCGAGCACGGCGTACGCCTCGGAGACGGCCTTGAACCGCTCCTCGGCCCTCGGGTCCCCGGGGTTGTGGTCCGGGTGCGACTCCCGAGCCAGCTTCCGGTACGACTTCTTGATCTCGTCCGAGGAGGCGGACTTCTCCACGCCCAGCGCGGCGTAGTAGTCCTTCTCGATCCAGTCCTTGGAACTCACCGGTCCACCCCCTTCCACGGGACGTATCCCGGTCGTCCCGCCCGCCCGTTGTGGGCGGGCGGGACGTCACGGGTCGGCACTACTCCGGATCGGCGACCGCGACCAGGGCGGGCCGCAGCAGCCGTTCGCCGAGCTGGTAACCCCGGCGCATGACCTGCACGCAGGTCGGTTCGGTCACGTCGGCGGAGGTCTGGTGCGCCACCGCCTCGTGCCGGGTCGGGTCGAACGGGTCACCCTGCTCGCCGAAGGCGGTCAGGCCGAACTTGCCCAGCGCGGCGGTGAGCTGGTCGGCCACGCTGCCGAACGGGCCCACCAGGTCGCCGTGCTCGCGGGCCCGGTCCAGGTCGTCGAGGATCGGCAGCAGCGCGGTCAGCACCGTGCCGGTCGCCTGCTCCTGGACCAGGCTGCGGTCCCGGTCGACCCGCTTGCGGTAGTTGGCGTACTCCGCCGACACCCGCTGGACGTCGCGGGTCCGCTCGTCCAGCTCGGCCCGGAGCGACTCCAGCTCGGCACCGAGCGGGGCGTTGGCCGCGGCGGCTTCCTCGCTCGGCTCGGCCGGGGCGTCCACCACGGGCGGGCCGGAGACCGGGGCGTCGCCCTCGCCCTTGATCTCGTCGACCACGACCTCGGCCTCCTCGACCAGCCCCTCGGCGGGCGCGTCGGCCGCGGCGTCGGCGGCCGACGTGTCGGTCACCGCCTGCTCGGTGGTCTTGCCGATCTTGCGCTTGTCACGGATGACGACCCGCGGCTCCTCGCCGGCGCCCTGCCCGGCGGCCGCGGAGCCACCCGGCGCCGACCCGGTGGAGCCCGGGTCGGCGGCTCGTGGCTTCTCCGTCATGCGGCTACCTCATCCCTCTGCGAGAAACGTGTCCGGGGACCGAAGGTCACTTCTTGTCCTCGTCCACGATCTCCGCGTCGACCACGTCGTCGGGGCCGCCGGCCTGGGCGCCACCGGGCGCACCCGCACCCGCGCCCGCGCCCGGCCCGGCCGCGCCCGGGGCCCCCTGCTCGCCCTGCTGCTGCGAGTAGAGCAGCGAGCCGGCCTGCTGGGAGACCTGCGCCAGCTTCTCGTGCGCGGCCTTGATCTTCTCGATGTCCTGGCCGCCGAGGGCGCTGCGCAGCTCGCCGAGCGCCTCGTTGAGCTGGTCGCGGTTCTCGGCGGGCAGCTTGTCGCCGCTCTCGGCGAGGAACTTCTCGGTCTGCCACTGGAGCGCCTCGGCCACGTTGCGGGTCTCCGCCTCGTCGCGGCGCCGCTTGTCCTCGTCGGCGTGCTCCTCGGCGTCCCGGCGCATCCGCTCGATGTCGTCCTTCGGCAGCGAGGAGCCGCCGGTGATCGTCATCTTCTGTTCCTTGCCGGTGCCCAGGTCCTTGGCGTGCACGTTGACGATGCCGTTGGCGTCGATGTCGAAGGTGACCTCGATCTGCGGCACGCCGCGGGGCGCCGGCGGGAGGCCGGTCAGCTCGAAGGTGCCGAGCTTCTTGTTGTAGGCCGCGATCTCCCGCTCGCCCTGGAACACCTGGATCAGCACCGACGGCTGGTTGTCGTCGGCCGTGGTGAAGACCTCGGAACGCTTGGTCGGGATGGTGGTGTTGCGCTCGATCAGCTTGGTGAAGATGCCGCCCTTGGTCTCGATGCCCAGGCTCAGCGGGGTCACGTCGAGCAGCAGGACGTCCTTGACCTCACCCTTGAGCACACCGGCCTGGAGGGCGGCGCCGACGGCGACGACCTCGTCCGGGTTGACGCCCTTGTTCGGGTCGCGGCCCGTGAGCTGCTTGACCAGGTCGGTCACGGCCGGCATCCGGGTCGAGCCGCCGACCAGGATGACGTGGTCGACGTCGGAGATCTTGATCCCGGCGTCCTTGACGGCCTGCTCGAACGGGCCCTTGCAGCGGTCCAGCAGGTCCTGCGTCATGCGCTGGAACTCGGCGCGGCTCAGGGTCACGTCGAGGTGCAGCGGGCCGGCCGCACCGGCGGTGATGTACGGCAGGTTGATGTTGCTGGTGGTGGCGGCGGACAGCTCGATCTTGGCCTTCTCGGCCGCCTCCTTGAGCCGCTGCATGGCCATCTTGTCCTGGGACAGGTCGATGCCGTGCTCGCCGCGGAAGGTCTTCACCAGGTGGTCGATGATCCGCTGGTCCCAGTCGTCACCACCGAGGTGGTTGTCACCGCTGGTGGACTTGACCTCGATGACGCCCTCGGCCAGTTCCAGCAGCGAGACGTCGAAGGTGCCGCCACCCAGGTCGAAGACCAGGACGGTCTGCTCCTTGGAGCCCTTGTCGAGGCCGTAGGCCAGGGCCGCCGCGGTCGGCTCGTTCACGATCCGCAGCACGTTGAAGCCGGCGATCTCGCCGGCCTCCTTGGTGGCCTGCCGCTGGCCGTCGTTGAAGTAGGCCGGCACGGTGATGACCGCGTCGGTGATCTGCTCACCCAGGTACGCCTCGGCGTCCCGCTTGAGCTTCATCAGCGTGCGGGCCGAGATCTCCTGCGGGGTGTACTTCTTGCCGTCGATGTCGACGGTCCAGTTGGTGCCGATCTCCCGCTTGACCGAGCGGATGGTCCGGTCCGGGTTCGTCACCGCCTGGCGCTTGGCGACCTCACCGACGAGCACCTCGCCGTTGCGGGCGAACGCGACGATCGAGGGGGTCGTCCGCGAGCCCTCCGCGTTGGCGATGACGGTGGGCTCACCGCCCTCGAGAACGCTGACGCAGGAGTTCGTCGTGCCGAGGTCGATGCCGACCGCACGTGCCATGTTCGCTTCCTCGCTTCGTAACGGTGAGCAGGTCAACGGGCCTGCCCGGCGGGTCGCCCGCAGCGACCGCACCACAAGTTGAGTGAACTTGACTCAATAGTGCCACGCGCCCGGCAATCCGCAAGTCGAGGTTGAGCCGACCCGACGCAACCTGACCGTTATTACCGTCCGGTTGTCTTACCTTGCGTCGGTCGGGCACGCTTTAGCGGTGACGACGCACGGCGATCCCGCCACCCATGCCGGCGCGCCCGCCGTCGCAGCCCGCACCGGACCCGACGCCGGTCAGGACCCGCCCGCCGACCCGGGGGGTCTGCCCGCCGCACTCACCGGCCTGCGGGCCGCGATCGGGGCGGCCCGGTTCCCGCTGGCCCTGCCCTCGGCCGAGCCGGCCCGCCGCACCGCCGCCGGCCTCACCGACCAGCTCGACGACTACCTGCTGCCCCGGCTCGCCCGCCTCGACGCCCCGCTGCTGGTCGTGGTCGGCGGCTCGACGGGCGCCGGCAAGTCGACGCTGGTCAACAGCCTGGTCCAGGCGCGGGTCAGCGCCGCCGGGGTCCTGCGCCCGACCACCCGCTCGCCGGTGCTGGTCTGCAACCCGGCCGACGCCGCCTGGTTCCGCCAGGGCGAGCTGCTGCCCGGCCTGACCCGCACCACCGAGCCGAGCGAGCACCCGGGCACCCTTCAGCTGGTCACCGCCCCCGCACTCCCGGCCGGTCTGGCCTTCCTCGACGCGCCCGACATCGACTCGGTGGTCGACGCCAACCGGGCGCTCGCCGGTCAGCTGCTGGCCGCCGCCGACCTCTGGCTCTTCGTCACCACGGCCGCCCGCTACGCCGACGCCGTCCCGTGGGAGCTGCTGCGCAGCGCCCGGGCCCGCGGCACGGCCGTGGCCATGGTCCTCGACCGGGTGCCCCCCGAGGCGGCCGACGAGATCGCCGCCCACCTGTCGGAGATGCTCGCCGCGCAGGACCTGGGCGCCGCGCCGCTGTTCGTGCTGCCGGAGACGTGGGTGGACGGGCAGGGGCTGCTTCCCGACCGGGTCACCGCCCCGCTGGCCGCCTGGTTCGCCCGGCTCGCCGCCGACGCCGAGGCCCGTTCGGCGGTGGTTCGGCAGACCCTCGACGGCGCGCTGGCCGCCCTGCACCCCACCGTGGACGCGCTGGCGGACGCCGCCGACGAGCAGGTGGCCGCCGCCGACGCGCTCGACGAGCGGGTCCGGGCGGCCTACCGGGGTGCAGAACGGACCGTCGACCAGGGGCTCAAGGACGGCCGGCTCCTGCGCGGCGAGGTGCTCGCCCGCTGGCAGGAGTTCGTCGGCACCGGCGAGTTCTTCCGCAGCCTGGAGGCGCGGATCGGCCGGCTGCGCGACCGGGTGGTCGCCGCGGTCACCGGCCGTCCGGCTCCGGCCGCCGAGCTGCGGAACGCCATCGAGTCCCAGCTCGTCACGCTGCTGCGCGGGGTGGCCGCCGAGGCGGCGGAGAACGCGTACACCGGGTGGAAGGCGCACCCGGCCGGGGCGGCGCTGCTCGAACCGGAGCTGGCGCACCCCTCGGCCGACCTGCCCGAGCGCGCCGAGCGGCTGGTCCGCGACTGGCAGCGCGGCGTGCTGGAGCTGGTCCGGGCCGAGGGCGGCGACCGGCGCTTCGTGGCCCGCACCGCCGCGTACGCGGTCAACGCCACCGGCCTGGCCGTCATGATCGCGGTCTTCGCGGCCACCGCCTTCATCCCGACCGGCCTGGAGGTCGCCACCGGCGCCGGCACCACGGTCGCCGCGCAGGCGGTGCTCCAGGCGATCTTCGGCGACCAGGCGGTCCGCAACCTGGCCAGCAAGGCGCGGGTGGACCTGCTGGAGCGGATCGGCGCGCTGCTGAGCGAGGAGGCCGACCGGTTCCTCGCCCGCACCGCGGAGGCGCGCCCGGCCGCCGAGACGGGCGCCGCGCTGCGCCGGGCCGCCGGCGAGGTGGAGAAGGCCCGGCACCGCGCCGGCCTCTCCGGCACGTCGGGCCCGGTGCTGCCCGCCGCCGACCAGGGCGGGCGCGCGTGAGCAACATCGTCGGCCGGATGCGGGAGGCGTTCCGGGGCGGGCAGCGGGTCGACCCCGACGTCCTGATCGCGCGCCTCCAGGCGGTCCAGCGCTTCCTCGGCGCCGTCGACGGCCAGGTGCCCGACGCCCAGCTGGTCAGCGCGCACACCGTGGTCGAACGGGCCGGCACCCGGCTCGCCCTCTCCGGCCACCACACCGTGGTCGCGCTGGCCGGCGCGACCGGCAGCGGCAAGTCGAGCCTGTTCAACGCCCTCGCCCGGCTGGACCTCTCCCCGGTCGGCGTCCGCCGGCCCACCACCGGGGTGGCGCACGCCTGCGTCTGGGGGCAGCTGGACGGCGCGTCCCGGCTGCTCGACTGGATCGGGGTGCTGCCCCGGCACCGGTTCGTCCGGGAGAGCCCGCTGGACGGCGCCGACGAGTCCGCCCTGCACGGCCTCGTCCTGCTGGACCTGCCCGACTTCGACTCGGTGCAGCGGACCCACCGGCTGGAGGTGGACCGGCTGCTCGGCCTGGTCGACCTGGTGGTCTGGGTGGTCGACCCGCAGAAGTACGCCGACCGCGTCATCCACACCAGCTACCTGCGCGAGTTCCACCGGCACCGGGACGTGACCGTGGTGGTGCTCAACCAGGCCGACCGCCTGCCCCCGGCCGAGCTGCCCCGGGTCCTCGGCGACCTGCGCCGGCTGCTCGACGCCGACGGGCTGGAGGGGGTCCCGCTGCTGCCCACCGTGGCGGTGGACCCGGCCGGGCTGGACGGGCTCCGCGCCGAGCTGGAGCGTACGGTCGCCGAACGGCAGGCCGCGCTGCGCCGGCTGGCCGGTGACGTCGACGCCGTGGTGGCCGAACTCGAACCGCTGGTCGGGCCGGAGGCGCCCCGCAGCGGGCCGGGTGACGCCTCGGCGCGGCAGCTCACGACGGCGCTGGCCGGATCGGCCGGGGTGCCGACGGTGGCCGAGGCGGTCGAGGGGGCGTACCGGCACCGGGCCGTGGGCAGCACCGGCTGGCCGCTGGTCCGCGGCTGGCGGAAGCTGCGGCCGGACCCGCTGCGCCGGCTGCACCTGCCCGGCGGGGGTGCCGACGCGCCGGCGGAGAGCCTGGTCGCGGCCACCTCCGTACCCGATGCCACCGCCGCGCAGCGCTCGGCGCTCAACCTGGCCATCCGCGCGGTGGCCGACCGGTCCGCCGCCGACCTGCCGGCGCCCTGGCCGGCCGCGGTGACCGCCGCGGCCCGGTCGCGGCTGGCCGATCTGCCGGACGCGCTGGACCACGCGGTGGCCGCCACCGACCTGGGCATGGACCGCCGGCCGACCTGGTGGCGGGTGGTCGGCGCGCTCCAGTGGCTGGTCACCCTCGCGGCGCTGGCCGGCCTGGCCTGGCTGGTGCTGGGCTACGCGCTGCGCATCCTCGGCCTGCCCGCCCTGGACTACCCGGACCTCGGCGAGGTGCCCTGGCCCACCGTGCTGCTGCTCGGCGGCCTGCTGGCCGGGCTGCTGGTCGCGGCGCTGACCCGGCCGGTGATCCGGTGGGCGGCGCGGCGCGCCCGGCAGCGGGCGGAGCGGCGGCTGCTCACCTCGGTGGGCAGCGTCGGCGAGAAGTACGTGCTGAACCCGGTCTGGGCGGTGCTGGCCCGTTACGCCGAGGCGCGCGAGGCGCTGCGGGAGGCGGCCCGGGGCTGAGCGCCGGCACGGCAGGCCCGGCGTGCTGACCGGTGTCCCGGCCGGCCGCACGGCGTAGGGTCGGTGCATGGCCACGCCACAGACCCCCTACGAGGCGGTGCTGCACGCCGCTCGCGACGTGACGAGGCTCGACTCCGCCCTGGACGCGGAGATGCTCGGCGCCGCGCTGCTCGGCAGCGTCTACGCCGTTGCCGAGACCGATCGGGAGAACGCCGTCCGCGAGTTCGTGGCCGGCTTCCTCTCCGCCACCTCGCGCCGCCGCAGCGCCGCCGCGACCACCATCCGCGCCGTCTTCGCCGCCCTGGTGCCGGACGCCGAGGGCGCCGCCCGGATCCGCCCGGGCGCGCACGCCCCCGGCTGGGCCGGCCAGCTCGGCCGGGTGCACCTCACCGGCGCCTGGTCGTACGGCGACGTGTACGGCGACCAGACCTCCTACCTGGCCACCTTCGCCTACGACGACGCCGAGGGCGGGCCGGAGCACGCCCTGGTCGCCCTGGTCGACCACAACATCGGGATCACCAAGGACGTGTTCGTGGGCGGCCCGGCCGCCCGGATCGTCGAGCAGGCCCGGGAGATCTGCACCGAGGACGAGTTCACCTGGTTCCGCACGGAGGACCCGGTTCGGATGCGCGCCGAGGTGGGTCGTCACCTGGCGGTCACCGACGACCTCGGCGAGCTGCCCGCGCAGGGCTCGCTGGCCACCGACCGGGCGCTGGTGGGTGCGCGGCTGGCCGCGCTTCCCGGCCCGGCCCTGCCGGCGGCGACGGCCGACGTCCCGCCGCTCACCGACGAGGTGCGGACCCGGCTGATCCGGGCCTTCCTCGCCTCGCCGGAGGCCGTCCGGTTCGGCCTCGACCGGGTGGCCGACGGGGAGCTGGCCTCGCTGCACTTCTGCCTGGGCCTGCTGCTGGACCACGCGGCGAGCTTCCCGGACGCCGACCCGATGCGCTGGAGCCCGACGGTGGCCGAGCTGTTCCTGCTCGACTGGGTGCACCGCCGGGCCGTGCTGGACATGGACGACGCGGCCATGCTGCCCCGGGTGCTGCGCGGCTGGGCGGCGTACGCGGCCCGCCAGCGGGGGCTGCCGCCGGCGGCGGCCACCCGCACGGACGAGGCGGTCGTGGAGATGGTCCCCGAGTTCGCCCGGCTCTACAGCACCGGCGAGCGGCGCAGCCCGGCCACGGCGGCCGTGGCCCAGCTCATGGCGGACGGCGTGGACCCGGACGATCCGGCCGCGCTGGACGCCTGGATCGAGGCGAACCGTCACCGCCTCACCGACGACCCGGCCTGACCCGTCCGGCCGCGATCCAGGCCGGATCAGGCCGCGGTGGCGGTCGGGTCCGCGCCGGCCGACGCCGTGGCGCTCGGGTCCGGGTCGTCGCGCGGGCTGGGCGTCGGCGTGGGCGACTCCTCCGGCGGCGTGCCGGTCGGTGACGGGGTGCCGTCCGGCGGCGCCGTGGTCGCGTCCGGCCCGTCGGTCGGCGACGGCTCCCGGGTCGGCTCCGGCGAGCTGCTGGTGGGTTCGGCGGTCGGGCGGGGGCTCGGCTCCGGCGTGGCCGGGCGCGACGGCGACGGCGACGGCACCGGCGACGGACTCGGCGAGCCGGCCGGCGTGGTGCGGGTCGGGCGGGGCACCGGCACGGGCGCGGGGGCGGCCGGGCGGGACCGCCGGGAGCCGAGGTCGCTGTCGTCGGGCAGGGCCGGCGCGGCGGGGAGCACCGGCACGGGCGGCACGGTGGTGGCCGCCGGGGCGGGAACGGGCGTCCGGGTGGGCGGCAGGGGGGACTGATTCCCCTCGGGCAGCGGGATGACCACCGGGCCGACCGAGGGGGTGGGGATGAACGGGGTGCTGCTGTCCGGCAGGGCGCTGTTCCCCACGCTGGCCGATCCGGCGCTGATGGCGGCGAGGATGGGCATGGAGGCGGTGCCGGCCAGCAGGGCGACGGTGAACAGGTAGCCGCGGCTCGGGCCGCCCAGGCCGTGTGCGCGGTGGGCTCCGACCACCCGCCGGTAGGCGGTTCGGGGCACCGCCCGGTGCCGGCCGAGGAACGGAGTACCCGGAGGACCCTCTGGCGGCTCGGACACCGGCACACTCCTCGTACGCGTCGACAGGGCGGAAACCCGGCGCAGGCCAAACGGACAAATGCCGCGCGGGGGTTATCGCCAGCTTGAACCAGTGACGCTCAGTTCACCAGCCACCACAGCGTGTCGACACACAAATTGTCCGTCGGCCGCCGACGGCTCACCAGACAAATGCGTCTATGAGTCGCGAACGAGACGGAACGTCACCGGTGGGGGAGGCCATACTGTGGGCCCGCTCACCTCCTCTGCAATCATTCAGGCACGACGGCAACGCAGCCGCTACCTCCGCGCACCCCGCGGCTGGTGCGGTACGGCGCCGGCGCTCCCGGGTCGGGCTCCTGATCGGACCCGGCTCACGCCGCGCGGCAACCCTCACCGGGGCTAGGCGCGGCCGCCAGGGACCGACCCGGCACCAGCCGGGTCGGGCGCACGATGTGCGCGGCACGGGTCACCCCCCGGCGCCGGCGCAGACCAGACAGGGAGAGACGGATGGCAAAGGGCGACCCCGGGGCCGCCACCCGCACCAGGCGGGCCGCACCCCGTACCAAGCGCGCCGCCGCCGCAGGCGAACCGGAGCTCGTGCAGCTGCTCACGCCCGAGGGCGAGCGGATCGAGAGCGCGCTCGGCCCGGACGGGACCGAGTACCGCGTCGACTTCACCGACGAGGAGTACCGCGGGCTCTACCGCGACCTCGTGCTGGTCCGGAAGCTCGACGCCGAGGCCACGGCGCTCCAGCGCCAGGGCGAGCTGGGCCTCTGGGCCAGCCTGCTGGGCCAGGAGGCCGCGCAGGTCGGCTCCGGCCGGGCGCTGCGCACGCAGGACATGGCCTTCCCGACCTACCGGGAGCACGGCGTCCTCTACTGCCGGGGCATCGACCCGATCATGCCGCTCGGCCTGTTCCGCGGCGTCGACCAGGGCGGCTGGGACCCGAACGAGTTCAAGTTCAACATGTACACGATCGTCATCGGGGCGCAGACCCTGCACGCGACCGGGTACGCCATGGGCGTCGCCATGGACGGCAAGACCGGCAGCGACGACGGCGAGGCGGTGATCGCCTACTTCGGCGACGGCGCCACCAGCCAGGGCGACGTCAACGAGTCCTTCGTCTGGGCCAGCGTCTTCAACGCCCCGCTGGTGTTCTTCTGCCAGAACAACCAGTACGCCATCTCGGAGCCGCTGGAGCGGCAGACCCGCGTCCCGCTCTACCAGCGGGCCGGCGGCTTCGGCTTCCCCGGCGTCCGGGTGGACGGCAACGACGTCCTCGCGTCGTACGCGGTGACCCGGCACGCGCTGGACAACGCGCGCCACGGCCAGGGCCCGAGCCTCATCGAGGCGTACACCTACCGGATGGGCGCGCACACCACCTCCGACGACCCGACCCGCTACCGGATCGCCAGCGAGGTCGAGGCCTGGCAGGCCAAGGACCCGATCGCCCGGATGAAGGCGTTCCTCACCAAGCAGCAGATCGTCGACGAGTCGTTCTTCGCCGAGGTCGACGAGCAGGCCCGCGCCGAGTCGGTGCACCTGCGCGAGCGGGTGCTGAACATGCCGAACCCGGAGCCGGTGAGCATGTTCGACCACGTCTACCCCAACGGGTCCCCCGAGCTCGACGAGCAGCGGGCCCAGTTCGCCAAGTACATGGAGTCGTTCGAGGGGAGCGCCCACTGATGGCCACGGAAACGCTCACCCTCGGCAAGGCCCTCAACGCCGGCCTGCGCAAGGCCCTGGAGAACGACCCGAAGGTCGTCATCATGGGCGAGGACGTCGGCAAGCTCGGCGGTGTCTTCCGGATCACCGACGGCCTCCAGAAGGACTTCGGCGACCAGCGGGTGATCGACACCCCGCTGGCCGAGTCCGGCATCATCGGCACCGCGGTCGGCCTGGCCATCCGCGGCTTCCGGCCGGTCTGCGAGATCCAGTTCGACGGCTTCGTCTACCCCGCGTACGACCAGATCGTGTCGCAGGTGGCGAAGATGCACTACCGCTCGCAGGGCAAGGTGCGGATCCCCATGGTCATCCGGATCCCCTACGGCGGCGGCATCGGCGCGGTCGAGCACCACTCGGAGTCGCCCGAGGCGTACTTCGCCCACACCGCCGGCCTGAAGGTCGTGACCTGCGCGAACCCGCAGGACGCGTACTCGATGATCCAGCAGGCCATCGCCTCCGACGACCCGATCGTCTTCCTGGAGCCGAAGCGGCGCTACTGGGAGAAGGGCCCGGTCGAGCTGGACGCGCCGCTGGCCGACGCGTACCCGCTGCACGCCGCCCGGGTCGCCCGTCCGGGCACCGACGCCACCGTGCTGGCGTACGGCCCGATGGTGCGTACCGCCCTGGACGCGGCCACCGCCGCCGCCGAGGACGGCCGGGAGCTGGAGGTCGTCGACCTGCGTACGCTCTCGCCGCTGGACCTGACCGCCGCGTACGACTCGGTGAAGCGCACCGGCCGCTGCGTGGTCGTCCACGAGGCCCCGGGCAACCTGGGCCTCGGGTCGGAGATCGCCGCCCGGATCACCGAGGAGTGCTTCTACTCCCTGGAGTCCCCGGTGCTGCGGGTCACCGGCTTCGACACCCCCTACCCGGCCGCCCGGGTGGAGGAGGAGTACCTGCCGGACCTCGACCGGGTGCTCGACGCCGTCGACCGCACCTTCGGCTGGTGAGCGGCATGTCGCGGATCAAGGAGTTCAACCTCCCCGACCTGGGCGAGGGCCTGACCGAGGGCGAGATCCTCGCCTGGCTGGTCAAGGTGGGCGACGACATCGAGCTGAACCAGCCGATCGTCGAGGTGGAGACCGCCAAGGCGGCGGTCGAGATCCCGGCGAAGTGGGCCGGCCGGGTCCAGGCGATCTTCCACCCGGAGGGCGCCACGGTCGAGGTCGGCAGCCCGATCATCGCGATCGACACCGACCCGAACGCCGGCCCGATCGAGCAGTCGACGACCGGTGCGCCGGCCGCCGACCTCCCCACCCCGTCGGCGGCCTCGCTGGCCGCCGTCGAGGTCGCGCCCGAGGAGGGCATGGTCGAGCCGGGCCTGATCGGTGGCGTGGCGCCGGGCGGGCGTACCGCCGTGCTGGTCGGCTACGGCCCGCGGAACGCGCCGGCGAAGCGCCGCCCGCGCAAGGGCGGCGTCCCGGCCCAGGCCGCGACCGCCCCGGCCGCTCCGGTCCAGGCCGCTCCGGTCCAGGCCGCTCCGGCGCCGGCCCCGGTGGTTCCGGCGCCCGCGCTGAACGGCAACGGCCGGCCGGCGGGCGGCCCGGTGCTGGCCAAGCCGCCGGTCCGCAAGCTCGCCAAGGACCTCGGCGTCGACCTCGCCACGCTGACCGGGTCGGGCCCGCTGGGCTCGATCACCCGGGAGGACGTACAGCGGGCGGCGTCGGCCCCGGCGGCGGCCGAGCCGCTGACGGTCGCGGCGCCGGTCACGGCCGCCGCGAGCTTCGGCGCCGACCGCGAGCAGCGCATCCCCGTCAAGGGGGTACGCAAGCTCACCGCGGAGAACATGTCGCGCTCGGCGTTCACCGCCCCGCACGTCACGGAGTTCCTGACCGTCGACATGACGCGGGCCATGAAGGCGCTGGACCGGCTCCGCGAGCGGCGCGAGTGGCGGGACGTCCGCGTCTCGCCGCTGCTGCTGGTCGCCAAGGCGGTGCTGCTGGCGGTCAAGCGTCACCCGATGGTCAACTCGACCTGGGCCGGCGACGAGATCGTGGTCAAGGACTACGTGAACCTGGGCATCGCGGCGGCCACCGAGCGCGGCCTGATCGTGCCGAACATCAAGGACGCCGGCCGGCTCTCGCTGCGCGGGCTGGCGGACGCGATGACGGACCTCGTGCAGACGGCCAAGGCGGGGAAGACCTCGCCGGCCGACATGTCCGGCGGCACGCTGACCATCACCAACGTCGGCGTCTTCGGCGTCGACACCGGCACGCCGATCCTGCCCCCGGGCGAGTCCGCGATCCTCGCCTTCGGCGCGGTGCGGGAGCTGCCCTGGGTGCACAAGGGCAAGGTCAAGCCGCGCCTGGTCACCACCCTGGGGCTCTCCTTCGACCACCGGATCATCGACGGTGAGCTCGGCTCGAAGTTCCTCCGCGACGTCGGGGACTTCCTGGCCGACCCGGAGGCGGCGCTGCTCGCCTGGACCTGACGGTCCGACCGCACCAGGCGACGGCCGGTGTGCACGGGTGAACACCCGGCACACCGGCCGTTGCCATTGGGGGAAGAAACCTTGGGCTGACAGTGCAGTTGACCTACGATCCTTAGGTCCGTGGTTCAGCTCACCTAATAATCGATGGAGTTTGGCGGCGTTCTGCGGTTCAATAGACACATCAAGGGGCTGACAACCGAATAGCCAGGAGGAGAGACCCAGATGAGCATGATCGAGCGAATCCGCAACCGCCGCGACGCCAACCGCCGCGCCCGCGCCATCGAGCACGCGCTGCGTTCCGCCAACTCGCCCGCGGTCCGCGAGGAGCTTCTCGCCATCGCCCAGCGTCACATGAGCTGACGCTCCCCAACTTTCCTCACCTCCTCCAGTTCGAAGACCCGCCCGGGCGCACCGGGCGGGTCTTCGGCGTCTCACATCGATTGACACCGGGATTCCACCTCGCCGCACCGCCCGGTACGGTGGGGCTCGGTCGCCAACCGCCCGCCCCCGGACCGATCGCCTCGACAGCAACCGATCGATATCGTCCGGTGACGTTCGGTGACGGCCGGTGCTCCCCCGGGCGCCTCCGGGCGGCCACCGGATACGGTGCGGGGAGCCCGCACGGCCGGTACCTGCCGGCGACGCCGGCAGCCATGCCGACGGTCCCGATCGGCATATCGGCGGCCGACATGTGATGGAGGAGGCGCACCCATGACGTCCGAGGCCCCGCACCGCCCCGGCCAGGAGCCGGGCGAGGTGTCGCCGGGCGCCGGCGGACCGGTGCCGTACGGCGACCGCCCGGCGCAGCAGGACAACGGGTACGGCGCGCCCGACCTCGGCTGGGCGCCGCCCCCGCCGGCCGGTCGGCCCGCGCAGCCGGCCCCCGCCTGGGCCGCGGCCGACGACCAGCCCCCCGCCTGGTCGCCGCCGGGCGGCCAGCCCGCCGCCGGCCGGGCCACCGCCCAGGTGCCCCCGCCGGCCGAGCCGGGCGGTTGGGGCGCCCCCGCGCAGCCCGCCTGGGCCGCGCCCGAGCAGTCCGCTCCGGCCTGGGGCGCGCGCGACCAGGGCGCACCCGCCTGGGGCACGCCGGAGCAGGGCGGCCCTCACCGCGCCGCCGAGCAGGGGCCGCCCGCCTGGGGCGCCGCCCCCCAGAGCAACCCCACCGAGTCCAACCCGCCGGCCTGGGCGAACGAGCAGGGCGGACCCGCCTGGGGCGCCGCCCCGGCCCCGGCCGGCGAGCAGCCCGCCTGGGCGCAGGCCGGCGATCCGGGCAACCGCGGCGCCGCCCAGGTGCCCGCGCCCGCCACCGTGCCGAACGAATCGTGGGCCACCCCGGCCGGGCAGGACGACCCCCACCGGTCCGGCGGGTGGAGCCCGGCCGGCGGGCAGCAGGACGACGACCGCGCCGGTGGCTGGCGCCCGGCGCAGGAGGACAACTCCGGCGGTTGGGCCGTCGGGGCCGCCGCCCAGCAGCAGGACGACCAGCCCGCCTGGGGCCAGCAGGGCGAGCAGCCCGCCCCCGGCTGGTCGCCGGCCGATCCGCCCGCCCGCGCCGCGGCCAAGGTCTCCGTCCCCGGCGCCGCCCGGCCCGAGGGCGCCTGGCCCGGCCAGCAGGATCAGGGGCGCTCCGGCGGCTGGCCGGCGCAGGACGACGACCCGGCCCGCTCCGGCGGCTGGCAGAACGGCCCGGCGGCGCAGGCCGACGAGGCGGGCCGCGCCGGCGGCTGGGAGAACGGCCCGGCGCAGCAGGACGAGCCGGCACGCGCCGGCGGCTGGGAGAACGGCCCGGCGCAGCAGGACGAGCCGGCACGCGCCGGCGGCTGGGAGAACGGTCCGGCGCAGCAGGACGAGCCGGCACGCGCCGGCGGTTGGCCGGCGCAGCAGGACGAGCCGGCACGCGCCGGCAGCTGGGAGAACGGCCGCGACGACGACCCGGACCGCTCCGGCGGCTGGGCCGCGGGTCGGTCCGCCGGCGCCGCCGAGGCGCCGCAGCCGGCCGCCTGGGGCGGCCCCGAGGAGCAGCGTCCGGCGGCCGCCTGGAACGGCGCGGCGGCGGTGCCACAGCAGCGCGAACCGGCCGACGAGCCGGGGCAGCCCGGCTGGGGTGCCGCCGCGCCCGCGCCGACCGAGGCGCCCGCCCGGGCCAGCGCGTCCGTCCCGTCCCCCGACTCGCCGCCCGCCTGGGCGGGCAACCAGGACAACCCGGGACAGTGGGGGCGCGAGCGTCCGGCCATCCCGGAGGCCGAGCCGTGGTCGCCCGACGAGGCGTGGGGCCGGGCCGCGGAGGCCCAGCCCGAGCAGGCCGCGTCGCCGGCCTGGGAACCGGCCCGCGCCGACGACGGACCGATCTACGAGGCGGCCCCGGGCCCGGGGATCTCCCCGGCCAACGCCGTGCCGCTGCCGCCGCAGGAGCAGCGGGTGCCGGGCGCCGCCCTGGCCTCCGCGCCACCCGCCGACTACGCGTCGTTCAACCCCGGCACCGAGTCGGGGGACCGGAACCCGCGGGCGTACGAGCCGGAGCAGGCCGCCGAGGCCGGCTGGGGCGCGCCCGGCCCGGCGCATGAGGAGCCGCAGTCGCCGGCCGGGCCGATGGTCCCCGGGCCGCGTACGTCGCCGGAGGCCGGCGCGGGCGGTGCCGTCTCGGCCAGCGCCTCGGTGCCGATGGCCAGCCGGGTCACGCCCCCGGCCGACCAGCCGCTGCCCTCGACCGGCGGCTCGGCCCCGCAACCGCGGGTCTACGGCCGACCCGCCCGCCCGGAGCCGGAGGAGGCGCCCGGGCAGGACGGCCCGAACGGCTTCCCCGAGCCGGGCCCGCAGTCGCGGACGGACGAGTCGGACCGCCAGCACGGCTACGCCGACGCGCCCCCGGTGCACTCGGCCCCGCCGTCGTCGCCCGCCGCCCCGCCGCCGTTCCCGCCCGGCGTGCCGTCCTTCATGGACGCGCCCGGCAGCAACCGGCCGGTCAACGGCGTGCACCCGCACAACGGCGAGCGCCCCGGCGGGCCGCACGACCCGTTCGGGCCCCCCGGTGGGCAGCGCGACCCGTTCGGCGCCCCCGGCGGGCAGCAGGACCCGTTCGGCACCCCCGGCGGGCAGCAGGACCCGTTCGGCACCCCCGGCGGGCAGCAGGACCCGTTCGGCGCCCCCGGCGGGCAGCAGGACCCGTTCGGCGGGCGGAACGGCCGCCACGACGCGTTCGGGGGGCCGGGAGGCGCTCCCGGAGACCCGCACGGCGGGCCGGCCGGCGGCCGCGCCTCGGTCGGCGTACCGGGGTCGGGGCCGATGGGCGAGCCGGGCGGCTTCCCGCCCGCGTTCCCGCCGCCGCCGCAGCAGGCCCCGCCGGCCTGGCCGCACGCGGGCCCGGGCGGTGACCCGGACCAGGGCCGCTTCGAGGCGTTCCGGCCGGAGGCCGAGCCGAAGACCGAGGCGCCCACGCCGAAGGTGCGCAACGGCCGGGTGCTGGCTGCGGTGCTCATCGCCGCGGTGCTCATCCTCGCCGTGCCGCTCGGCCTGCTCACCCTGCTCGGCAAGGTCGGTGGGGACGACAAGCCGGCCGGCTTCGACCCGGCGGTGGGCTCCTGCGTCAAGCAGTCCGGGACGACCGCGGTGCCGGCCACCTGCGGCGAGCAGGGCGCGTTCACGGTGGTGTCGAGGGTGGACAGCAAGGACAAGTGCGCCGACCCGGCGCAGCCCCAGGTGGTCCTGCCGGGCGACGGGGCCAACCGGGTGCTCTGCCTCAAGCCGGCGGGCCAGTAGCAACTCCCACGACGGCGGGGCCACGGTGATCGTGGCCCCGCCGTTGTCGTCTCTGCCGCCAGTCGTCACTTCGTCCAATGGGGATCGCGGCCGAGGTAGGCCAGCAGGGCGGCGACCGGGTCGTCGCCGGGCCGGGCGGGCAGCGCGGCGGCGTACGCGAATCCGCGCAGCGGCTCGACGGTCGCCCGGGCCGCCGGCATGAGCTGGGCGGCCAGCTCGGCGGTGAGCGGGGCCGGCTGCCCGGTGGCCACCGCGACGTCCCAGGCGTGGACCGCGGCGTCCAGCGCGCAGGCTGCGGCGGCGAGCTGCGGGTCCATGGTCGGCACGGGCGGCAGCGGCGTGCCGACCGGTCCGGCGGCGGGGTCGACCCGCGCCCACGCCGCGTCGGCGGCCTCGATGGCGCTCCGCACGATGCTCTGAAAGCCCTCCTCGTGACCCCGCGGCGGCTCGAACGGGTTGTACGTCGGCATCGTGCCGGCGCCGAGGGTCGCCGCCCACGCGTGCTGGTCGCCGGCCGCGTGCATGAGCACCTGCCCGACGGTCCACCGGTGGCACGGGGTCGGGTCGTCGAGCCGGTCGGCCGGCACTCCCTCGGCGGCGCGGCGCAGGAGGTCGAGGGCGGTGGTGAGGACGGGGAAGCCCACGAGACCGATCCTTTCGTCGAACGGAATGTTTCGTTCCGTTTCACCATAGCAGAACGGAACGATCTGTTCCAGTAGTGACCCTCGCCAGGGGACGTCACCCTGGCCGACTTCCGCGGCAAGATCGTCCTGCTGTACTTTGGGAAGTCCTAGAAGAGGCTTGCAGCTTGTCATGCCGAGCACTTAACGTCCTCGACATGTCGCACCATGAACACCTCGCCGACCTGTACCTACGCCTGTCCCTCGACCGCGAGGGAAAGACCGCGATCGAGCGCCAAGAGGCCGACTGCCGCGCCTGGGCCGCGCGCAACGGCCTAGAGGTCCGTACCGTACACATCGACCGGGGTCGGTCCGGCTACAAGGCCGTAGACCGCGCCGGGTTTGACGCCGCCATATCCGCCCTCACGACCGGCACCGTCGGGACGCTGGTCGTCTGGAAGGTCGACCGCCTCTCCCGGCGTGGCATGGGCCAGGTCGGCCAAGTCCTCGACGACGTCGAGAAGGCCGGAGGCCGGATCGTCTTCGTACAGGACGGCCTAGACACGTCGCACACACAGTCGCGGATCGTCCTCGCGCTGCTCTCCGAGGTCGCCCGCAGCGAGTCCGCGAACATCGGTCTTCGCGTCGCGTCGGCGAAGGCCCACCTACGCAACCTCGGCCGGTGGATTGGCGGTCAACCGCCGTACGGCCTGGCGGTCGCCGAGGACGGCCGGCTAGACCATGACCCGCGCACCGCGCCGACCGCCCGCGAGATCGCCGACCGGGCCCTGTCCGGCGAACCGCTGGTGAAGATCGCCCGCGACCTGAACGCCCGCGAGATCCCCGCGACGCGAGGCGGGAAATGGGGAGTCGGGTCCCTGTCGGTTCTACTCAAGTCCCCCGCGTTCGCTGGCCTCCTGCCCGAGACCGTCAAGCGCGACGGGAAGTACACGGGGAAGGTCGTCCCCTGGCGCGACCCCGAGACCGGCGAGACGGTCGAGATTGGCCGGGGGATCATCACCCCGGCCGAGCAACTGCAAGTCGTCCGCCTCCTGGAAGCCCGCACCGCCACCGACGCCCTCGGCCGCGCCCGGGGCGTCCGTGCCCAAACCTCGCACCTCCTGACTGGCTACCTGCGGTGCGGTTCGTGCGGGCGTCGCATGTCCGCCGCCGGTCAGTCCTACGTCTGCCAGGGCCGCCGCCTCGGCCACCCGTGCCCGGCGCACGTCACGGCGATGATCCCCGCCGTAGACCGCGCCGTGGTTGACGCCTTCATTAACCGACTGGCCGCGACCGAACCTGGCGACCCGCTACTAGACGCCGTCGCCGAACGCTGGGTTGCCCGGCATGACCCGGACGTGATCCGCGAGCGGGCAACCATCACCGCCGCGCTGGACGACGCTAACGCGGCCCTGGTCGACCTCGAAGACGCCCGCTATCTGCGCGGCGAGTTCGTCGGCCCCGAGGCCGTCCAGCGATGGACGCGTTTACACGAACGGCTGACCACCCGCGTTGCCGGACTGCGCCGCAACCTCGCCGAGTTCCCCTTGCCCGAGGCCGATATCAGCCCGCTACTCGACCCGGTCCTAGCCCGCGAAGCGTGGGACGTCGCCACGGTTGCCGACCGCCGCGACCTCCTCGGCTTGGCTCTGAACGCCGTAACGGTCCTACCTGCGAACGGTCGCCGGGGCGTGCGATTCGACCCCGCCGCGCGCCTTCGCTTCACCTGGGCCGACGAACCCGAGCCCGCGCCGGTCAACTGACCCCGCCGCCCGCCCACATAAAGGCAGGCCCCGGCCGAGGCGATTCCGCCGCCGACCGAGGCACTAACGAACCCCAGGAGGTTCGCTGTGCCCCACCCTATCTACCCCCCCGACGCCTCGCCCTCGCCGTCGTCGGCCGCGCCCGCGACCTCGTGCCCTTCCTCGCGGCCCTGGCCGCCGCCCATCCGTCCGCCTCGACGTCGGGGCGTGCCGCATGACCGCCCGCCGTTTCGGGTCCCTCGCCGGTGCCGTCGCGGTAACCGTGATCCCGGCCGTTGCGAGCTACGACCATATGAGGACCGTCGCCCTGGACGCCGGGCAACCGGCCTTCCTGGCCGCGCTCCTACCCCTGTCGCTGGACGGCCTCGTCCTCGTCGGGACCGTGGCCCTCGGCGACGGCCGCCGCTCGCGGTGGTCGGCCTGGCTCGCCTTCCTCGTCGGCGTGGCCGCTTCGCTGGCCGCGAACGTCATGGCCGCCGAGCCCCACCCTGTCCCGTGCCGTGTCCGCGTGGCCCGCCGTGGCCTTGCTGCTCACGGTCGAGGTGTTGGCACGATCCGGCCGCGCCCCGGCGACGACGGTCACGAGCATGCCCACCGCGCCGACCTCGGCCACGACGCCGCCGACGGCCACCCCAGCGACGCCCCCGGCCACGGCCACGACGACGGCCACGCTCGCCAGTCCGGCCACCGTGCCGACGACGCCCTCGGCCCGGCGTGACCACCGCCCCCCGCGGCCACGGCCGAGATGTGGCCGCCGAGATTGGCCGAGCGCCGCGGACGGCGCGTCGATATATGTCGGCCGTCCGCGCGAAGATGACCACCGCGACGGCCGTGGCCGGCGCCTAACCTCCCAGCGGGGGCGGTGTCCGCCATGGCCGCCGGCCCCGCCCTCGCCCTCGCCCTGGCCCTCGCCCGTCCCATCGTCCAAGGAGCGCCCTCATGCCCTGGCGTCCGTCGCCCGCGTCCCTGTCCTACGCCCCGCCCGCCTACCCCTCGCACGACTACAAAGGCGAGGGCGAAATCATCACGATCCGCTGCGTCGGCGAGGTCGTCGGCCACATGACCCGGAAGGACGGCGACTGGACCGCGATCGGCTGGCTTCCCCGGCCGGGCCTCAGCGAAGCGGCCGGGATCGTGCGCGAGATCGTGGAGGACATCCTCCGCGAGTTCTCCCGCGACGGCCGCCCGATGGTCGACGCCCTGGCGGAGGTCCTCAACAAGACCCAGCACGACCGGCCCGTGACCGGCCCGCTGGACGGCTTCCGGCACCCACTGGCCGACGAGGACACGCAGTAGCGTCCACGCGCCGGGGGACGGTGGCGGTTCTGCGGGAATCAATGGCTGAGCCTGTTGCGGTCGCAGTCCATACTGGAGACAGACGGATAGTCGGGCCAGCAACCTCGCCGGAGAGAGTGATTCGTGTCGACGGACCAGGTAGCTACTCTCGTCTTCTCGACCGCCGCTGTCCTAATCTCCATCGGAGGTCTGTTCGTCTCCGTCTTAAGCTTTCGGCGCTCTGGTCCACAAATATCGATCAGACCAGTCGCTGAAGTTAAGGAGGCCAACAAAACGGTTGCATCATGGGCCGGAGTGGCGGGGTCCGTGATAAACAGCGGGCAGGCCGCAATCCAAATCACCCGTGTCGGCTATGTTGTTCGGGTTCGCACGTACCGCTTCATTGGCTGGCGGCAGCCGGCGCGGTATTCCATCGGAGTAAAGGATGGGTCAACGCGACTGGAAGGCTTCCACTCAAAGTCTTTCACGCTTCCGGCACCCATCTTGACTCTCATGTTGTACCACAATAAAGGCAAGGACGCTCGGGTGCGTGTGTTCATTGAGGTTGGTTCTGGTCGCACCATCATGAGCGGACCAGTGCGGGTGCCGGCATACGCGCTGAGCGACGGATTTTCGTCACAAGGCAGGCGCAGGAGCGTGCCAAGATTCGAGTCCTTCAAAATCTGGATTATGTCGCGCATGCCGGTGAGCATGGCTGCGGAACTTGGCGTGCCGGCTAGATATCGGAACCGAAGGAAATGGCGAGATTGGCGACTGGACCGCGTCGCCTTCCTGCCGCACCCCAAGAAGATCCCCGGCCACGTCGAGTTTTTCGACGGATAGTCCTTCCGCACACCGCGCCGCTGGACGTTGTCCGCGATGGCCGACGACGATTAGCCCACTCACACCTCCAAAGAGAAAGAAGAGCCGCGCACGAATGCGCGACCCGTCGTCCAAACCTCGATCCTGACTAGCAAATTGCTCGGACCCGCACCCCGAAGGGGCCCTACTCGGTCAGCGGAAGAGCTTGAGGAGGAAACGCAGGGGCAGGAACATCAGCTGGACCGTCCACTTAATCGAGTAGTACATCAGGCGGAACATCAGGGTGAACAGTTGAACGACGATGCCCACGGGCCGTGCCTTTCTTTGTGTGTGACTGGCGCGATGATCTTAGGGCAGCCAGGAGACCTTCGCGCCGCCCCCTGCTCCGGCCCCACCCAAGCCGCCCCGGCATCCCGCCGAGGGCGGCTTTCGGCGTTGCCGCGACCGCGAATCCCTTTTACGTCCTGTCGTCCATATTGATAAATACCGCTTGAACACGCTGGCGCATAGGCCTAGTAGGGGGAGATGTCCGTCCGTTCGGATTCCCGCGTCGTCACCCCCCGCTGGCCCATAGGCCAGATAGCGGGGATGAGCGCGCGGTATCAAGCCCGGCCCAAAGGCCAGGTAGACGCCGCTGCGTTATGTGCCAAAACCCCCCGGCGTAATCTCAGGCCCATGAGCGCCCACGAAGGAGACGGCCCGACGCCGCCCCGTTTCCCGCCCGACCTCATCGACGAACTGTGCGCGTGGATCGCCGACCAGCTCGGCGAGCCGCACCCCGTACGCCACCCGGCCTGTCGGCCCGTTCCGACGAGCCGCCGCCGTCGCGCCTGACCCCCCATAGGACCCCTTCCTGCGCCCGCTCGGCCCCGGTACCTAGTCCAGCTAGCGCCGGGGTCGTTTGGTGTTTCTAGGGCCTCTCTCGGCGTCGTTCGCGGCGTGGCAGGCTTGGCCGCATGACCTCTGCACCACGGGTACGAGCTCCCGAGCTTCGCGGGCGGGCTTGGCTGAACACAGGCGGACGAAACCTGACATTGCGGGACCTCCGAGGTCGTTGCGTCATCCTAGATTTCTGGACCTTCTGCTGCATCAACTGCCTCCACGTGCTCGATGAACTGCGCCCGCTCGAGGAGAAGTACGGCGACGTCCTGGTCGTCATCGGGGTGCACTCGCCGAAGTTCGAGCACGAGAAGGACCCGGTGGCCCTCGCCGCCGCCGTCGAGCGGTACGGCGTGCACCACCCGGTGCTCGACGACCCCGAGATGGACATGTGGCAGCAGTACGCGGCGAAGGCCTGGCCGACCCTCTCGGTGGTCGACCCCGAGGGCTACGTGGTGGCCACCATGGCCGGCGAGGGGCACGCCGAGGGGCTGGCCCGGCTGATCGACGACCTGATCGCCACCCACGAGGCGAAGGGCACCCTGCACCGGGGCGAGGGCCCGTACGTGCCGCCGGCCGAGCCGGAGACCGCGCTGCGCTTCCCCGGCAAGGCCGTGGTGCTCGACGGCGGCAACCTGCTCGTCTCCGACTCGGCCCGGCACTCCCTGGTCGAGCTGGCCCCGGACGGGGAGACCCTGGTCCGGCGGATCGGCACGGGTGACCGTGGCCACGCCGACGGCCCGGCGGAGGCCGCGACCTTCTCCGAGCCGCAGGGGCTCTGCCTGCTGCCCCCGCACATGGCCGAGGTGGCCGGCTACGACCTGGTCGTCGCCGACACCGTCAACCACCTGCTGCGCGGCGTGAAGCTGGACACCGGCGAGGTGGTCACGGTCGCCGGCACCGGGCGGCAGTGGCGCTCCACGGTCGACGACCACGCGCACGACGCCCGCTCCGTCGACCTCTCCTCCCCCTGGGACGTGGCCTGGTACGACGACCGGGTCGTGGTGGCCATGGCCGGCATCCACCAGCTCTGGTGGTTCGACCCGACGAAGCGGACCGCCGGCATGTACGCCGGCACCACCGTCGAGGCGCTGCGCGACGGCCCGCTGCCGGACGTGTGGATGGCCCAGCCCTCCGGCCTGTCCGTCTCGGCCGACGGCGCCCGGCTGTGGGTGGCCGACAGCGAGACCAGCGCCATCCGCTACGTGGAGAACGGCGTGATGGGCACCGCCGTGGGGCAGGGCCTGTTCGACTTCGGCCACGTCGACGGCCCGGCCGACCGGGCGCTGCTCCAGCACCCGCTCGGGGTGTGCGCGCTGCCGGACGGCTCGGTGCTGATCGCGGACACCTACAACGGCGCGGTGCGCCGCTTCGACCCGGAGACGAACCAGGTCGCCACGGTGGCCGACGGGCTGGCCGAGCCGAGCGACGTGGCGCTCACCACCGAGGGCGAGGTGCTGGTGGTCGAGTCGGCCGCGCACCGGCTGACCCGGCTGGCCCCGGGCGCGCTGACCGCGGCGGGCGCGAACACCGTGGACGGCCCGCGGCACAAGCTGGAGCGCAAGCCCACCGACGTGGCGGCCGGCGAGCTGACCCTCGACGTGATCTTCACGCCGGGGCCTGGGCAGAAGCTGGACGAGACGTACGGGCCGTCGACCCGGGTGGTGGTCTCGGCGTCCCCGCCGGAGCTGCTGGTCGAGGGGGCCGGGACGAGCACGGACCTGTCCCGCCGCCTGGTGCTGAGCGGCGACGTGGCGCAGGGGGTGCTCCAGGTGACCGCCCAGGCGGCCACGTGCGACGCCGACGTGGAGCACGCGGCCTGCCACCTGACCCGGCAGGACTGGGGCGTGCCGGTCCGCGTGGTGGCCGGCGGGGCGACCCGCCTGCCGCTGGTGCTGCGCGGCCTGGACGCCTGACGGGCCGGGCCGCCGCTCAGGCGAACGGGGTGGGCGTGACCCCGGCGTCGATGAGCGCGGCCCGGACCAGTTCGGCGCAGCGCACCGCGCCCGGGGTGTCGCCGTGCAGGCAGATCGACTCGACCGGGCAGGGCACCATGCTGCCGTCGACGGCGACCACGGTCCGCTCGGTGGCCATCCGGACCGCCCGGGCGGCCACTTCGTCGGGGTCGCTGACCAGCGCGTTCGCGGCGCTCCGGGGCACCAGCTGCCCGTTGGGCAGGTAGTTCCGGTCGGCGAAGCCCTCGGCGACCACCCGTAGGCCGGCGCCCACGGCGAGCTGTGCGAGGACCGAGCCGGGCGGGCAGAGCACGGGCAGGTCGTGGTCGTACCCGCTGACCGCGGCGACCAGCGCGGCGGCCTGGACCTCGTCGCAGGCGGCCGCGTGGTAGAGCGCGCCGTGCGGCTTGAGGTAGCGCACCCGGGTGCCGGCCAGCCGGCAGAAGGCGTCCAGCGCGCCGAGTTGGTAGACCGTCTCGTCGCGCAGCACGGCGAAGTCGTACGCGATGTGCCGCCGGCCGAAGCCCGCGAGGTCCCGGTAGCCGACCTGGGCGCCGACGGCGACCCCGCGCCGGGCGGCGGCCGCGCACACCCGGTGCATGGTGGACGCGTCGCCGCCGTGGAAGCCGCAGGCCACGTTGGCGGAGGTGACCAGCCCCAGCAGCGCCTCGTCGTCGCCGAGCCGCCAGATGCCGAATCCCTCACCGAGGTCAGCGTTGAGGTCCATGGAACGTCACCGTAGTCCCTGGGCGGGCCTGCGCGAGCGGGGTCACGTCGTCCACCACCCCGATGACCGGGTATCCGCCGGTGGTGGGGTGGTCGGCCAGGAAGATCAGCGGTTGGCCGTCCGGCGGCACCTGCACCGCGCCCAGGACGAGGCCCTCGCTGGGCAGCTCGCCGGCCACCGCGCGGGGCAGCGCCGCGCCGGCGAGTCGCGCGCCGACCCGGTTGCTGGCCGGGCTGACCGTGTACGCGGTGCGCAGCAGCACGTCGAGCGCGGCGGGGATGAACCAGTCCTGCCGGGGGCCGGGGCGCAGGGCCAGCCG
This sequence comes from Micromonospora sp. AP08, assembly GCF_008085935.1. Lineage (NCBI taxonomy): Bacteria > Bacillati > Actinomycetota > Actinomycetes > Micromonosporales > Micromonosporaceae > Micromonospora > Micromonospora sp. AP08. Next base: position 26,936 of record NZ_VSEZ01000021.1, read on the forward strand.
CAGTCCGGCCGGCACGGCCGGGGCCACGGTGAGGTCCACCGGGGCCGGCGGCCCGGTCGGGGCGCTGACCGGGACCCGGTCGCCGTCGCGCAGCGGGGGCGGGCCGAGGCCGGAGAGGGTGTCGGTGGCCCGGCTGCCGAGCACGGGTGCGACCGCGATCCCGCCGGAGACGGCGAGCCAGCTGCGCACCCCGGCGCGGGCGGGACCGATCCGCAGGATCGCCCCCGCGGGCAGCGACAGCGGCCGCCCCGTGTCCCCGGGCCGCCGCTCGACAGGCCCGCGCTCGGCGGATGGCTCGTCGGCGGGCCGGCGCCCGACCGGCCGGCCAGCACCCGGCGGCGTGTCGGCGGGACGGCGTTCGACCAGCACGTCCACCGGCGCGCCGGTGAGCGCCACGGTGACGGCGCGGGTGAACCGCAGCTCACAGCCGGTCAGGGTGATCTCCAGGCCGGCGGCGTGCTCGGGGTTGCCGACGAGCCGGTTGGCCAGCCGCAGGGCGGCCGGGTCGAGCGCGCCGGAGCGGGGCACGCCGAGGTGGGCCCAGCCGGGCCGGCCCTGGTCCTGCACGGTGGTGAGGGCGCCGGCCCGGAGCACCTCGATCACGGGCGCACCAGCCGGACCCGGGTGCCGGGGGTGAGCCGGGCCGGCGGGTCGGCGTGCACGTCGAAGAGGACCAGGTCGGTCCGCCCGACCAGCAGCCAGCCGCCGGGCGAGGCGGTCGGGTAGATCCCGGCGTACGGGCCGGCCAGCGCGACCGAGCCGGCCGGCACCCGGGTGCGCGGGGTGGCGAGCCGGGGCACGGCCAGCTCGGCCGGCAACCCGGTGAGGTACGCGAACCCGGGCGCGAAGCCGCAGAACGCCACCCGGAACTCGGTTCGGTGCAGCCGTTCCACCACGGCGGGCACGTCGACACCCCAGTGCTCGGCGACGGCGGGCAGGTCCGCGCCGTCGTACACCGTGGGGACCCGGACCTCGGCGGCGCCGGTGGTGACGGCGCCGCCTTCCGGGGTCCACCCGGCGATCCGCGCGGCGGCGACCGCCGGGTCCGGTACGCCGTCGACCAGCACGGTGGCCGCCGCCGGGACGATCTCGACAGCGCTCAGCTCGCCCGCCGCGCGGCGGCGCCACAGCTCGGCCCGCCACGCCTCGACCTGTTCGGGGCCGTCGCAGTCGAGGAGCAGGGCGTGCGCGCCGACGGGCCGGATCCGCATCCCGTCATCCTCGCGTCGGCTGCCGTGACGGTCCACACTACTTGCAAGTAACCTACGGTGTCGTAACCTAATGGGCGTGACCACCTCCGCACCGCTCCGGCTCAAGCCGGTCGACATCGGGAAGCCCCGGATGCGCGGCTGGCTGCACACCTACGCGTTCTTCGCCGCGCTCGTCTGCGGCATCGTGCTCTGCTCCATCGCCGCCGCCCGCCCCGGGTGGGCGCCGCTGGTGAGCTGCCTGATCTACAGCCTCACCGTGTGCGGTCTCTTCGGCACCAGCGCGCTCTACCACCGCCGGGTCTGGTCGGAGCGGGGCTACCAGATCATGCGCCGGATGGACCACTCGATGATCTTCGTGTTCATCGCCGGCACCTACACGCCGTTCTGCGCGCTGCTGCTGGACACCCGGCACGCCACGATCATGCTCAGCCTGGTGTGGGGCGGCGCCCTGGCCGGGGTGGCGGTCAAGCTGATCTGGCCGCACGCGCCGCGCTGGGTCTCCGCCCCGCTCTACCTGGCGCTCGGCTGGGTCGCGGTGGCGATGCTGCCGGAGATCCTGCACGCCGGCGGGGTCACCGCCCTGGTGCTGCTGAGCGTCGGCGGGGCGATCTACAGCGTCGGCGCGGTCTTCTACGCGCTGCGCCGGCCGAACCCGTGGCCCACCGTCTTCGGCCACCACGAGTTCTTCCACGCCTGCACCCTGGTCGCCGCGATCTGCCACCACATCGCGATCTACTTCGCGCTGTTCGCCTGAGGGCCGCCCGGTCCGGAAAAGGGGCGAGGGCCCCACGCCGTTGCGGGGGCCCTCGACGTTCGCGGTGCGGATCAGGCGGGGTAGCCCGAGCCCGGCCGGCGCACCTCGCGGTACTCCTCGCGCACGATCCGGTCGTCCTGCACCGGCACGACCGGCTCGGCCACGACGCGCTCGCGCACCGGGGCGGCCACCACGCGGCGGCGGCTGTTCCAGAAGTAGAGCGTGGTGATCAGGCCCGCCACACCGGCGAGCATGAGCACCCAACCCACCACGTTCAGGTTCAGCCACCCCAGGTTGGCGTCGATGGCGAACGCGAAGATCGCGCCGAGCGCGATCAGGAAGATGCTGGCACCGATGCCCATGACGTCGCCTCCTTGGCGTCCTGCTGGCGTTTCCTGCCCGCCGCGGCCATGGATGAGGTAGCGGCACACATCGACTTACCCAGGCGCTCGGATCGCCAATCAGGCAAGCTGAGCGCATGACCGACGGCAGGAACCAGCAGCGGACGTTGGTGCTGTTGCGGCACGCCAAGGCCGAGCAGTCCCCGGAGGACCCGGACGAGGAGCGGCCGCTGACCGCACGCGGGCACGCCGACGCGTCCGCAGCCGGCGCCTGGCTGGCCCGGCACGCGCTGCTTCCCGACGTGGTGCTCTGCTCGACCGCCCGCCGGACCCGGCAGACCTGGCACGGGGTGGCGCTGGGCGCGACCGGGTCCCCGCCGGAGGGGGGCCCGACGGGGCCGGCGCCGGCGGTGCGCTACGAGCCGGCCGCGTACGAGGCGCACCCGGACGGGCTGCTGGAACTGGTCCGCGGCGTCGACCCCGACGTCCGCTACGTGCTGCTGATCGCCCACAATCCGGGCATCTCGCTGCTCTCCGCGCTGCTCGACCCGGAGCGGGCGGATCCGGACGGGCTGCGCACCACCGACCTGGTCGTGCACCGGCCCACCACCCGCTGGGCCGACCTCGCGCCGGGCGGGGCGCCCATCACGGCCCGGCACACCGCACGTGGCTGAGCCCACCCGGGCGGGTGGGCTCAGCGAGGTCAGGACGGCGGGGCGGTCGGCGGCGGCGGGTCCGGCGGCGGGGGCATCATCGCGGTGGGGTGGGAAAGCCGGTTCTCCTCCACGATGAGCGTGCGTGCCCGCTTGCGGCGGTCCTGCCAGAACCAGAGCGTGGTGAGCAATACGCCCAGCCCGGCCAGGATGAACACCCAGCCGACCGCGCGCAGGTCGATCCACCAGACGTTGGCCCGGATGGCGAAGGTCATGATCGCGCCGAGCGCGATGAGAAAGATGGCGCTGCCAATGCCCATGTGCGCTGCACTCCCCTGTGCGGTGGCCCTTGGGCGTGCCCTGTCGTGGTCCGCGACGGTTACCCGCCAGGCGGCCGGCCTACCGGCCCGGGGCGGAAAACACGGCGGCGGCCGGCGAGCTGTCCGCTCGCCGGCCGCCGGCCGGTCGTCAGGGTCGAATCACCCCGTGGGGGATCAGAACGCCTCCTCCGGGAGGTCCATGATCTCCAGGTCGGCGCCCTCGATGATCCGCCGGTCGGCGCCGATGCGGGGCAGCACCTCGCGGGCGAAGAACCGGGCGGCGGCCACCTTGCCGGTGTAGAACGCCTTGTCGCTGGCGGAGACCTCGCCAGCGAGGGCCTTCAGCGCCACGTCCGCCTGCTTCTGGAGCAGCCAGCCGACCACCAGGTCGCCGACCGCCAGCAGGAACCGGCGGCTGCTCAGGCCGACCTTGTAGAGGGCGCGGGCGTCACCGCCCTGGGCCTCGGTCAGCCAGCCCATCATCACGCCGAGGATGTTCTGGATCTCGCCGAGCGCCTTGCCGAGCGCCTGCCGCTCCTCCTTGAGCTGGCCGTTGCCGGCCTCGGAGGCGATGAACTCCTGGATCTCGCCGGCGACCGCCATGAGCGCCTTGCCGTTGTCCCGGACGATCTTCCGGAAGATCAGGTCGAGGCTCTGGATCGCGGTCGTGCCCTCGTAGAGGGTGTCGATCTTGGCGTCCCGGACGTACTGCTCCAGCGGGTAGTCCTGGAGGAAGCCGGAGCCGCCGAAGGTCTGCAGCGACTCGTGGCCGAGCAGCTCGTACGCCCGCTCCGAGCCGACGCCCTTGACCAGCGGGAGGAGCAGGTCGTTGACCCGCTTGGCCAGCTTGGTGGCCTTCTCGTCGCCGGCCGCCTCGGCCACCGCCACCTTGTCCTGCCAGGTGGCCGTGTAGCAGACCAGCGCGCGCAGGCCCTCGGCGTACGACTTCTGCATGAGCAGCGAGCGGCGCACGTCCGGGTGGTGGGTGATCGTCACCCGCGGGGCGGTCTTGTCGGTCTGCTGGACCAGGTCGGCGCCCTGCACCCGGTTCTTGGCGTACTCCAGCGCGTTCAGGTAGCCGGTGGAGAGGGTGGCGATCGCCTTGGTGCCGACCATCATCCGGGCGTACTCGATGATCATGAACATCTGCCGGATGCCCTCGTGCTTCTCGCCGAGCAGCCACCCCTTGGCCGGCACGCCGTGCTCGCCGAAGGTCACCTCGCAGGTGTTGGAGACCTTCAGGCCCATCTTGTGCTCGACGTTGGTCGCGAAGACGCCGTTGCGCTCGCCCAGCTCGCCGGTCTCCTCGTCGAAGTGGAACTTCGGCACGACGAAGAGGGACAGGCCCTTGGTGCCCGGGCCGCCGACGCCCTCGACGCCGACCGGGCGGGCCAGCACGTAGTGGACGATGTTGTCGGTCAGGTCGTGCTCGCCCGAGGTGATGAAGCGCTTCACGCCCTCGATGTGCCACGAGCCGTCGGGCTGCTGGATCGCCCGGGTGCGGCCGGCGCCCACGTCCGAGCCGGCGTCCGGCTCGGTCAGCACCATGGTCGAGCCCCACTGCTTCTCGATGAAGAGGCGGGCCCACTTCTTCTGCTGCTCGGTGCCCTCGACGTGCAGCACGTGCGCGAAGGACGGGCCGGAGGCGTACATCCAGATCGGGGCGTTGGCGCCGAGCACCAGCTCGGCGAGCGACCACCAGAGGGCACGCGGGGCGTTGGTGCCGCCGAGGGCCTCCGGCAGGTCCAGCCGCCAGAACTCGGAGTCCATGAACGCCTGGTAGGACTTCTTGAACGACTCCGGCAGCGGCGCGGTGTGCGTCGCGGGGTCGAAGACCGGCGGGTTGCGGTCGCTGTCGGAGTAGCTGGCGGCCAGGTCCTCGCGGGCCAGGCGGTCGACCTCGGAGAGGAAGCTACGGGCGGTGTCGACGTCCAGGTCCGTGTACGGCGCCTGGCCGAACGTCCGGTCCGCCCCGAAGACCTCGAAGAGGTTGAACTCGAGGTCCCGAAGGTTGCTCTTGTAGTGGGTCATGCTCGCTGGCCCCGCTTCCGGACAGGTGTTACCGATCAGTAACTCCAGACTGTATTACTCGTCGGTAGCCAACGACAAGCCGATCTCGGAAGTGACAGCGATTACACACTTCCCGTTCACCCGATGGGCTGACCGCCGGCTCAGCTCTCCGCCGCGCCGACCTCCCAGCTCGGCACGGGCGCGGCCGTGGCGGTGCGCGGCCCGGTGTACTCCATGAGGACCAGCGCGATGTCGTCGTCGAGCCGGCCGTGCACCCACTCGACCAGGGCGGTCTCCAGCGAGGCGAGACCGTCGGCGACGGTGCCGTGGCCGAGCAGCCGCCAGGCCCGGTCGGCGGTCGGGAAGAACTCCCCGTCCCGGCGCGCCTCGCCCAGCCCGTCCGTGAAGAGCAGCAGCCGGTCGCCCGGCTCCAGCCGCTCGACCCGGGGCCGGACCACCGGCATGAAGCCGAGCGGCGGCGCGGGCGCGGGCGGCTCCAGCGGGATCACCGCGCCCCGGCGCAGCAGCAGCGGTGGCGGGTGGCCGCAGTTGACGATGGTGAGGGTGCCGCCCCGCTCCTCGACCAGCGCGGCGGTCACGAAGTCCTCGTCGCCCACGTTGCGGGCCACGGCCCGGTCCAGGTCGGTCACCACGGCACGCAGGTCCGCCCGCTCGTACGCCACGTGCCGGTAGGAGCCGAGCACGATGCTGGCCAGCCGGACCGCGTCGAGCCCCTTGCCGCGCACGTCACCGATGATCATGCGGACGCCGTACGGGGTGTCCATCGCCTCGTAGAGGTCGCCGCCGATCTCGGCGGTCGCCGTGGAGGAGATGTAGCGGGCCGCCACCGCCAGGGTGCCGACCTGCGGGCCCAGCGACCGGAGCACCGCCTGCTGCGCGACCGAGGCGAGCCGGGACAGCTCGGCGATCCGCTCGGACTGGCGCTGGCGTACCGCCGCCACGGCGCCGGCGATCGCGGTGGCCAGCGCGATGCCGGCCACGTTGACCGCGGTGACCAGCGACATCGTCTGCTCGGCGAGGGCGAACGCGGCCCCGATCCCGGTGGCGAGCAGGCCCACCCCGAGCACCACCCGCCAGGACGCGAGCGCGGCGGCGAGGAACGGGGCGGCCACCATCAGCGCCACGTAGTGCGCGGGACGGCCGTCGGCCAGCTCCACGGCGGAGACGATCGCGAGCAGCGCGAGGGCCGCGCCGAGGCCGGCGCGGGATCCGGGGCTCAGCGGGCCGTGGCCCGACTGGAAGGGTTGCGTGCGTACACCGCACAGCATGCCTGATGGACGTGAACGGGTGAATGAACCTGGCCCGTCGTCCGAGGATGTTCTGCCCGGCCGGATCCCGCCGCCGACCCGATCGCCACCGGCCACCCGGTCAGCCGAGGACCTCGTACCTGACGGTCAGCTCGCCGAGGTCGGTCGAGGCGATCGCGGCGAAGGCGGCCCGGGACAGGTCGATGCACCGGCCGTCGATGTACGGGCCGCGGTCGTTGATCCGCACCACGACCGACTTGCCGTTGGCCGGGTTGGTCACCCGGACCTTGGTGTTGAAGGGCAGGGTCTTGTGCGCGGCGGTCAGCGCGTCCGGGTTGAACGTCTCGCCGTTGGCCGTCATCTGGCCCTCGTCGTAGAAGGACGCGCCGCAGGAGCCGCTGTCCACGACCTTCGGGGCGGCGGTGGTCCTCTTCGCGGTCGGCTTCGGGCTGGCGGTCCGGGGCTTGCTCCGGGAGGCCGCCTGCGTCCGGGTCGGGCTCGGGGTGGCCGTCGGCGAGGGGCTGAGGCTCGGCGACGCGCTCGGCGAGGCGGAGGGGGACGCCGAGCTGGGGGCGAGCGTGCTGGGCAGGGCCTCGACGGCGGCCGGCGTCGCGGCGGGCTCGGCCGAGGTGAGCTGGACCGCGCCGACCGTCCCGCCGATGGCGAGCGCCACACCGACGGCCGCGGTGGCGGCGATGCCGGCCGGCGAGGAGAACTTGCGGGTACGAAGGTGCCTACCAGCCACCGCCCGGTCCTTTCGTCTGCTGAACAAACCGGCTCGGACCGTAACGAGAGAAGCACTTCCGAAGTCAACGTGATCATGGTGCTATGCCCGCATTTACCCCGGTACGTGTAGCCGATCAAGCCAGCACCACTCCACCGAACGGAGGAATCAGCGCTGGCCGGGGCCGGTGCGAACTCAGCTGGCGCCGGTGTCCCAGGATGGGGGCGTGCTGAGCCGACGCCTGGTTGAGCTGTTCCGCTGGGTCGACCCCGGCCCCGGGAGCAGTCACCTCGTCAGTGACCTCTCCGGCTGGTGGCGGGATCCCGAGGTGCTCGCCGGGGTCGGGCCCGCCCTGGCCGGCCTCTACCCGGCCGCCCGGCCGACCGTGGTGATCGCCCCCGAGGTGACCGGGCTGCTGCTCGGCCCGCTGGTCGCGGTGGCCGCCGGCGCGGGGTTCCTGCCGGCATACAAGGACGGCGGGGAGCGGCGCCGGGTCGGGCCGATGCGCTGGGCCGAGACGCCCCCGGACTATCGGGGCCGGCAGCTCCGGATCGGCGTGGACGCCCGCCGGCTCGGCCCCGGCGACCGGGTGCTGCTGGCCGACGACTGGGTGGCCACCGGGGCGCAGCTCGACGCGCTGCACCGCCTGGTCCGGGACAGCGGGGCCGAGTTCGTGGGCACGGCCGCGCTCGTGGCGACCTGTCCGGCGCCGGTCGCCGAGCGGCTCCGGCTGCGCGCCCTGCTGAGCGGGGCGCAGCTGCCCTGAGGGGTTGACCTGAAGGGCGCTTCAACTCCCAGGATCGACGCATGGACGACGGCATCCTCGACGAGGCGTACCAACGGCTGCACCGGACCGGCCCGGAGTTCGAGGGCTGGCTCTCCAACCACGGACCGATGGCGGTCGAGGCGCTGGTCCGCCACGGCCACGCCACCCGGGTGCACCGCTGGCTGGACGACTACCTGCGCCGGCTCGACGAGCTGCCCCGCGGCCTGCGGCCGGTCGACGACTGGCGGGACGCGCTGGGCGACCCGAAACGGGCCGGCGACTGGCTCGCCCACTTCGACCGCGAGCTGCGCGACCGACCCTGGCGCGAGGTGCTCGGCGAATGGTGGCCACGGCTGCTGCCGGGCATCGCGGCCGGCGCCACGCACGGGGTGATCCGGGTCGGGCACGCGGTGCGGGTGCTGCGCACCGACGGGGAGAACCCGCAGCGGCTGGCCGAGCTGGGCCAGGCGCTCGGTTACTGGGCCGCGCGCTGGCAGCCGGTGCCCGGCGCCGGCCCGCTCACCGGGCGGTCCGACGTGCCGGCCGCGCTCGCGGCGGTGCCCCGGATCCCGACGCAGACCGGCGGGATCCGGGACCGGCTGGGCCGGCTGCCCGACCTGCCCGGCTGGTCCGACGCCGCGACGGCGCTGCGCCCGCCGGCCGACCCGGCCGCAGCCGAGCGGACCCTCACCGAGCTGGTGCACCGGACCGGGCTCGACTACCTCCGGTTCGGGCACGGCAACCCGGTGATGCTGGTGCACGCGGTGACCGCGCCGACCGCGGTGAGACGCACCCTGCCGGCCCTGGATCCGGCGCTCTGGGCGCCGAGCGTCGCCGCGGCCTGGTCGGCCACGGCCGCCGTGACCTCGGTGTACGCCCCACCCACACCGGCCCCCGCACCGGCGGTGAGCGACGGGGAGCCCGCTGAGGTGTTCGCCCGGGCCGCCCGGCACGGCGACGCGCACGTGGTGAAGCTGGCCGACGCGGTGCTGGAGGCGCACGCCGCGACCGGCGACGCCCGGGTGCTGGCCGCCGCCGGCTACGCCGGTCAGCTCATCTGACGAAGTCCTCGACGGCGGTGCAGACCCGGCCCAGCGCCTCGGCGGAACGCGCCAGCGGGCCGGGCACCAGCATCGAGTGGTCGGCGTCCGGCACCTCCAGCACGTGCGGGCTGAGGCGCCGGGCGACCGCGCCGTCCCAGACCGAGTCGGCGGTGCCGCCGACCAGCAGGCACGGCGCGGTGGCCCGGCCGAGGCCGTCCAGCACGTCCGGGTTGTTGAGCAGCGGGGTCAGCCAGACCGCGCGCAGACCCCGGTCGGCGGCGAGCGGGGTGGCGAAGGCGCCCAGCGACTTGCCCACCAGCAGGTCGGCGCCGTCGAGCACCGGGGTCACCTGCTCGGCCACCCACTCCGGGGCCCGGTCGATGCGCAGGTCGCGAGGCACCTGCCAGGTCACCTCGTGCACCTTGAAGCCGAGGCGGCGCAGCGCCTCCCCCACATACGCGAAGAGTGGGCCCCGGGTGTCGTAACCCCGGCCCGGCACCAGCACCGCCCGCCGATCCGCCATGCGCCCCACGCTAGTCCCGCCGGGGCGTCCCGTGGGGGCGGGCGAAATCCCGCGACGGGCCGGTGGCCGGCCGTTAGCCTCGGCAGGATGTGGCCCCGCATCGGTGGACTCCGCACCCTCGCCCTCGGCACGCCCGGCGAGCTGCGCACCACCCTCAACACCCTCGTGCTGTCCGGCGTGAAGACCGCCACGGCCGGCCTGCTGACCGACGAGTACGCCGCCGAGAACGAGGAGTTGGAACACGTCGGCGAACGGCTGGTCCTGGTCGACGACGACGACAAGCTGATCGGCGTCGTCGAGGTCACCGACGTAGAGGTGGTCCGCTTCGCCGACGTGTCCTGGGATTTCGCCCGCTCCGAGGGGGAGGGCGACCGGTCCATCGAGGAGTGGCGCGAGGGACACCGCCGCTACTGGGCCCGGGTCGGCTTCCCCGTCGACGACGACAGCCAGGTGGTCTGCATCCGGTTCCGGCTGGTCTCCGCCGGGGACGGCGGGATCAGCACCGGCGACCTGGGCACCTGACGGTCACGCCCGGCGCAGCTCCGGCAGCAGCTGCACCGCCTCGACCAGCACCGCCTCGTCGCCCGCGTACCAGCTGCTGGCGCGCGGCCAGTGGGTCACGACGTCGGTGAAGCCCAGCCTTGCGGCCCGGGCCACCTGCTCGGCGAAGAAGTCCGCGCTGCGCAGCGAGAAGACCGGCGCCGAGTCCAGCGACAGGTAGCGATCCAGGGCGGCCGGGTCGCGCCCGGCCTGCTCCAGCGTCGCGTCCAGCCGGGCGGACAGCTCCGCAACGGTCGACCACCAGCTCTCCAGGTCGTCGCCGCCCAGCCCGGTGGTCACCCAGCCCTGCCCGAAACGGGCCACCAGCCGCATCGAGCGGGGCCCGTTCGCGGCGACCACGAACGGCACCCGGGGCTGCTGGACGCAGCCGGGATTGTTCCGCGCGTCGACCGCGGCGAACCACTCGCCGCGCCAGGTGGTGCCGTCCTCCCGCAGGATCAGGTCGAGCAGCTCGGTGAACTCGGCGAACCGGTCGACCCGCTGCCGGGGCGGCAGGGTCTCCCCGCCGAGGACCGCCGAGTCGAAGCCGATGCCGCCCGCGCCGAGGCCGAGCAGCACCCGGCCCCCGGAGACGTCGTCCAGCGCGGTGACCTGCCGGGCGAACGCCGCCGGGTGCCGGAAGTTCGGCGAGGCGACCAGGGTCCCGAGGCGGATCCGGGAGGTCACCGTCGCGGCGGCGGTGAGCGTGGTCATCGAGTCGAACCAGGGGCCGTCGACCAGGTCGCGCCACCCCAGGTGGTCGTAGGTCCAGGCGTGGTCGAAGCCCCACTCGTCCGCCTGCTGCCAGCGCCGCCGGGACTCGGACCAGCGCTGGTCGGGCAGGATCACGATGCCAATCCGCATGATCGCCAGCGTACGACCCGGGTCGGACACCCCGACCCGGGTCGGGGGACTACGCCGTCACCAGGTCGGCGACCACGCACGCGACGTTGTCGGGCGCGCCGGCCGCGTACGCGAGGTCCACCAGGCGCCCGACGGCGGTCTCCGGGTCCTCGGCCCCGGCGAGCGTGGCGTGCAGCGCCTCGGGGTCGACCACCGCGGCGAGCCCGTCGGAGCAGAGCAGGTAACGGTCACCGGGCAGCGCCGTCCGCAGCGCGAGATCGGCCTCGACCTCGCCGGCGCCGAGGGCCCGGGCCAGCAGGGCCCGCTGCGGGTGCGCCCCGGCCTCCGCCAGGGTGAGCTTTCCCTGGTCGACCAGCGACTGGACCCAGGTGTGGTCCTGGGTGAGCCGGGACAGCTCGCCGCCGCGCAGCAGGTACGCCCGGGTGTCCCCGACGTGCACGAGGGCCAGTCGGGTCCCGCGCCGCAGGATGGCGGTGAGCGTGGTGACCGGCTGGTGGCCGCCGGTCGCGTGGGCGCGTACCGCACGGTCGGCCGCGCCGACCGCGTCGGCGAGGGCGGCGAGCAGGTCACCGGCCGGCGCGTCGGCCGGCTCCAGCGGCCGCAGCGCGTCCACGGCGGCGGTGCTGGCGGCGGCCCCGCCCGGGCCCCGCATGCCGTCCGCCACGGCGAGCAGCGTCGCGCTGGCGTACGCGGTGTCCTCGTTGGAGTCCCGGACGGTGCCCGTCTCGCAGCGGACGGCGTACCGGAAGGTGGTGTCGGACATGGTGGTGCCCCTCTCGGTCAGCTGGTCGACGAGGAGCGCGACGGCGTGCCCGCGGGCCACCGTGTCGGCACTGACCCGCCGCCACCAGGCGTCGACCGCCTCGGCGGCGGCGTCCGGCGGCAGGCCGCAGACGGCCTGGATCTCGGCCAGCGGCATGCCGGCCCGGCGCAGCGCGGCGATCAGCCGCGCCCGGACGAGCTGGGCCGGCGCGTAGTACCGGTAGCCCGAACGCGGGTCGACGGCGGCCGGTGGCAGCAGCCCCAGCTCGTCGTAGAGCCGCAGCGCCTTGGGCGTCAGGCGCGCCGCGCGGGCGAACGCCCCGATGGTCAGCAGCTCCACGGGCCCATCCTCCTCGCGCCGGTCGCGTTCCTCGTGCCGGTCGCGGCGACCGGCACGGACCACGCTGGGCCTTGCCGCAGGGGCAGGGTCAAGGCGTTGACGACGTATCGATCACTTATATATGTTGCCGGCGTGACCCAGATGCGGGAGCCCACGTTCCTGATCCTCACCGCGCTGGCGGGCGGCCCCCGGCACGGCTACGGGATCATCCAGGAGGTCGCCGCGCTCTCCGCCACGCGCGTCAGCCTGCTGCCCGGCACCCTCTACACCGCGCTGGACCGGCTCACCGCGCAGGGCCTCGTCGAGCGCGACCGGGAGGAGGTGGTGGACGGCCGGCTGCGCCGCTACTACCGGCTCACCACCGCCGGCCTCGACGCCCTCCGCGCCGAGACCGCCCGGCTGCGCCAGCTCGCCGCCGCCGCCGAGACCCGGCTGCGCGCCCTGCGCCCCCGCACCGCCTGACCCACGTCCCGCCACGCCTTCCGACCGCAGGGGAGACCATGTCGCTCACCCGCCACTACCGCCGGTTGCTGCTCGCCTATCCCCGCGCGTACCGGCGGGAGCGTGGGGAGGAACTGCTCGGGCTGCTGCTCGACGCCGCACCCGCCGGGCAGACCCGACCCACCCTCGGCGAGGCGGTCGACCTGATCCGGGGTGGCCTGCGTTGCCGCCTCGGCCGGCCGGGCAGCAGCACGGTCGGCGTGTGGGCCGTCCTCACCGCGCTGATCTGCGGGCTGTTCACCGCCGCGCTGGCCAGCCGGGTCGCCTGGGAGACCTCCCGGCCGCAGCCGGACCGGGCCGAGTTCGCCGCGGTCTTCGCCGAGGCGTTCCCCGGGCACCGCCTGGGCGAGGACGTGTCGACCGCCCGCGCGCTGTTCGTCATCTACGGCCAGCCGCTGTCCCGCGCGTCCCTGCGCGATCTGCTGCTCGGCGACGGCGGCGAGTACCAGGAGGGGGGCGCCGGCGGCTCCGCGGTCGGCCCGATGCCGACGTCCGAGGCGGAGACGCTGGCGACGGCGCAGCAACGTCTCCGGGCGGCCGGCTGGCAGGTGTACGAGCCGACCTCCGAGGTGCTCCAGACCTGCGCCGACCCGCGCTGCGACCCGGCGAGCCAGCCGGTCGAGACCGTCCTGGTGGCCCGCCGGGGCGACACCGTGCTCCGGGCCACGTTCGACGACCCCCGCTCCTTCGGCTCGTACCTCGGGGTGGAGCTCCAGCGGGCCGCGCCGCCGGCCGTGCTGCCCGTCGCCGTGCTGGCCGGGCTGGTCGGCGGCGTCCTGGCCTGGCTGGTGTTCGCCTGGACGAGCCGGCGCACCGAGGACCGGCGGCGGGCGCCCCTGCTGCTGGGGATCACCCTGTTCCTCTGGTGGGCGCCAGCGCTGCTGAGCACCGCGACGCTGGCCCCACACCATCTCGACGAGCCGCACCCGAACTGGCACCCGCTCTGGGAGTGGCTCGGCCAGCCGACCCTCTCGCTGTTCTTCCTGGCCGGCCTGGCCGCAGCGCTGATCCTGCTGGCCACCGCGCTGACCCCCCGCCGGGACCTGCAGCCGCTGAGGGTCAGCCTCGGCTGAGCTTCGCCAGCATCCGGCCGAGATGCGGCTCGACCGTCCCGGGCGGGGCCGCGGCGACCTCGGCGGGCGTCCACCAGCGGACGGCCCGGAACTCCGCCGGGTCGGGGATCAGCTTCTGGTCGCGGCTGCCGGTGAGCACGTACCAGAGGCTCACGTCGGTGTGCCGCTCCTCCGGCGGGCCGACCGTTTCGGTCACCGTGAGGAAGGCCGGGCGCTCGCCGAGGGCCGGCGCGAAGACGGCCGGCACGCCCAACTCCTCCACCATCTCCCGGCGTACGGTCTGCGCGGGGTCCTCGCCCGGCTCGACGTGACCGCCGCTGGGCAGCCACATTCCGGCCTTGCGATGGTCGACCAGCAGCACCGCCCCGTCCGTCTCGTCGCGGAGCAGGAAGTAGGCCACCAGGTGCGGCGAGGGCGTGCGTGGCTTCACCCGGCGGAAGATGTCCGCCGTCCCGGCCAGCCAGGCCAGTGCCGTCGCCCGGTGCCGCGCCTCCAGCTCGTCGCCCGGCGTGAGCGCCTCGACCAGCGCCCGGATCTCGTCCCGCACGCCGTCATGCTGCCAGCCGGGACCGACAACGTCAGGCCGCCGGGGCGGGGTTGGCGTCGACCGCGGCGCGGACGAACTCGCGTACCCGGGTGGTGGTGTTGCTGGCCAGCCAGACCGGACCGCGACGGATCGGCGGCGCGTCGCGGATCGGCACGTACGCCAGGCCCGGGCGGGCGTGGTAGTGCCGGGTCTGCTCGCCCACCGGCAGCACCCCGCGCCCCATCGCGACCAGGGCCAGCATCTCGGAGAACGAGGTGCCGGCCGGGCCCTGCGGCACGGGCCGCCCGGACGGGGTCCGGTCCGGGGTGCGGTCCCGCTTGAACGCGGCCGAGGTCACCGCCGGGTACTGCACCACCGGGTGGTCGGCCAGCACCTCCAGCGACACCGACTCCGCGCCGGCCAGCGGGTGGTCCGCGGCCACCGCGAGCACCCGGCGCTCGTACCTGCGCAGCTGCCTGGACGGCTCGCTGCGGCGGCTGGGTACCGACCACGTCGACCTATGCCAGCTCCACCTCGGCGACCTACCGGTCGCGGAGGCGCTGGACCTCATCGGGCCGCTCGAAGAGCTGGTCGCCGCCGGAAAGATCCGGGCGTCGAGGACCTGCTGGCCGACCTCCGCGTTGCTACCGTCGCCTGATGCCCACACTCGAACGGCTCGCCACCCGTCATGCTCCGGCGCTGCTCCGCTTCGAGCGGATGAACCGGGAGTACTTCGCGCGGTTCGTGCCGGACCGGGGCGACGACTACTTCGACGAGTTCGCCGACCGGCTGACGGACCTGCTCAAGGAGCAGGACAGCGGCATGTGCCACTTCCACGTCCTCGTCGACGAGGACGGCACGGTGCTGGGCCGGTTCAACCTGGTCGACGTGGCCGACGGCAGCGCCGAGCTGGGCTACCGGGTGGCCGAGCGGGCCACCGGGCGCGGCGTGGCCCGCGAAGGCGTACGCCGGGTCTGCGCCCTGGCCCGCGACGAGTACGGGCTGCGCCGCCTGGTCGCGTCGGCGGCGCTGGCGAACCCGGCCTCCCTGGCGGTGCTCCGGCGGACCGGGTTCGTGCCGGTCGAGGAGGTGCTGATCGGCGGCGAGCCCTGCCTGCGGCACGTCCTCGACCTCACCGCGCACTCCTGACTCCCGGGTGACCGATGAGAATCACCGGACGGGCAGGTCCATACCGGTGACCGATTCGAACGTCCCGAAGGAGACCGCCCGCGATGGCAACTCCCACCCACCTCACCGCCCTCCCGCCGGTCGTCGACCGGGAGACGTGGCGGCGCGAACGTGACCACCTGCTGGCCCGGGAGAAGGCCCACACCCGCGAGGGCGACGCCATCGCGGCCGCCCGGCGCCGGCTGCCCATGACACCCGTCCCGCCCGTCACCGTGCAGGGCCCCGGCGGGGAGACGCCGCTGCTGGAGGTCTTCGAGGGCCGCCGGATGCTGATGGCCTACTTCCACATGTGGCACGACGGCAAGCCGTACGAGGACCAGTGCGAGGGGTGCACCTTCTCGACCTGCCACATGGAGAGGCTGGACTACCTGCACGCCCGGGACGTCACCTACGCCGTGCTCTGCCAGGGCTCCTACGCCGACAGCGCCCCGTTCGCGGAGTGCATGGGCTACCGCTTCCCCTGGTACTCGGCGCGGGACACCGACCCGGCGCTGGTGGACGGCCGTGGCTTCGGGTCCATCGCCTGCTACCTGCGCGACGACGACGGCCAGATCTATGAGACCTGGTGGACCACCGGGCGCGGCGTCGAGGCGTTGACGACCAGCTACCACGCCCTCGACCTCACGGTGTACGGCCGGCAGGAGAACTGGGAGGACTCACCGGAGGGATGGCCGAAGGTCAGCGGGCACCCGTGGCGTCTCGACGGCCGCCCCATCGCGCAGTGGAGCCGCCCGGGTGTCACGGCCGCGACCGGGGCGTCCTGCTGCGGGGATTGATCCCGGCTACCGTCAGCGGGGTGTTCGAGGAGCTGACCCGGCGATACCTGCACGCGGTCGACCGGGCGCTGCCCGGTTACGTGCGGGCGCTCTACGTCGTCGGGTCAGCAGCGCTCGGCGCCTGGCAGCCCGGCGCCAGCGACGTCGACACGGTCATCCTGACGTCGCGCCCACCGACCCGCGACGACCTGGCCCAGCTCGCGCGGATCCACGCCGGCATGCCCCGGTCACCCCACGTCGACGGCGTCTACCTCGAACCCGCGCTGGCCCGATCCTGGCCGGCGGACGGCCGGGCCGTCCCGTTCGTGGTCGACGGCGAGTTCCGGACCGACACGCCCTGCGGCGAGCTGACCCCGGTCCTCTGGCTCACCCTGCGACGCCACGGCATCCCGGTACGCGGCCCGGCCGTCGCCGAGTTGCGGGTACGGGTCGACCCGGAGCAGCTCCGCCGGTACAACCTCGACAATCTGCGGGAGTACTGGCAGGCCAGGGTGGCCCCGTTCCCGGCGGAGCTCGCCGGCGTGGCCCCGGCCACCCCCGTGGACGGCGGGGTCGTGAGCTGGTTCGTGCTGGGACCCGCGCGACTGCACCACACGCTGGCCCACGGCGACATCATCTCCAAGACCGCGGCGGGGGAATACCTGGCGGGCCTGTTTCCCGAGTACGCCGACCTGGCGCGACGGGCCGTCGGTTGGCGTGCCGGCGGCGCGGAGTTGTTCACCGCCGCCGACCTGCTCGCCGCGGCCCACAGCGTCAACGCGGTCGCCGACGACGCCTGGCGCCGCTTCGGGGACTGATCGGCGAGGACCAAAGGCACTCCCACGGCGACGGAAGGCTTCCCTCAGGTGTCGCGGGCCGCCGAGGCGGCGATCACGCTCGCCGGTGCGGGACTGGTGGCAGTCGGCGCCGTGCGCAGCTCCCGCGAGGCGGGCGCCGCCCAGGTGGCCCTCCTCAGGGGCACCGCCTGCGGGCCAGTTCCCTCTCCTCCTGAGGCAGCGCCTCGGCGGCCAGCAGTTGCGGCAACAGTTCCGGTTCGAGTGTCATCGCGCGGAAGACGAGTTCGACGGTCACGTCGTGGGCGGGCCGGTACATGACCTCGACCGGGTCCTCGGCGCGGACCTGGCCCGGCTCGATCACGCGCAGATAGGCGCCCGGCAGCGCGGCCCGCGTGAACCGCTTGATCCAGCCGTGCTGTTGCAGCCAGCCCTGGAATGTCGCACAAGGGATCCGTGCGCAGGACACCTCCAGGACGACATCCGACCCGATCCGCCAGCGTTCGCCGATCAATGCGCGATTGACATCGAGGCCGATGGTCGTCAGGTTCTCCCCGAAGCCACCGTTCGCGATCCGCCGGTCCAACTCCGCTTCCCAGCGATCGAGATCCTCGCGGGCGTACGCGTAGACAGCCTGGTCGGGACCGCCGTGGTGCTTCACGTCGTAGACACGGTCGCCCGCGAGACCGACCTCGCCGGTGCCCTTGGGGCCGGGGGCGGTGACAGCGACCGAGCCGGAAACAGGTCGCTTGTCGATCCCTGTCGCGCTGAGCTTCTTCCATGGATTGGGTCGAGGCCTGCCCACGTTGACGGAGAGAAGCTTCATGGCAGGCAAGGTAGGGCCGGTTGCCCCGCCGAAGCGAACCATTTCCCGGCCACCGCCGGCGAAGCATCCACCCGACCGTGGCCCGGCCATCACGGGTCGAACTACTCTGGCCGGTATGTGCCTCTCGCAGCCGTGACCCTGTGCCGCCGGCTCGCCGTCGCGGTTGCCCTGGCCGGGTCTGCCGGCTATCTGGTGGGGCAATGGTTCGCGTCCCCTGGCGGTGGAGCCCTCGACCGCCTGTCGTCCTTCGGGTTCCTGGCTGCCGGCGTAACCACGCTGCTGCTGCTGACTGTGGCCGTCCTCGCGGGACGACCGGCGGTCTTCATCGTGCGGCCGGCAGAGCCGTCCTTCACCGCGCCGCCCAGCGCCCAAGCGCTCTTTGTCGCCCTTGGGTTTACCTATTGGGCCTCGGGGCAGGTCGGCTCGCTGGTCGGCTCGGCCAAGTCGCACGACCTAACGTTCTGGGACGCCGTTGTGGTGGTCTTCTGGATGGTCGGGGCTGGTGTGCTCCTGGCTCGAGCCTGGCGTGGTCTGGGTGTCCACCTACGCCCTGACGGAGTGCGGTGGCGGGAGCTGACCGGATCGGTGAGCGTGCCCTGGGACGCACTGGCACCTGGTCGTCCGCTTCGGCCCGCGGCCCGTACCAAGATCCTGGCTCTCACGTACGCACGGCCCGAACTGGTGCGGCGTCGCGGCATCGTGCTGGGCCACCAACTCCTGAGCATCGACAACATCGCCGGCTGGTTCGTCGCGGATGCCATCCGGCACTACGTGACGCACCCCGAAGGCCGGGCAGCGATCGGCACGGAGGCCGAATACGACCGCCTCCTCCATGCGATCGGCAACGAACCGACCGACGCACCTACCAGGCCCTGGATCGGAACAAACCCCTAGATCGAACTGTCGTGAGGCGGTAAGACTGGCCCACCAGCTCGCTCCAGAGGAGGTTCTGATGACGGGCGTAGCCGAGACACTGCTGCGTCTGGCCAAGTCAGATGACTTCTCGGAGCGGGCGCATGCCGGCACCGAGCTGAGCCTGTTCGCTGGATCCGAGACCGTCGACCGGGCGCTCGTGGAGCTCCTGCTGGATGACGACAACACCAGTGTCGTCCAGGACACCGCGGAAGCTTTGATCAAGCGAGGTGACAGAGCAGCGCTCCGCCCGTTCGCCGCGGCCTGGCATCGTGTTGAAGCACAGGTGGACAACACCCACTTGACGGAGATCGCCGACTACCTTTACGGCGCCACCAGCTATGGCCTCTGGCTCGACTCGAACGATCCGCAGCGGGCCGGCCTCCGAACGGTGCTCGCGACACTGCTCGATGACCAGGACCAGACGGTCCGCAAAGGTGCTGATGGCCTGCTCGGCCAATTGGGCAGTACAAGCTAGGCGGACGGGGCAGCCGGATCCGCGGGACTGGAGGCATGGTCACATGAGGTCGAGGCTACGCAAGCTGCATGTCGCCGGTCGGGAGTTCACCTGGAAGGCCGACATCCGCGACGCGTCCGGACCTGACGGTCGTCTCCATCGCTGCATCCGAATCCGCGTCTGGGGAGCGGGAAAGAACGGTCGCGCTCTGCAGGCCGACCTCACTGACCGGCCCCAGCCGGCGCCTGGGGAGGAAACGTATCCGTACCCGACGGCTGAGAACGTGCGCGCACTTGCCCGGTACGGCATCAGCGTTGGCTGGACGCCGGAGGCGGTGGGCGGAACGTTCCGCATGACTTCCGCCGCGGACGTCGAGTTGCCCGGGTTTGCCATCACTGATCTCTTGTGGGCCGCAGAACCCGCCCACTAGCTCAGGTGCGGTTCCTCAGCCGCCCGACGACCCGGCCGGATGGGTCACGCCTCGACCCGCGCCGCGATGATCTACCAGCACACCACCGAGGAGCATGACGAACGATCGAGGCCCCAGCCAGGAAACCTGTCCTGAGCTGGGGCCTCACGCTGGAGCGGGTGACGGGAATCGAACCCGCACTGTCAGCTTGGGAAGCTGATGTTCTGCCATTGAACTACACCCGCAGGCGGCACCACTGTACCTGAGGCCACCACCTCCCTGCACCCAGGTACCCCCGCAGCCCGATCACGCGTCGCAACCGGACCGAAACGATCTTGTCATCGTGGAGCCCCGATCAGCAGCGGAAAGTTTCACCATGGCAACATATGGCCGTTCTCAAATCCTTCGATCGGATGTAACGTCTCCCACACGTTTCCGACCCGGCGTGACATACCCCCTGTCATGCCGTTCGAAAGAGGTGGGCCCATGGGACTGCGTCCCAACCTGCTGACCCGGCGTACCGCCGGCGTCGCGTCGACGACCCTCGCGCTGCTGCTCAGCACCGCCGCCGTGGGCGTCGTCCCCGCTGCTTCGGCCTTCTCGGCCGCCCCGGACGCGTCCTGCGTCGGACCCGCTGACGTCCACTCGGACGCCCGGGTCAAGAAGGGCGGCACGGCCAAGCTGGACCCGAACGAGCTGACCGCCAAGCAGGTCCGTGAGCGCGAGGCCGACCTGGCCGCGGCGCTGCGTGAGCGGGCGAACTTCCGCGCTGGCGCCGGGGCCACCCCGCTCGCCACGGTGACCATCCCCGTCGTCGTCCACGTCATCCAGCGGGACAGCACCCGGGCCGGCGGCAACATCCCGGACTCGATGGTGACCCAGCAGATCGACGTGCTGAACAAGGCGTACGCCGGTGCCACCGGTGGCGCCCCGACCGCCTTCAGCTTCCAGCTCGCCAAGGTGCACCACGTCACCAACGCCGCCTGGTACCCGATCGTGCAGGGTTCCTCGGCCGAGCGCGCGATGAAGACCTCGCTGCGCGAGGGCGGCAAGAACACGCTCAACCTCTACCTGGGCGAGCTGAGCGACGACCTGCTCGGCTGGGCGACCTTCCCGCAGCGCAAGCTGAACAGCATGGACGGCGTGGTCGCGCTGAGCGAGTCGCTGCCGGGCGGCACCGCGACCAACTACAACCAGGGCGACACCGGCACCCACGAGGTCGGCCACTGGCTGAACCTCTACCACACCTTCCAGGGTGGCTGCTCGGGCTCGGGCGACAGCGTCTCCGACACCCCGGCCGAGGCCTCGCCGGCCTTCCAGTGCCCGACCGGTCGCGACACCTGCACCACCGCCGGCCTGGACCCGATCACCAACTTCATGGACTACACCTACGACTCGTGCATGTACCAGTTCACCCCTGGTCAGGCGAGCCGCATGCTGACCGCGTGGAACGCCTACCGCGCGGCCTGACCGTCCCGCACCACACGCCGGTGCCGGTCCCGTCCTCGGACGGGGCCGGCACCGGCTTTTCCGTGCGGGTTCAGGCCGCCGGGCGGCGGGTGTCGAAGCCGTGCCGGCCGCGTCGGCCCTCCGGGGCGAGCGGGTCGCGCCGGGCCGGGGCGCCGGCCCCCGGATCGAGCCAGACGCGCACCTCCGGCCGGCCGCCGTCGGGACGCGTCACCTGGTCGCGCCGGGTCAGCATCGCCACGTCGACGGTGAACTCGAACAGCCGCCAGTCGCCCTGCGGCGCGGCCCGGCCGATCCGGGCCACCCGGGCCACGGTCGCCGGATCGGTCACGGGGCGGGCCCGGCCGGCCACGTAGGCCTCGTCGTCGCTCTCCTCGGGCGGGAAGGAGTGCAGCGCGAAACGGCCGTCGCGTTCGAGGTCGCGGCGCTTGGGCGAGTCGATGACGAAGCACCAGAGCCCGTCGTCGGTGATGACCGGGGAGACCGGGTGCACCCGCGGGCCGCCGTCGGCGCGGACCGTGGCGAGGTAGCCGAAACCCGGCCCGTACTGCTGCAACAGGAGGCGGATCTCGTCGGCGAGGCGGGGCTCGTCGGCGGCGAATTCGGACCAGGAAGCCATGCGGACATTCTATCGAACAGGTGTACGAAGATGTAGTCCGACACGCAGGTCACCCGTACCGGTCGCTATGGTGTTGCGATGCTGCTCTCCGACCGCGACCTGGTCTCCGAGATCAAGGCGGGCACGCTCGCGCTGGAGCCCTTCGAGCCCACGCTGGTGCAACCGTCCAGCATCGACGTACGTCTGGACCGGCTCTTCCGGGTCTTCAACAACCATCTCTACACGCACATCGACCCGTCCGTGCAGCAGGACGACCTCACCTCGATGGTGGAGGTGCCCGAAGGCCAGCCGTTCGTGCTGCACCCGGGCGAGTTCGTGCTCGCCTCCACGCTGGAGGTGATCTCGCTGGGCGACCAGCTCGCCGGGCGCCTGGAGGGCAAGTCCAGCCTGGGCCGGCTCGGCCTGCTCACCCACTCCACGGCCGGCTTCATCGACCCGGGCTTCTCCGGCCACGTCACGCTGGAGCTGTCCAACGTGGCCAACCTGCCGATCACGCTCTGGCCGGGCATGAAGATCGGCCAGCTGTGCATCTTCCGGCTCTCCTCGCCGGCCGAGCACCCGTACGGCTCGGCGGTCTACGGGTCGCGCTACCAGGGGCAGCGCGGGCCGACCCCGAGCCGGTCGTGGCAGAACTGGCGCACCTGGCCGACCCGCTGACCGGCCGGCACGGCGGAACGGCGCAGGGGCCCCCGCGGCACGGGAGCCCCCGCGGACCGGTCAGCCCGGGCGGCCGTAGCTGTTGATCTGGCCGTCGTCGACGCGCTTCATGGTGATCGGCTTGCCCGACTGGGAGGCGTGCACCACCCAGCCGTCGCCGACGTACATGCCGACGTGGTGCAGGTCGCTGTAGTAGAAGACGAGGTCACCGGCGCGCAGCTCGCTCCGGCTCACCCGCCGGGTCACGTCGTGCTGCTGCCGCGCATTGTGCGGCAGCGAGACGCCGGCCTTGGCCCAGGCCGCCATGGTGAGGCCGGAGCAGTCGTAGTGGTCGGGGCCGGCGGCGCCCCAGACGTAGATCTTGCCGATCTGGGCGCAGGCGAACTTGACCGCGATGCCGGCCGGGCCACCGGGGTAGCCGGCGGGGCAGGGGGCCGGGCGCAGCGGACCGCCACCGCCGCTGCCGTAGACCTTGAGCCGGAGCTTCTGCAGCTTGACGATCTCGGCGTCGATCTGCTTCTTCTTCGCCGCGAGCTGCGCCTCGGTGCGCGCCAGCTCGCCGATCATCTCGTCCAGCGGCTGCTTCTTGGCGGCCAGCTGGTCGCGCAGCTCGGCGACGGTCCGCACCTGCGCCTGCTGGCGGTTCGCGAAGCGGTCGAGCAGTGCGAGGCCGTCCACCAGCTCGCTCGGGGACCGGCTGCCCAACAGCGCGTTGACGGTGGAGAGATTGTTGTCGCCCTTGTACGCGTCGGCGGCGAGGCCGCCCACCTGACCGAGGGCGGCGTCCACCCGGGCCTGGAGCGGGGCGATCTGCTTGGCGAGCGCGGCAGCCTGCTTGCGCTTGGCGGCGAGCTGCTCGCGGGTGGCGTTGACCTGTTCGATGATCGGTTCGAGCTTGTTCCAGTCCTGGTCGATCTGGCGCTCGATCTCGGTGACCGACGGTTCGGCGTGGGCCGCCGTGGCGCCGCCGGTCAGGACGACGGCGGTGCCGGCCAGGGCGGCGAGGACGGTGGTGAAGCGGGACCAGCGGGAACGCGGCGCAGCCGTCGACCGGTCGACCGACCGGCCCGACGGTGGCCGCGGGGCATGGTGTGCCACCGGGCTTCCGTACTCCTTCTTCGTGCCCGCCTACCGAGTTAGCTGACGGGTTCGGGCGGGAAGGGAGCCGCCCTACCGCAGTGGCTGCGGATTCACCCCAGGTACCTGGGTCCCCGGCTCGCCCGGAGGCGACTCGGCGGTGTCGGACCGTCACCACCCGGGTTGGACGGTGAAACTGGCGGCCGACGATTGACCAGAGTAGAGATGACCGTTACCGATCCGCAACCCAAGTCGCCGTGACACTCCGTACCCGAAGGTTTTTTTCACCGAAGATTACTTGTCGGAAAGGTATTGACCCGGAGGGTGCGTGGGGCGAGGGTGAGGACGCAGTGACCCCCATCCCTGTCTGGAGGTTCGATGCACCTCTCCCCCCCGCCGTCGGGCAGACGGATGCTGCTGGCAGCCGCCGTCGCGGCGGCCACCGCGCTCGTGGCCACCGGACCGGTGGCCGCGGAACCGCTCACCGCCCCACCCCCCACCGACCGCCAGGAGCAGTACGCCGCCGCCGCGGCGGAGTACGGCGTGCCGCAGAGCGTCCTGCTCGGCGTCTCGTACCTGGAATCGCGGTGGGACACCCACCCGGGCCAGCCGAGCACCAGCGGCGGCTACGGCCCGATGCACCTCACCGACGCCCAGCACGTCCTCTCGACCCCGGCCAGCGGCCACGTCGACGAGGACGAGGACCCGCGGGGCGACGACTCGCGTCCGCTCACCCTCGACCCGGCCACCGCGTCGGCGCCGGCGGAGGACGCGCTGCCGCAGGCGTCCCTGCAGACGCTCGACGCCGCCGCGGCGCTCACCGGCCTCGCCGAGGAGACGCTGCGCACCGACGCGGCCGCGAACATCCGGGGCGGGGCGGCGCTGCTCGCCTCGTACCAGAAGGAACTGGCTGCGCCGGTCGGCGCCGGCACCGACCCGGCGGCCTGGTACGGCGCGGTGGCCCGCTACTCCGGCGCGGACACCGAGGACGCGGCGGCGGCCTTCGCCGACGAGGTCTACGACCAGCTTGGCCTCGGCGCGACCCGGACCACCGACGACGGCCAGCGGGTGACCCTGGCCGCCACCACGGTGACGCCGGACCAGTCCGGGCTGCACAAGCTGGGGCTGCGCCGCGCCGAACGGCCGGACGGCCTGGAATGCCCGGTGCGGCTGGCCTGCGAGTGGATCCCCGCCCCCTACGAGCAGCTCAGCGCGGACCCGGGGGACTACGGCAACCACGACCTCGGGAACCGGCCGGCCCAGCAGAAGATCGAGTACATCGTCATCCACGACACCGAGGGCTACTTCGGCCCGAGCGTGAACCTGGTGAAGCGGGCCGACTACCTGGGCTGGCACTACACGCTGCGCTCGGTGGACGGCTACGTCGCCCAGCACATCAAGGCCAAGGACGTCGGCTGGCACGCCGGCAACTGGTACGTCAACGCCAAGTCCATCGGCCTGGAGCACGAGGGCTTCGCGGGTCACGGCACCTGGTACACCGAGGCGATGTACCGGGCCTCGGCCAAGCTGGTCCGTCACCTGGCCCTGCGCTTCCAGATCCCGCTGGACCGGCAGCACATCATCGGCCACGACAACGTCCCCGGCACCACCGCCGGGACGGTGCGCGGCATGCACTGGGACCCGGGCCCGTACTGGGACTGGTCGCACTACTTCGACCTCATGAAGGCCCCGTTCCAGTCCACCGGCACGCCGCACACCGGCCTGGTCACGATCGACCCGGACTTCGCCGCCAACCGGCCCGCCTTCACCGGTTGCAACCAGCAGCCGCCGGGCGTGCCGAAGCCCACGCCGCCGGCCGCGCCGTGCCCGCTGCGCGGCTCGTCGGCGGTGGTCCTGCGCACCGCACCGAGCGCGACCGCTCCGCTGGTCAACGACCTCGGGCTGCGGCCGGACGGCACGCCGGACACCATGTACGTCTCCGACCACGGCGCCCGCGCCTCGGCCGGCCAGACGTACGCCCTCGCGGACATCCAGGGCGACTGGACCGCGATCTGGTACCTCAACCAGAAGGCCTGGTTCTACAACCCGGCCTCCGCGCCGACGGCCAAGTGGGCGAACGGCTTCGTGGTGACGCCCAAGGCCGGGAAGACCACCATCCCGGTGTACGGGCGCGCCTACCCCGAGCGGGCGGCCTACCCGGCCGGGGTGCCGTACCAGACCATCTCCCCGCTGCAGTACAGCCTCTCGGCGGGCCAGCGGTACGCGGTCGGCGGGGTCCTGCCGGGCGAGTACTACCGGGCGGTCACCTTCGACGGCTCGTCGCCGGGTGACTGGACGGTGATCCGCGGCGAGAACCGGTACGTGCAGATCCAGTTCGGCCACCGCGTGATGTTCGTGAACCTGGACGACGTCCAGATCCAGCCCGCCTCGGTCGGCGCGCCCGCCTGACCGACCTCACGACGAAGGCCCCCGGTCCGCGTGGACCGGGGGCCTTCGTGCTGCTCGGGGTGGGTCAGTACGGCCTGCGGAAGCCGGCGACCGGCATGGTGTTGATGCTGGACACCTGGACCGGCTTTCCGGTCCGGGGCGCGTGCACCATGATGTTGTTGCCCAGGTAGAGGCCCATGTGGTGCAGGTCGCTGAAGAAGAAGATCAGATCCCCCGGCCGGGCCTCGGCTCGGGAGATCGCCCGTCCCTCGTTCCACTGCGCGCCGGTGAAGTGGGTGAGCGAGATGCCCGCCGCCTTGTAGGCGTACTGGGTGAGGCCGGAGCAGTCGAACGAGTTCGGGCCGGTGGCGCCCCAGACGTACGGGTCGCCGACCTGGGCGCACGCCGTCTTGATCGCGGTGCGCGCCGCGCTGCTCACCACCCCGTCGATGGCCGGGCAGCCCGCCGGGCGGATCGAGGTCACCGGCAGCATCGCGGTCAGCCGCTTGATCTCGGAGTCGATCTGCTTCTTCTTCGCCGCGAGCTCGTTGCTCTGCTTGAGCTCAGTGGCGATCAGCGCGTCCAGCTTCTGCTTCTGCTTGTTGTACTTGTCCCGCACGGCGAGCACGCCGGCGATCTGCCGGCGCTGGTCGTCGGCGAGCCGGTCGAGGATGACCAGCTGCTCGGCGAGCGTGCCGGGCTTGGTGTTGACCAGCAGCGCGCCGAGATCCTGGGACGGGCCCTGGATGTAGTAGCGGGCCGCGATGTCGCCGACCTTGTTCATGGCCAGCGCCGACTCCAGTTCGAGCGGCACCATCTTCTTCTCGAGGTCGGCCGACTTCTTCCTGTTGACCTTGAGCTGGGCGCGCACCTTGTTGTACTGCTCGATGGTGGGCTCCAGCTGCTCCCACTGCTTGTCGATCTGGGCGTCGATCTCGTCCACCGACGGCGCCGCGTGCGCCGGGGCCGCCAGCAGCCCGGCGCCGACCGCGACGGCGGCGACCACGGTGAGGAGACGGCGTACCACCCGGTGGAACCCGGCGGGTCGGCCGGGGGGCTGGCTCGGGGCGTGACGTTCAGGGGGCATGGTTGCCACCGGCACGGACTCCTTTGCAACCGACCGCCGGGCGCCTCGCGAGAGGGAAGATCGAGGCAGACGACCCACAGCGGTCGGTGCCCCACATTAGGGAAGGCACCGGGGTGGAATCAAGGCGACCATTGGTTCAATCACGTGTGCGCAACCGCTTGTGTACCAAGGGTATTCATTTACCGGCCAACGATGGCCGTCAATACATCGTCGAGGGTCACCACGCCCAGGGGCCGGCGGCCGTCGCTCACCAGCACCATGTGCCGGCGCTCGCGCCGCATGGCGAGCAGCAGATCGGCCAGCGTACGGTCCGGCGGCACCACGGCCAGCGGCCGGTAGACGTCGGCCGGCACCGGTGCCCGCCGGCCGGCGCCCGCGTAGCCGAGCACGTCCTTCACGTGCACGAAGCCGAGCACCCGGCGGGTGGACCGCTGCACCACCGGGAAGCGGGACCGGCCGGTGCGGGTCGCCAGCACCTCCAGCGACGCCGGTGAGACGTCCTCGGCCACCGTCGTCACCGTCGACCACGGTTGCAGGGCGTCGGCCGCGGTCCGGCTGTGCAGGGCCAGCGCGCCGGTGATCCGGGCGTGTTCCTCGGCGTCCAGCAACCCCTCGGTACGCGCCTGCGAGACCAGGCCGGCCAACTCCTCCGCCGTGAACACGGTCTTCACGGCGTCGGTCGCCTCGACCCGCCACAGCCGCAGCACCTGCCGGGCCGACCACTTCATGGCCAGCAGCAGCGGCTTGGTGCCCAGGCAGAAGGCGAGCATGGCCGGGCCGAGCCAGAGCGCCGACGGCTCCGGGCCGGCCAGGGTGATGTTCTTCGGCACCATCTCGCCGACCACGGTGTGCAGGAAGACCACCACGCCGAGGGCGATCACGAAGGCCACCGGGTGCACCGCCGACGCGGGCAGGCCGAGCGCCTCGAACGGGGTCTCCAGCAGGTGGGCCAGCGCCGGCTCGGCGATGGCGCCGAGGCCGAGCGAGCAGACCGTGATGCCGAGCTGCGCCCCGGCGATCATCAACGGGATCTGGTTCATGGCCGACAGGGCCCACCGGGCCCGCTTCGACGTCGCCGCCAGCGGCTCCAGCACCGTCCGGCGGGAGGCGATCAGGGCGAACTCGCTGCCCACGAAGAAGGCGTTGCCGAGCAGCAGCACCAGGGCGATCAGCAGCTCACTCACCGTCGTCGGGCTCCTCCGGGCGGACCACCCGGACCTGCTCGATCCGGTGCCGGTCGACCTCCACGACGGTGAACTCGTACCCGCTGTCCTCGACCGTCTCCCCGGGCACGGGGATGTGCCCGAGCCGGGCCATCAGGAAGCCGGCCAGGGTCTCGTACGGCCCCTCGGGCAGCCGGAAACCCGTCTGCTCGACCAGCTCGTCCTCGCGGAGCACGCCGTCCACCAGCACGGTCCGCTCGCCGCCGGGCACCGTCAGCTCGACCGGGCCGAGGTCGTCCACCGCGTCCGGGTCGAACTCGTCGGCGATCTCCCCGACCAGCTCCTCGACGAGGTCCTCCACGGTCACCACGCCGTCCGTGCCGCCGTACTCGTCGACCACGATGGCCAGGTCGGCGCCGGCGTCCTTGAGCGCGGCCAGCACGCCGTCGAGGTCGAGGCTCTCCGGCACGTACACCGGTTCCCGGGCGACCGCGGCGACCGTGGTGGCGGCCCGCCGGGCCAGCGGCACGCCGAGCGCGTCCGGCACCCCGGCCACCCCGGTGACCAGGTCCAGCGTCTCCTCGTAGACCGGGAACCGGGTCCGGCCGGTCTGCCGGGACAGGTCCAGCAGCTCGGCGACGCTCGCCGTGGCGCGCAGCGCGATCACGTCGACCCGCGGGGTCATGGCCTCGGCGGCCCGCTTGTCGCCGAACCGGATGGTGCGGCGCAGCAGCATGGCGGTGTCCGGCGGCAGCGCCCCGGCCCGGGCCGAGATGGCCGCCAGCAGGCCCAGCTCCTCCGGGGACCGGGCGCTGGCCAGCTCCTCCTGCGGCTCCACGCCGAGCCACCGGACCAGCCGGTTCGCCGAGTCGTTGAGCAGCCGGATCAGCCACCCGAAGGTGCGGGAGAAGGTCCGCATGGGCCCGGCGGTGCCGAGCGCCGTGGGCATCGGCCGGGCCAGGGCGAGGTTCTTCGGCACCAGCTCGCCGAAGAGCATCGAGATGAGGGTGGCCAGCGCCAGGGCCAGCAGCCCGCTGAACCGGTCCGCGCCGCCGACCGGGCGCAGCAGCGGGGCGAAGAGCCGGGCCAGCGCCGGCTCGGCCAGGTAGCCGGTGAGCAGCGCGGTGATGGTGATGCCGAGCTGGGCGCCGGAGAGCTGGAAGGAGAGTTCGCGCAGCGCCCGGCGGACCGTGACGGCGCCGCCGTCCCCCTCGCCGGCCCGCCGGTCGATCTCCGCGCGGTCGACGGTGACCAGGGCGAACTCGGCCGCGACGAAGAACGCGTTGCCGGCGGTCAGCAGCACGAAGCCGACCAGGGGCAACAGCGTGGTAACCAGCAGGCCGTCGATGAGCGAGATTGTTCCACGGGCCGGCATCCGGCACGAACCCGCGACCGACGACGGCGGCGGCACCCGGGTGGGTGCCGCCGCCGTCGTGGTTCAACTCGTCCGCGGTACGCCTCAGCCGGCGACCGACTCGGTCTCCTTCTCGCCCGCCGGGGCGTCCGGCTTGACCGAGCGGAGCAGCACGCTGGCCACGTCGACGACCTCGACCTGCTCGCCGGCGCCCTTGCCGTTGACCCCGTCGTTGAGCATCGTCGAGCAGAACGGGCAGCCGACCGCGATGGTCTTCGCCCCGGTGGCCATGGCCTCCTCGACCCGGTCCACGTTGATCCGCTTGCCGATCTTCTCCTCCATCCACATCCGGGCGCCGCCGGCGCCGCAGCAGAAGGAGCGCTCGCTGTTGCGGGGCATCTCGGTCAGCTCGCCCTGGATCGAGTCGCCGAGCACCTCGCGCGGGGCGGCGAAGACCCGGTTGTGCCGGCCCAGGTAGCAGGGGTCGTGGTAGGTCACGCCGCCGTCGACCGGCTGCACCGGGGTGAGCTTGCCGGCGGCCACCAGGTGGGCCAGCAGCTGGGTGTGGTGGACCACCTCGAACTCGCCGCCG
This sequence comes from Micromonospora sp. AP08, assembly GCF_008085935.1. NCBI lineage: Bacteria > Bacillati > Actinomycetota > Actinomycetes > Micromonosporales > Micromonosporaceae > Micromonospora > Micromonospora sp. AP08. Next base: position 56,900 of record NZ_VSEZ01000021.1, read on the forward strand.
AGCTGGCCGTACTCGTTGCCCAGGGTGTTGAAGCAGTGCGGGCAGGTGGCGACGATCTTCCGCTTGCTCTTCTCCCGGCCCTCGAACGCCTCGTTCAGCGTCTCGACGTTCTGCTGGGCGAGCATCTGGAAGACGAACTCGTTGCCGATCCGGCGGGCCGGGTCGCCGGAGCAGGTCTCGCCCTCACCGAGGATGGCGAAGGAGACGCCGGCCTCGTTGAGCAGCGTGGCCACCGCGCGGGTGGTCTTCTTGGCCCGGTCCTCGAACGCGCCGGCGCAGCCGACCCAGAACAGGTACTCGAAGTCGTCGACCTCGCCGACCCGCGGCACCTCGAAGCCGAGGCCCTTGGTCCAGTCCTCGCGGGTGTTCTGCGGGGCGCCCCACGGGTTGCCCTTGTTCTCCAGGTTGCGGAGCATGACGCCGGCCTCGGACGGGAAGCTCGACTCGATCAGCACCTGGTAGCGGCGCATGTCGACGATGTGGTCGACGTGCTCGATGTCCACCGGGCACTGCTCGACGCAGGCGCCGCAGGTGGTGCAGGACCAGAGCACGTCCGGGTCGATGACCCCGCCCTCCTCGGCGGTGCCGATCAGCGGCTTCTCGGCCTCCGCGAGGGCGAGCACGTCGACGTGGGCGAGCTGGGCGGCGGTCGCCTTCTCCTCGCCGGTCAGGTCCTTGCCGCCACCGGCCAGCAGGTACGGCGCCTTGGCGTACGCGTGGTCGCGCAGGCTCAGCACGAGCAGCTTCGGCGACAGCGGCTTGCCGGTGTTCCAGGCCGGGCACTGCGACTGGCAGCGACCGCACTCGGTGCAGGTGCTGAAGTCCAGCAGGCCCTTCCAGGTGAACTGCTCGACCTGGGCGACGCCGAACTGGTCCTTCTCCGGGTCGGCCTCCTCGAAGTCGAGCGGCTTGCCGTCGCTCATCATCGGCCGGAGCGCGCCCAGGCCGGAGCCCGCGGCCTTCTCGGGCTCGCGCTTGAAGAAGATGTTGGGGAACGCCAGGAACCGGTGCCAGGCGACACCCATGGTGACGTTCAGCGAGATCACGATGAGCCAGGTCATCGAGATGGCGATCTTGATGAGGGCGGCGACGCTGACGCCGGCCGTCCAGGCCGGGAGCGCGGCGCCGACCGCGTGGCTCAGCGGGGTGGCCCAGACCGGGTACTCGAAGTGGTCGGTGGCGACCTTGAAGCCGCGGATCACGAAGCCGAAGATCAGGACCAGCAGCACGACCCACTCGACGAAGTAGCCCTGCCACATCGTCGAGCCGGTGAACCGGGAGCGGCCGCCCGGCCGGGTGGGCCGGTTGCGCAGCCGGATCCCCATCAGCACCAGGATGCCGGCCAGGCCCAGGATCCCGATCCACTCGGTCGCCAGGCCGAAGATCGTCCAGTGCCCGATGATCGGCAGCCCGCCGCCCGGGGTGACCACCTCGAAGTACGCCTCGAGCACCAGCAGCGACAGCACGATGAAGCCGACCATCACGAACCAGTGGGCCGCCCCGACCACGCTCCACTTCAGCATGCGGGTGTGGCCGGCGGTCTCCACCAGCATCTTCTTCGTGCGGGCGCCCTTGTCGCCGAACCGCTCCGGCGCCGGTTGCCCCAGCCGGATGACGGCCGTCATCTTCATGACCGCGCGCACCGCAAGCCACACCGCCACGGCGGTGATGGCGGCCGCGAGGATCGTGGTGACGATCTGGACGCTGCCCATCGAGTTGGCCTCCCGGTCTGCTGCTTGTCAGTGCAGCCTACGCGCAAGGTTACCCAGCAGTAACGTGAGTCATCTCGCATCCGGCCACGCCGCCCTGTCGACACCTTAGGCGCAGCGGACGCCGGACGCCGTTCAGGGGCGTCCCGGCGTGACGTACGCCCGTGTCGCGGGGGCGGGACCGGTCAGCGCGAGGCGACCCCGGTCAGCGCCAGCGGGAGAGCAGGATCAGCGAGGAGACCATCGCGCCGAAGCCCACGGCGAGGTTCCAGTAGCCCCACGACGCCACGGGGTACGCCTGCTCGGAGAGGTAGTAGACGACCAGCCAGCCGATGCCCACCACGATCAGCGCGACCGCGGTGATCGGCAGCCACACCGGGCTAGGCTTGCGCGTCGCCGCCGTCGCCGTCGGACGAACGTCCGTCGGCGGGGTGTACACCTTCTTCTTGCGGACCTGAGACTTGGGCACGACGCTCTCCAGAGGGGGGTACGACCTCGTCCGGCCTGACAACCGGGCGCGGGGGCGACGGTCCATGGCCAATAATGTTCGACAGCTAGCGTAGTCCCGACGGACCGTCCAGGCCACGAATGGGGTCAGGCCGGTGCATGGAGTGACCGAAAAGGGCGGGACTTTTCGGGTCGAGCAGACCGTCCGCGCCCTCGCGGGCCGGAACGAGACGACGGGAAAGGGAACGCCCGGTGGAGTACACGTCCGGCGCCGCCTCCTGGCAGAAGGTCCTCCGGCGCGCGGTGGTCGGCCTGCTGCCCCGCCGGCCGCGGCAGCGCCGCCCGGGCTGGTCGATCGGCGTGCCCCTGATCGCCGCCGCGGCCGGGCTCCTCTTCACCACCACCGCGAACGCCGCCGGCGGCACCTCGCTGCGCGAGGACCGGCGTCCCCAACTCACCCAGTTGATCGAGGACCGGCGCGAGCAGGTCGCGGCCAGCGAGGCGAAGGCCGCCCGGCTGCGCGCCGAGGTCGAGGAGCAGACCGGCGAGCTGGCCGGCGCCGACGGCCCGATCAAGGCGCAGCGGGACCGGGCCGCCGCCACCCGGCAGGCCGCCGGTTTCACCGCGCTCACCGGCAGCGGCATCACGATCGAACTCAACGACGCGCCACGACGGGCCGACCAGACCCTGCCCAAAGGGGCGAGCAACGACGACCTGGTCGTCCACCAGGGCGACGTCCAGGCGGTCGTGAACGCGCTCTGGGCGGGCGGCGCCGAGGCCATGTCAATCATGAATGTCCGCGTGCTCAGCACCAGCGCGGTACGCTGCGTCGGAAACACCCTGCTGCTGCACGGCCGGGTGTACTCCCCTCCTTTCAAGATCGTGGCAATCGGCGACCCCGCCGCGTTCCAGCGGGAACTCGCCGCGTCTGAGGGAGTCCGGTTGTTCAGGGAAGCCGTCGACCACTACCAGCTCGGCTACTCCGAGAGCATCTCCACGGTCACCGTGCCGGCGTTCGAGGACTCGACCGCACTCCAGTCGGCGAAGGTGCCCAGGTGACACCGGACGACCCCCGGGAGCGGGACGGGCGCCACCGCGACGCCGGCGACGGCCCGACGGCGTTCCTCCCGAAGGTCGACCGACCGGCGCCCGCACCGCCCCGCCCCCCGCTGAACCTGCCCTGGCCGGACCGGCCCGCGCCCACCTCCGAGCAGCGGCCGGCCGGCTCGCGCCCGCCCGCGTCCCCACCGCCCGACCCGCGCCCGCCCGCGTCCCCGTCGCGCCCGCCCGCGTCCCCACCGCCGGCCTGGCCCGGCGACCGGAGCCGCCCACCGGCCCCCACCGCCCGTCCGGTCTCGCCGCCGCCCCCCGGCGGCTCCCCGGGAGGGTGGTCCGAGACGACACCGCCGGCGCGCGGCGCGGCACCGGAACGACCGGCTGGTGCTTGGTCCGAGGGGCGTCCGCCCACCACGCCGCACGGGCCCACCGACCGCCCTGAGGGACGGGCCGACCGGCACCGGCGCGGTGCCGGTCCGGGCGGACCCGTGGCGGCCTCGGACGGACGGGCGGACCGGCACCAGCGGGGTCCCGGCCACGGCGGACCCGCCAACATCCCCGACGAGCCCCGGCCCCGGGTCGACGCGCCGACCGCCGAGGTACGGCCGTCCGCTCCCGCCGACGCCCCGACCGCGTTCATCCCCCCGCTGGGCGATCGGCCGGCGCGCCGACCCGCCGGAGGGCCGCTGCGTGCCGGCGCGCCGGGAGCCGGCGTACCCAGGTCGGGTGGCCCGGCCGACGGCGGCCCGGCCCGGCCGGCGGCGACCGGCCCGGAGGACCCCGGAGCGACCGCGGTGATCCCGGCCGTCAGCCGCCCGGCGGCCCCTCCGGCGCTGGACTCCACCGCGCTGATGGGTGCGGTGCCCCCGGTCCGCGACACCGGCGACGACGAGCCCGCGACCCCGGCCGAGCCACCGCGCCCCCGCCGGGGCGAGCGGGTGGTGCAGCTCCGACCGGAGCAGACCGGCGAGGGGTACAAGAGCGTCTACTCGGAGCTGACCCGCCCCACCGTCGGTTCCCGGCTGCGGACGATCGTGCGCGGCACCGGCGAGGTGCTGATCACCTTCGGCCTGGTGGTGCTGCTGTTCGCCGGCTACGAGATCTGGGGCAAGGCGGTGATCGTCGACGCCCACCAGAACGATCTGAGCAGCCAGCTCGCCCAGGAGTGGGGGGCGGACCCGACGGTCGGCCCGACCACCGGGCCGAGCCCGAAGCCGAAGCCGCCGGCCGAGGGCAAGCCGGTCGCCGGGCTCTACATCCCCAAGCTCGACAAGCACTGGGTGGTGGTCGAGGGCGTCACCCCGGACGACATCCGGTACGCCCCGGGCCACTACCCGAAGAGCGCCATGCCGGGCCAGGTGGGCAACTTCGCCGTCGCCGGGCACCGCATCCGGGCCACCTTCTGGCGCCTCGACGAACTGCGCTCGGGCGACAACATCGTGGTCGAGACCCAGGGCGAGTGGATCATCTACAAGGTCTACCAGCAGCGGATCGTCAAGCCGTACCAGGTCGAGGTCGTCGCGCCGGTGCCGGGCAAGCCGAACGAGCGGCCGACCGAGAAGCTGCTCACGCTGACCACCTGCAACCCCAAGTTCGACAACTACCAGCGGCTGATCATTCACGCCCGGTTGGATCACGTCCAGGCCAAGTCGGCGGGCCGCCCGGCCGAGCTGGAGGGCTGACGCGTGTACGGATGGATCTGGCGGAAGCTGCCGTTGGGGCTGCCCGGGAAACTGATCGGCTCGGTGCTGCTGGCCGCCGCGACGGTCGCCCTGCTCTGGTTCGTGGTCTTCCCCTGGGCCGAACCCCTCCTCCCCTTCGACGACGTGCAGGTCACTCAGGACTCCGGCGTGCCGGGTGACGACGGCGGCGGGCTCACCGAGCCGAGTGAGCGGCCCTCCGAGGAGGAGATCCCGTACAGCACCGAGACGAACAACGCCCCGCCCTCCACCCCGAGCAGGTGACCCCATGCGCGTCCTCGTGATCGACAACTACGACTCGTTCGTCTTCAACCTCGTGCAGTACCTCGGCCAGCTCGGCGTGGACTGCGAGGTGCGGCGCAACGACGAGATCGACGTCGCCGAGGTGGGCCGGGTGGGCGCCGCCGGCGTGCTCCTCTCGCCCGGGCCGGGCAGCCCGGACCGCGCCGGCATCTGCCTCGACGTGATCAGGGAGTACGCGGGCAAGCTGCCCCTGTTCGGTGTCTGCCTCGGTCACCAGGCCATCGGCGAGGCGTTCGGCGCGACGGTGACCCGGGCGCCGGAGCTGCTGCACGGCAAGACCTCACAGGTGAGCCACGACGGCGTCGGCGTGCTGGCCGGCCTGCCCGACCCGTTCACCGCCACCCGGTACCACTCGCTCGCCGTGCTGCCCGAGACGCTCCCCGACGAGCTGGAGGTCACCGGCCGGACCGCCTCCGGCGTGGTGATGGCCATGCGGCACCGCACCCTGCCCATCGAGGGCGTCCAGTTCCACCCCGAGTCCGTGCTGACCGAGGGCGGCCACCTCATGCTGGCCAACTGGCTGGCCGTCTGCGGTTACCCGGAGGCGCTGGAGCGGGCCCCGGAGCTGGCCGCCGAGGTCGACGCCCGCCGCCGCGCCGCGTTCGCCGCGGCCTGAGGGTTCGTTCTACGCGACGTGGCGGTGCCGTCCGGCACCGCCACGTCGTCTGTCTGGAGCTGTCGGGTCAGGGCTGGCTGAGCCGGGTCGGCGGCGTCGTGGTCGGGAACGGGAAGCCACCGCCGCCCCCGGTGCCGGGGGTGGTCGGCGTCGCGCCCGGGGACGGCGTGCCCGGGCTGGCGCTCTCGGTCGGTTCCGGCAGGGGGATGTCGACGTAGATCGTCACCCGCTCGCCCCGAGCCAGGCTCGAGTTGGCCTTGGGGCTCTGCCGGCTGACCTTGCCGACCTTGTCCGGTGTGACCTCGTCGCCGTCCAGCTTCCGCACCTTGTAGCCGGAGTTCTCCAGCAGCCTTGTCGCCTCGTCCTCCGAGAGGCCGACCACGTTCGGCACCTCGCTCACGTTGCCCCGGGACACCTCCACCTTGACCGTGGAGTTCTCGAGAACCTTGCTGCCTGACTTGGGGTCGACCTTGGTGACGGTGCCCTTCTGGGCGCTGCCGTCCACTTCCTTGACGTCGACCTTGAGGCCCAGGTTCTCCAGCTGCGCCTGGACGTTCTCGAGCGTGGAGTTGACCAGGCCGGGCGGGATGATGACCTGCTTCGGGCCGCCACAGATCTGGACCGTGACCGCGCTGTTCTTCTCCACCCGCAGCCCCGGGGCCGGGTTCTGACCGACCACGGTGCCCTTGTCGCAGGTGGCGTTCTGCACGGGCTCGCCCGCCGTGAACCGCAGCCCGGCCTGGGTGAGCGCTGCCTGCGCGTCCGCCTGGCTCTGGCCCTGCAGCCGCGGCACGGAAACCTTCTCGGCGCCGGTCTGGTTGAGCCAGAGGGCGGTGGCCAGGGCGATGACCGCGAGCACGCCGAGCGCGGCGAAGGTGGCGATCACCCAGCCCGAGCTCTTGCGCTTGCGCGCGTCGCCGACCCGGGCCGCCGGCGGCTGCTGGCGGGTCTGCGGCCCCATCACCTGGGTCTGCTGATAGCCGGCCGCGGCCGGCGCCATCGGCATGGTCTCCTCGGCCGGCATGACCGGGGTGGCCAGCACCGGACGGCCCGCGGCGGCGCGGAGCAGGTCGGCCCGCATCTCGCCGGCGCTCTGGTAGCGGTTCAGCGGGTTCTTCGACAGCGCCTTGAGGACGATGGCGTCCACGGCGGGGTTGACGTCCGGGTTGATGGTGCTCGGCGTGGGCGGCTGCTCCCGTACGTGCTGGTAGGCGACGCTGACCGGGCTGTCGCCGACGAATGGCGGGTGCCCGCAGAGCAGCTCGAACAGCACGCAGCCGGCCGCGTAGACGTCGGAGCGGGCGTCGACCGCCTCGCCGCGCGCCTGCTCCGGGGAGAGGTACTGCGCCGTGCCGATGACCGCGCTGGTCTGCGTCATCGTGGTGGCGCCGCTGGCCAGCGCCCGGGCGATGCCGAAGTCCATCACCTTGACCTGGCCGGTCTGGGTGAGCATCACGTTGCCGGGCTTGATGTCCCGGTGGATGATGCCGTGCCGGTGGCTGAACTCCAGGGCCGCGCACATGTCGGCGCAGATCTCCAGCGCCCGGCGCGGCTGGAGCCGGCCCTCGGCGCCGAGCACCTCCTTGAGGGTCCGCCCGTTGACGAACTCCATCACGATGAACGGCAGTGTCTCGCCGGTCGGGGCCGTCTCCTCGCCGGTGTCGTACACGGCGACGATGGCGGGGTGGTTCAGCGACGCGGCGTTCTGCGCCTCCCGGCGGAACCGCATCTGGAAGGTCGCGTCCCGGGCCAGGTCGGCGCGGAGCATCTTGATCGCGACATCCCGACCGAGCCGGAGATCGCGACCACGGTGCACCTCCGCCATGCCGCCGTAGCCGAGCAGCTCGCCGACCTGGTACCTGCCACCGAGCAGGCGGGCCTGCGCTGTCATCGCGTCTCTCGTCCTTCGCTCGTCGTCGTCTCGCCGCCAGCCGGCTGGAGCCGTACCCCACGACGGTACGACGTGGGGGCCGGATAGTCGCCCCCGTGGGCCCGCAGCGCGCCGGAGGTCACGCCCACCGGAGCAAGCGCGCCGGGGTCACCGGCCGTCGCGTTGTCCCGGATCTTGTAGGAAATCACGCCGGAGCACAGCAGGATCAGCACGGCCACCACGACGGCCAGCAGCCACCGCCCGGCGTGGGACCGACGCGGCGCGGGCGCGACCGGCGGTCGCGCGTACCCGAGGGGGGCGTGCTGCCGGGGCGGCGGGACGGCCGCCGCGCCGCGCGGCGCCACCGGCGGGCGCGGCGGCGGGGCCGGCGCCACCGCGGTCGGGCGCGGCGCGACCGGCGGGCGGGCCGGCACCGCGGGCGGGCGGGGCTGCGGTCGCGTGGCCGTCGGGACCTGCGCCCGCGCGGCCGGTGCGGCCGGGGAGGCGGGTACGCCGGAGATCGGGTGGCCGCCCCGCGCCTGCTGCGACAGGGCGAGCTTGGCCTGCCGGGCGACGCTGGCCAGGGCGGAGGCGCTGGGCCAGCGGGCCGCCGGGTCCTTCGCCAGTGCGCGCTCGACGATGGCCCGGACCTGCGGCGGGATGTCGGCGGGCAGCGGCCGGGGCGCCTCGCGCACGTGCTTCATGGCGATCTCGAGCGGGTTGTCCCCCTCGAAGGGCCGCCGGCCGGCCAGGCACTGGTAGGCGACCACGCCGAGGGCGTACACGTCGGAGGCGGGGGTGGCGACGGCGCCGGTGGCCTGCTCGGGCGAGATGTACGAGGCGGTGCCGAGCACCGAGCCGGCGGCGGTGAGCTGGCCGACCAGGTCGGAACGGGCGATGCCGAAGTCGGTGAGCACCAGCGTGCCGTTGGGCCGGACCAGCAGGTTGCCGGGCTTCACGTCGCGGTGCACGATGCCCTTCTCGTGCGCGGCGTGCAGCGCGTCCGCGGCCTGCGCCAGCAGGGCCATCGTGCGGGCCGGGGTGAGCCGGCCGACCCGGCTGAGCGTCGAGGAGAGCGCGTCGCCCTCCACGTACTCCATCACCAGGAAGGCGATCTGCTGGTCGCTGCCGAAGTCGTAGACGTCGACCACGCCGGGGTGGTTGATGGTGGCCATGGTGCGCGCCTCGCCGCGGAACCGCTCGGCGAAGCCCGGCTCGTCGAGCAGGGCGGGGAGCAGGCTCTTGACCGCGACGGTCCGGCCCAGCACCTGGTCGGTGCCGCGCCAGACGTCGCCCATGCCACCGCTGGCGATCCGCTCGTCGAGGCGGTAGCGGTTGCCGAGCTGCACCCCGGGGGCGAGCATGTCAGCGGCCCCCGCCGTCGGCGATGGCCGCCGCCATGATCTTGCCAGCGATCCGGGCCGCCTCGTGGCTGCCGCCCGAGCCGGCCCGCTCCAGCTCCACGCAGACCGCGGAGATCGGGGTGCCGTTCTTGTCCAGGGCGAAGCCGATGAACCAGCCGTGGTCGGGGGTGCCCGGGCCGGACTCTGCGGTGCCGGTCTTGCCGCCGACCGTGTAGCCACCGATCCGGGCTGACTTGCCCGTGCCGTTCTCGACCACGCTGACCATCATGTCCCGCAGGTCGGCCGCGACCTGCCCGCTCACCGGCTGGCGCAGCTCGCGCGGCTTCGCCGTGTAGTAGCTGGTGGTGCGGTCCGGGGCGAGCAGCTGCTTGACCAGGTACGGCCGCATCTGGCTACCGCCGTTGGCGATCGACGCGGCCATCAGCGCGCCCTGGAGCGGGGTCATCCGGACGTCGCGCTGGCCGATCGAGGACTGCGCCAGGGCGCCCGGGTCAGTCGCCCCGCCGGGCGCGGTCATCTCACCGGTGCGGCTGGCCGCCACCGGCAGGCCGCCCTCGCCCAACTGGCCGACGGTCAGGTCCTCCTGCTCGAACCCGAACTGCCGGGCCTTCTCCTTGATCTTGTCCGCGCCGAGCTTCACGCCGAGCTGCGCGAAGCCGGTGTTGCAGGACTCGGTGAGCGCCTGGATCAGCGTCACCTCTTCCTGCGGGCAGATCGAGTCGGCCGCGTTCTTGATCGGCTTGCCCGACGTCGGCGGGGTCCAGCTGTCCCCGGCCGGGATTTTGGTCTGCTTGGTGTAGCCACTCTCCAGCGCCGCCGCCGACACGACGACCTTGAAGGTGGAGCCGGGCGGCAGCGTCTCGGAGAGCGCCCGGTTCGCCAGCGGGCGGTTCGGGTCCTTGTCCAGCGCGTTGTACGCCTTCGCCGCCGCACCGGTGTCGTGGCTGACCAGCGGGTTCGGGTCGAAGCTCGGCATGGAGACCAGCGCCTGCACCGCGCCGGTACGCGGGTCGATCGCGATCGCCGCGCCCCTGGTCGCCCCGACCTCGTTGTTCTGGAGCTGCTTGTACGCGACGTCCTGGGCCCGCTTGGAGAGGGTCAGCAGCACGTTGCCGCCGCCGGTCTTGTTCCCGGTGAACATGTCCTTCACCCGGTTGCCGATGAGCTGGTCGCTGGTGCCGGCGAGGAACTGGTTCTCGGTCCGCTCGATGCCGGTCGCGGTCCCGTTGACCGGCTGGTAGCCGAGCACGTGGGCGTACTCCTCGCCGGCCGGGTAGGTGCGCAGGAAGCGCAGCCTGCCGCTGGTGTCCTTGCTGAGGGCGTACGCGGTGCCGCCGACCTCGATGTTGCCGCGCTTCCGGTCGTACGCGGCGACCTGGACCCGGCCGTTGTAGTCGCTGTTGCGGTATTCGTCGGCCTTGTAGGCCTGGATCCAGTTCAGGTTGGCGAAGAGCAGCCCGAACAGGATCATGACGACCACGCCGACGCGGCGCAGGGGTGCGTTCACGGCCGGATCACCTCCGTGGGGGCACCGTGCAGCTGTTCCGGCGGGGCGCCGGACGGCCGGGCCGCCGGGCCGCCTCCGGTCACCGGCCGGCGGGCGCCGTCGGAGACCCGAAGCAGGACCGCGATCAACAGCCAGTTCGCCATCAGCGAGGAACCGCCGGCGGAGAGGAACGGCGTGGTCTGGCCGGTCAGCGGGATGAGCTTGCTGATCCCGCCGACGATGACGAAGACCTGCAGGCCCAGGGTGAAGGCCAGGCCGCCGGCGAGCAGCTTGCCGAACGAGTCCCGCACCGCCAGAGCGGCCCGCAGGCCCCGCTCGACGATCAGCAGGTAGATCACCAGCAGCGCGGAGAGGCCGAAGAGGCCGATCTCCTCACCGATGCCGGCGAAGATGAAGTCGGTCTGCACCTCGGGCAGCAGGGTGGGCTGGCCGCCACCCGGGCCGGCCCCGAACAGGCCGCCGGTGCCGAGCGTGAGCAGGCCCTGGACGAGCTGGTAGCCCCGGTCGTACGGCTCGGCGAAGGGGTCCAGCCAGATCTGCGCCCGGTCGTAGAAGTTGGCGAACGGGCCACCCACCGTGCTGCCCAGCACGTACGCCAGGTAGGCGCCGCCGAAGAACAGGATCAGGCCGATGAGCAGCCAGCTGACCCGTTCGGTGGCGATGTAGAGGGTCACCACGAACATGCCGAAGTAGAGCAGCGACGTGCCCAGGTCCTTCTCGAACACCAGGACCAGGATGCTGATCAGCCAGACCACGAGGACCGGGCCGAGGTCGCGGCCCCGCGGGAAGTCGATGCCGAGCACCCGCCGGCTGGCCAGCGACAGCACCTCCCGCTTACGGACCAGGTAGTAGGCGAAGAAGGTGAGCAGGGCGAGCTTGGCGAACTCACCGGGCTGGATCTGGAAGCCGCCGAGGCGGATCCAGAGCTTCGCCCCGTTGACCTCGGAGAACCGGCCCGGCAGCACCGCCGGGATCATCACCAGCACGATGCCGGCAAGCCCCAGGGTGTACGCGTACCGCGACAGCGACCGGTGGTCCCGCATGATCGCCAGCAGCGCGGCGGCGAGCACCACCGCGCCGAGCGTCCAGGCGAGCTGCCGCCCGCCCGTGCCGGCGAAGATGGCCAGGCTCTCCCGCTCCTCGGGAGCGGCCTGGGCCAGGTCGTAGCGGCGCAGGAAGCCGACGCCGATGCCGTTGAGCAGGGCGACCGCCGGCAGCAACGCCGGATCGGCGAACGGCGCCAGCCAGCGGATCACCAGGTGCAGGCCCAGGAAGACCAGCCCCAGCGCGGCGGCCGGGATCCAGAAGTCCGGGGTGACCGTGTCCAGCACGTTCGCCTCGACCGTCGCCGCGTACGCCGCCACGAGCACCATGGCGAGCAGCAGCAGCGACAGTTCGGCGTTACGCCGGGACCGGGCCAGGCGCACGCCGGGCTGCTCGCCCGTCGAGGCGGGCGAGGCTGCCGGTACGGCGGCTGCGGTCACGAATGCGTCCTCGGGGTCGAGCCGGCGCTCACTCCGGCGACCGGCAGCCGGCCGGGTCGACCGGCGGAACGGTGTCGGAGGGGACGGCGTCGGGCGTGGTGGTCGGCGTCGTCGTGGGCCCCGCGGTGGGCGTGGCCGTGGCGCTGGCCGGCGGGACGGCGCTGCCGCTGACCGCCGGGGCCAGCGGGCTGGCGGTCACGGACGGCGTCGGGCTGGCCGGCCCGGCCGTCGGGCTGGGCAGGCAGAGCGGCTTCAGGTTCGGGTTGGCCGGGTCGTCGCTGGTCAGCTCCGCCAGCCGGCGCTCGGCGTCCGGTTCGCTCTTGGCCTGGATGCCCTGCTTGACCTGCTCCTGTGCGGCCTGGGTGAGGTCGTCGAGCTTGGCCTCGCTGGTGGCGTGCACGTTGGACAGGTCGAGCCCGGCTACCTGGCCCGGGACCCCCCGGAACACGGCGAGCTGCCCGTCGTCGGTGGCGCCGACGTAGTACTGGCGCTGGGTGTAGCTCCACCCGCCGAAGACGCCGCCCCCGACGATGACCAGCAGCGCCAGCAGCATCGCCGCGGTACGCAGCGGGTGCCGGCGGCGCCGGTCGGCCTCGTCGTCGCGGTTGTCCACCGGTTCCTCGGGCGCGGGCGCCCGGGGGGCGGACAGCGCCGAGGCGCGGGCCGCCGGCGTGGAGACGTCGGCCGAGGTGGCCATGCCGCGGTCGCGGGCGGCCGCGCCGCCGACGATCGGGGACGCCTCGACGATGTCCTGGTCGGTGGCGTCCGCGATGATCACCGTGATGTTGTCCGGGCCGCCGCCGCGCAGGGCGAGCTGCACCAGGCGTTCCACGCACTGCTGCGGGTCGGTGTACTCGCGCATGGTGTCGGCGATGGTGTCCGCGCTGACCACGCCGGACAGGCCGTCCGAGCAGATCAGGTAGCGGTCACCGGGGAGCACCTGCCGGACGCTGTACTCCGGGTCGATGTCGCGACCGTCCAGCGCCCGGGTGAGGAGCGAGCGCTGGGGGTGGCTGCTCGCCTCCTCCGCGCTGATCCGGCCCTCGTCGACGAGCATCTGGACGTACGTGTCGTCCTTGGTGATCTGGGCGAACTCGCCGTTGCGCAGGAGATAGGCCCGCGAGTCACCGATGTGGACCATGCCGAGCTTGCTGCCCGAGAAGAGGGTCGCGGTGAGCGTGGTGCCCATGCCCTCCAGCTGCGGGTTGGCGTCCACGGTGTCGCGGAGCTGTTGGTTGGCGGTGCCGACGGCGGAACGCAGCGCGTCGACGAGGGCGTCCCCGGGGACGTCCTCGTCGAGGGGCGCCATGGCACCGATGACGATGTTGCTGGCGACGTCACCGGCGGCCATGCCGCCCATGCCGTCGGCAACGGCAAGAAGCCGCGGCCCGGCGTAGACGGAATCCTGATTACCGTCTCGGATCAGACCGCGGTCGCTGTGGGCCGCATAGCGCAGGGTCAGAGTCATGGCCGTAATTCGAGGGAAGTGCGGCCGATCCGGATCGGCACGCCGAGGGGGACGGGGGTTGGTCCGGTGACCTTAGCGCGATCCAGGTAGGTGCCGTTAGTCGATCCGAGGTCCTCGACGAACCACTGCCCGTCGCGCGGCACGAGCCGGGCGTGCCGCGCCGAGGCGTAGTCGTCGGTGATCACCAGGGTGGAGTCCTCGGCGCGACCGATCGTGATCTGGGCCTCGCCGAGGGTGATCCGGGTGCCGGCCAGTTGACCGGCGGTGACCACCAGCTGGTGCGCGGCCCTGCCCCGCTTCACCTTCGCCGGCTTCGCCGCCTGCCCGGTCGAGGCCCCGACCGCGCGCGGCGCGGCCACCAGGCGACCCGACCGGGCCCCCGCGAAGAGGTCCCTGCGGATCACTCCGACCACCGTGAACACGAAGATCCACAGCAGGATGAGGAACCCGAACCGGGCGACGGTGATGACGAGTTCCGGCAACGCGGGTCAGCCGTCCACGCGGAAGGTCAGGGTCGTCGTGCCCAGCTGGATCATGTCGCCCGGGTTGAGGGCGACCGCGGACACGCGCTGGCCGTTGACCATCGTGCCGTTGGTGGAGCCGAGGTCGGTCAGCACGACCTGGCCGCCGTCGAAGTCGAGCCGGGCGTGGCGCCGGGAGATGCCGACGTCGGGCAGGCGCAGGTTGGCCTGGTCGCCGCGGCCGATCACGGTCGAGCCCATCTGGAGCGGGTAGGTGCGGCCGTCGCCGGACACCAGGCGGACGTTGCGGCCACCGCCGTGCCCCGGCGGCGGGCCGTAGCCGCCACCCTGGTCGTACGCGGGGTAGGCCGGGCCGGCGTCGTAGCCACCGGGCGCGGAGACCGGGGCGACCTCGCCACCGGTGTAGACCTCCGCGGTGACCCGGAACATGCCGGTGTCGAGCCCCTCACCACGCTCGACCTCCACGATCACGTCGCCGTAGACCGTCCAGGCCTGCTCGCCGATGAACTCCGCCTGCGACTGGGCCAGTTCCTGGGCCAGCGCGGCGGCGTACGGCGCCAGCCGACTGTGGTCGTAGGGCGAGAGATCGATCACGTAGCGGTTGGGCACCAACGTGCGCCCACCGGCCAGGATCGCCTTGTGCGCCTCGGCCTCCCGCTGCATGGCGTTGAGGATCTCCACGGGGTGGACCACCCCTTTGAAGACCTTGGCGAAGGCCCCCTCTACCAGGCCTTCCAGACGCTTCTCGAAGCGTTGCAGCACGCTCACCGGCTCCTCCTCGGGTCCCGAGGCAATGATGGTATCTGGACACCGCCTCCGCAGCTCACACGCCGCTCGGCCGGTGGCCGGCAGCCCGTTCGTGACCAGCCCCGCGGACGTGCTAAAGTTTCGTCCGCCACGAACGGTGATCGCTCGTGGCGATGACCGGGATCAGCGTAATATGTCCGGGCACCCGCCGCAGATGGCGGGAGCGGGATGAGATACGGTGTTGCAGGTCAGCCACGGGGAAGTGGCGGAATGGCAGACGCGCACGGTTCAGGTCCGTGTGCCCGAAAGGGCGTGGGGGTTCAACTCCCCCCTTCCCCACCATCACGAGGGCTCCGCGACAGCGGGGCCCTCGCGCCGTATCGGGGCGTGCCGGACATCACGCTATGCTCCGATGGTTCCCCTGCCCCGATGGACCAGGAGTGGCGTGTGAGTGTCGCGTTGGTGACCGGCTCGGGCGGTCTCATCGGCTCCGAGGCGGCCCGGCACTTCGCCGGCCTCGGTCTCGACGTGGTCGGCATCGACAACGACATGCGCCGGTACTTCTTCGGCGAGGACGGGTCGACCGCCTGGAGCCTGGACCGCCTCGCCGCCGAGCTGGGCCGTGCCTACACCCACCACGCCGTGGACATCCGGGACCGGGACGGCCTGGAGCAGGTCTTCAAGAAGTACGGCTCGGACATCGCCGTGGTGATCCACAGCGCCGCCCAGCCCAGCCACGACTGGGCCGCCAAGGAGCCGTACACCGACTTCGACGTCAACGCCGGCGGCACTCTCAACGTGCTGGAGAACACCCGGCGGCACGCCATCGACGCGCCCTTCATCCACTGCTCGACCAACAAGGTCTACGGCGACCGCCCGAACACCCTGCCGCTGATCGAGCTGGAGACCCGCTACGAGCTGCCCGAGGACCACCACTGGTACGACGGCATCACCGAGGACATGTCGATCGACGAGTCGCTGCACTCGATCTTCGGCGCCTCCAAGGTGGCCTCCGACGTGATGGTCCAGGAGTACGGCCGCTACTTCGACATGAAGACCGCCTGCTTCCGGGGCGGCACGCTGACCGGCCCGGCCCACTCCGCCGCCGAGCTGCACGGCTTCCTGGCCTACCTGATGCGCTGCGTCATGGAGGGCCGGACGTACAACCTGTTCGGCTACAAGGGGAAGATGGTCCGGGACGCCATCCACTCGCGGGACGTGCTCACCGCGTTCGAGGCGTTCTTCCGCGAGCCGCGCTCGGCGCAGGTCTACAACCTCGGCGGCGGCCGGCACTCGAACACCTCGCACATCGAGGCGTTCCGGATCGCCGAGGAGATCACCGGCCGGGTGGCGAAGATCAACTACGTCGAGCAGGCCCGCACCGGCGACCACCAGTGGTACGTGAGCAGCATGGCCCGGTTCGAGAAGCACTACCCGAACTGGAAGATCACCTACGACGTGCCGATGATCCTCCGGGAGATCTACGAGGCGAACGTCGACAAGTGGGTGCCGAAGGCATGACCACCGGCACCAAGCGGAACGTGCTCGGCGTACTCGTCGACGCGACCGACTACGCCCGCGCGACCGAGGCCGTGGTCGCGGCGGCGCACGACCGCCGCCCGCTGGCCCTCACCGCCCTGGCAGTGCACGGCGTGATGACCGGGGTGCTCGACCCGGCGCACAACGCCCGGCTCAACTCCTTCGACGTGGTCACCCCCGACGGCCAGCCGGTGCGCTGGGCGCTCAACCTGCTGCACGGCGCCGGCCTCACCGACCGGGTCTACGGGCCGGAGCTCACCCTCCGGGTGCTCGCCCGCTTCGCCGACGAGGGGCTGCCGGTCTACCTCTACGGCTCCACCGAGGAGACCCTGTCCCGCCTCATCCCGGCCCTGGAGCGGAAGTTCCCGGCGCTGAAGATCGCCGGTGTCGAGCCGTCCAAGTTCCGGTCCCTGGAGCCGGGCGAGGACGCCGAGATCGCCGACCGGATCAAGGCCAGCGGGGCCCGGCTCGTCCTGGTCGGGCTGGGCTGCCCCCGGCAGGAGGTCTTCGCGTACGCCATGCGGCCGCTGCTGGACATGCCGCTGATGGCCGTCGGCGCGGCGTTCGACTACCACGCCGGGCTGCTGCGCAACCCGCCACCGTGGATGCAGCGGGCCGGCCTGGAGTGGTTCTGGCGGCTCGGCCTGGAGCCGAAGCGGCTCTGGCGCCGCTACCTCATCCTCAACCCGGCCTACCTGGCCCGGCTGGCCGCGCAGAAGACCGGCCTGTGGAAGGCCACCCCGCCGCCCCCGGCGACGGAGCGCCCGGCCACGTTCGACGTCTGACGTCGGGAACGACGTCCGGCGGCCACCCGTGAGGGGGACCGCCGGACGCCGGTGGGAGAGGTTGGCTCAGGAGACGTTCACCCCCGTGTCGTCGATGACGAAC
>NZ_VSEZ01000022.1:0-72817 GCF_008085935.1 Micromonospora sp. AP08
TCGGGTGTGCGCGAGCACCGTCAGGCGCTCAAAGAAAGTCTTGGGGGATCATCCGGCGTGCGGGGCGGGGCCTCTTCGTCGCGCCGGGACCATGTACAACGACCGCCGGCCCACCATCATTCCGGGCCCGACCACCCCGCCTCGCGGGGCGTCCTCCTCGGTCGTTCACGGGGATACAACGACGCCCACCCGTCGGCCATTCCGCCGCCGGGGTGCCGCCGGTCACCCGCACGAACCGGACATCCCGCCCAGCCGGCACCTGTCGGTGGAACGCCATGGGTGTATCCGGGCGCCGGAGACAACCATGGCGTTCCACTCAGCGGGCGCGGGACAGGGTGCGCCGGCGAATGGCTTCTGCCCTGGGCAGATCCGCTCACCGTGAACATCACTCACCGAGGCGGGTGCCGAGCGGCAGGGTGGGACGTATGAGACTGCTGATGCTGGGTGGTACGGGCTTCGTCGGTGGGGCCGTCCTGAACGAGGCGGTCCGGCGGGGCTGGTCCGTGACGGTGTTCAACCGGGGGCTGCACGGCACGACGCCCGGGGGCGTACACCGGTTGCGGGGTGACCGGACCGCGCCGGACGGGTTGGCGGCGCTGGCCGGCGGCGAGTGGGACCTCGTGGTCGACACCTGGGACGGTGCGCCCCGGGCGGTCCGGGACGCGGCGCGTGCCCTGGCCGGGGCGGCGCCGCACTACGTCTACGTGTCCAGCGGCTCGGTCTACGCCCCCCCGGTCGGCCTCGGCACGGACGAGGACGCGCCGGTCTTCCCGGCCGAGGCCGACGCGGGCGACGGGGACTACCCGCACAACAAGGCGGGCGGGGAGCGGGCCGCCGTGGAGGTGTTCGGCGACCGGGCGCTGCTGGTGCGGGCCGGGCTGATCCTCGGGCCGGGCGAGGACATCGGCCGGCTGCCCTGGTGGCTGCACCGGATCGCCCGGGGCGGGGAGGTCCTGGCCCCCGGCCCGCGCGACCTTCCGGTGCAGTACGTCGACGCGCGGGACCTGGCGATCTGGCTGCTCGACCGGGGGATCGAGGGCGTCGGCGGGGCGTACAACGTGGTCAGCCGGACCGGGCACACGACGATGGGTGAGCTGCTCGACGCGGCCGTGGCGGCGACCGGCGCGACGGCGACGCTGCGGTGGACGGACCCGGGCGCGCTCCTGGCGGCCGGCGTCGAGCCGTGGAACGACCTGCCGGTCTGGATCCCGCGCGGGCACGAGTACCGCTGGTTGCAGGAGCGGGACGTCGAGCGCGCCCACGCGGCGGGCCTCACCTGCCGACCGGTGGCCGAGACGGTCGCGGACACCTGGCGCTGGCTGCGCGAGGTCGAGCGGGTGCCGGCCCGCGCGGGACGCCCGGCGCGGGCACCGGTCGGCCTGGCCCCGGAACGCGAGGCCGCTCTCCTGGCCGCCCTGCCGGCCTGACCCTCGGCCCCGCCGCCCCGCACTGCCCGGCGACCCGCTCGGCGCGCACGACGACGTGGGACGGTTGCGGCGAGGTGAGGGTCAGGCCCGCACCACCGGCAGGTCGAGCACCTCGTCGACCGGGCGGCGCGGGGTGGCGCGGCCGGGCTGGCCGAACCCGATCCGCATCACCATCTGCGGGGTGCCGAACCGGCCCAGGGACAGCCGCAGCGCCTCCCGCGCTCCGGGCACCTCGATCGGCTGGGAGAGCATCGACACGCCCAGCCCGGCGTCGGTGGCGGTGAGCAGCACCCGTTGCAGGGCCTGCCCGGCGACGATCTGGTCGGTGGCGGTGTTCCCGGCCGAGCCGAGCACGGCGACCAGCGGCTCCGGTTCGAAGTCCCGGCCGGGCGCGCGGTTGCGGCCGCCGAAGCCGCGCTGCGGCAGCAGGTCCTGCGGTTCGCTCTGCGGCCCGCCCGCGGCGGTCGGCACCCCGTCGGGGGACGGCTCGGAGCGGATCCACTCGGTCCGCTCGGTGACGTACGCGGGGTCGCGCTCCAGCACCCGGTGGGCGCTGCGGGCGATCTCGGCGAAGGCGTTGACGGCGCTGGTGCCGATGACCAGTTCCAGCCAGCACTGCTCGGCCCGGGCGGCCTCGCCGAGACGCCAGCGCGCGTCGGCGGGGACCGGGTCGGGCCAGAACGGCGCCCGGTTGCTGAACCGGCGGGCGATCGCCCCGTGCAGGCTCTGTTCGGCCGGGCTGGGGCGGCGCGGCACGTCGGGGACGAGCCGGGCCACCACGTCCGGTTCGCCGGGGTACGGGCGGAGCCGGACCGTGGCCGGGGTGCCCGCCACGGCGAGCGACAGCCGCAGGTTGAACAGGGCGGCCCCGCAGGCGATCCGCGCGCCCCAGCCGCTCGGGTCGGTGGCGGGCAGCCGGCGCAGCGGGTCGACGGCGAGTTCGATCCCGCCGTCGCGCAGCCGGAACCGCCAGGGCTGGGTGTTGTGCAGCGACGGCGCGCGCACCGCGTCCGCGGCCGCGGCCCGCAGCTGTTCGACGGTGTAGCCCGTGGTCATGGTGTTGCTCCCTCCGTGCGGGCGGTGCCGCCCTGCCGGTCGGTCCATCCCCACGGTGCGTCACCGGGCGGGTGCGTGAGCAGGGCCGGAGGTCCCCACCTCGGCGGGTCCGTCTGCCCCGGCCGCGGCGCGCGACGGTAGGGACCTTCGGCCCGTGCGCAACGCCGGGGCGGCGGGTAGAAAGGACGGATGATCCGGGTGTTCCTGCTCGACGACCACGAGGTCGTCCGTCGTGGCCTTGCCGACCTGCTGCAGAGCAGCGGCGACATCGAGGTGGTCGGCGAGTCCGGCTCCGCCCAGGAGGCGGCCCGCCGCATCCCGGCGCTGCGCCCGGACGTGGCGATCCTCGACGCCCGGCTGCCCGACGGCAACGGCATCGACGTCTGCCGGGACATCCGCGCCGTCGACTCGTCGATCAAGGGGCTGATCCTGACCTCGTACGAGGACGACGAGGCGCTCTTCGCGGCGATCATGGCCGGCGCCGCCGGCTACGTGCTCAAGCAGATCCGGGGCACCGACCTGGTGGACGCGGTCCGGCGGGTGGCGGCCGGCCAGTCGCTGCTCGACCCGGCGATCACCACCCGGGTGCTGGAGCGGATCCGCAGCGGCGTCGAGCAGCCGCGCGAGCTGAAGTCCCTCACCGAGCAGGAGCGGCGGATCCTGGAGTACGTGGCCGAGGGGCTCACCAACCGGGAGATCGCCGGCAAGATGTTCCTCGCCGAGAAGACCGTGAAGAACTACGTCTCCAGCGTGCTGGCCAAGCTCGGCCTGGAGCGGCGTACGCAGGCGGCGGTGCTGGCCACCCGGCTGCTCGGCAAGACGAACTGAGGCGCGGGCGCCCCCGCCCGGTCAGTCCCGCAGCGGGACGCTCCAGCGCAGCTCGGTGCCGTGCGGGGCGACCCGGCTGAGCTGGAACTCGCCGCCCAGCCGCTCGGCCCGCTCGCGCAGGTTCACGAGGCCGCTGCGGGCCGCCTCCGGGTCGCAGCCCACGCCGTCGTCGGTGACCGTGATGGTCACCCACCCGGCGTCGACCTGCACGCGCACCGACACCCGGTCGGCGTGCGCGTGGCGTACCGCGTTGGAGAGCGCCTCCCGGAGCACGGCCGTGAGCTCGGGGCGCAGTTGGTCCGGGACGGCGCTGTCGATGGGGCCGACGAGGTCCAGGTCGGGCCGGTAGCCCAGCGACTCGGCGGCCACCTCGATGGCCTCGCGGATCTCGGTGCGCAGCGCGGCGCTCATCGGGGTGCGCAGCTCGAAGATGGTGCGGCGGATGTCGCGGATGGTGGCGTCCAGGTCGTCGACCGCCTGGTTGATCCGCTTGGCCACGTCGGGGCGCGCGTTCATCGCCCCGCTCTGCAGTTGCAGGCCGGTGGCGAAGAGCCGCTGGATGACCACGTCGTGGAGGTCGCGGGCGATCCGCTCGCGGTCCTCCAGGACCACCAGCAGCTCCCGCTCCTCCTGGCCCCGGGCCCGTTCCATGGCCAGCGCGGCCTGGCCGGCGAAGCTGCCCAGCAGGGCCACGTCGTCCTCGGCGGCGGGACCGCGGTCGGGCAGGTGCGCGATGACCAGCACACCGTGCAGGGTGTCGGCCGCGGCGAGGGGGGAGACCACGGCCGGCCCGGCGACCACGGGGTGTGACCACGGGGCCGCCTCGGCGAGGTTCTCCAGCAGCTCGTGGCGGCGCTCGGTGACCGAGCCCACGAAGGTGGTCTCGTCGGCCGGCAGCACCTCGCCGACCAGCTTCCGCGCGCCGCCGTCGGCGTCGTCGACCACCTCGACGGTGAACTGGCGCTCGTCCTCGTCGTAGAGCAGCACGAGGGCCAGTTCCGCCTCGGCCACCTCCCGGGCCCGCCGGGCCACCAGGGTCAGCGCGTCGGTGCGGCGTACCTCGCCGAGCAGCACCGAGGTGATCTCGGCGGTCGCGGCCAGCCAGCGTTCCCGCCGGTGCGCCAGGGCGTAGAGGCGGGCGTTCTCGATCGCCACGCCGGCCGCCGCGGCGAGCGCGACCACGATCTCCTCGTCGTCCTCGGTGAACTCGGCGCCGCCCTGCTTCTCGGCGAGGTAGAGGTTGCCGAAGACGTGGTCGCGGATCCGCACCGGGACGCCGAGGAAGCTGTGCATCGGCGGGTGGTTCGGCGGGAAGCCGTAGGACAGGGCATGCTGGGTGATGTCCGGCATCCGCACCGGCCGCGGGTCGTCGATGAGCAGGCCGAGCACACCCCGCCCGTGCGGCAGGTCACCGATCTTCGCGTGCAGCTCGTCGCTGATGCCGTGGACGATGAAGTCGTGCAGCAGCCGGTCGGGGCCGATCACGCCGAGCGCGCCGTAGCGGGCGCCGACCAGCTCGCAGGCCGACTCCACGATCCGCTGGAGGGTGCTGCGCAGGTCGAGGTCGGTGCCGATGCCGACGACCGCGTCGAGCAGGGCGCGCAGCCGCTCCCGGTTGGTGACCACCTCGCCGACCCGGTCCAGCATCTCCTGGAGCAGCTCGTCGAGGCGCACCCGGGACAGCGGGGTCAGGCCCAGCGACGGGGTGGCGTGCTCGTTGCGGGGGTTCGCTGCGCTGGCCACCCGACGATGCTATCGCCCGGTGGCCGGCGGAACGAGATCCGGTCAGGGGAGCTGGCCGCGTACCGCCGAGGTGTCGACGGTCTGGGCGGTCTCCAGCCGCGGGGTGTGCGGGGGGCCGGCGTGCGTCGGGTCGGCCAGGCCGAGGCGCATCGAGATGTACGGGAAGCCCAGGCCGGAAAGCATCTGCCGGAGCGTCTGGCGGGTGCTCTCGACCTCCACCACACCGGAGAGCGGCACCAGGGACACGCCGTGCCGGGTGGCGGTGAGCCAGGCGGCGGAGAGCGCCTCGCCGGCGCGCAGCCAGCTGTCCGGCTCGTCCTCGGTGCCCCACAGGATCCCGTAGACGGCCGCCCGGTCGTGCCCCTCACCGACGGGCAGGGTGCCCGGGCCGAAGTCGCGGGCCGGGACGGTGGTCTTGGGCGCCTGCTCCGGCAGCACCTCCGGCGGGAGCCCGGTGCCGCTGCGGGCCCGGCTGGTCCAGTACGCCAGCTCCTCCTGCAGCTCCGGGCTGTCCTTCTCGACCGCGGCGGCCTGCTGAGCGGCGGCGGCCAGCTCGATCTTCTGGTCGTCGTCCAGCACCTGGAGGTTGACACCCTCCCGGGTGGCCGCCCGGTCGATCTCGCCCAGCACGGCGGTCGGGATCGGCTCGTCGCTGACCGGCCGGCGGTCGGTGTGGCGGACCTGCATGCACTGGACCGTGCGCATGGCGTCCGGGTCGGCGCCGGTGGGCTTGAACCCGGTGAGCCGGGCTACCAGGTCGGGCTGGCCGGGATCCGGCATCCGCTCGACCACCGGCGTCCACCCCTCGGCGGCCAGTGCCACCCGGGCGTGCTGCAGCGCGGCGCCGCAGCTCACCACCAGCAGCCGGCCCTCCGGGTCCAGGGCGCTGAGGTGCCGCTCCCGGACCACCCGCAACTCCAGCGAGTCGGGGAGGACGGTCCAGTGCCACGGCTGGGTGTTGTGCACCGAAGGGGCGTGGCCGGCCATTCCGGCGGCCTCCGCGAGCGCGGTGGTCAGCGGGCGATCGGTAGCCGGCGTCTCGTGGCTCATCGTCACGACCTTTCCTGTTTCTCCCCATCGTGCCCCACACCCCGGGTCGCCCGGGTGGGGATGCCGCTCCATCCTCGGTCATGTCCGGGCCGGCCGCACGCGTCGCCCGTACGGGCCCTTCGACCCGCCGCATTACCCAGGTTTGCCCTACCCGGGCCCCGAGGCCGCTGCGACGATCCACAGGTGGGGGCCGAACCGCGCGAGTGCGTACCGGAGCAACCGGTGCGGCGCCGCCGGGTCGACGTGCGGGAGTGGGGCCCGCTGATCCTGCTCACCCTGGCCGTGCTGGCCGGCGCCGGGCTGTGGTTCGCCGGGCGGCGCGGCGCGGCCGACCTGGTCTGGGCGGCGGTGACCCTCGTGGCGCTGGTGCCGGCCGTCTGGACCACGCTGCGCCAGGTCTGGCGGCGGCAGTTCGGGGTGGACGTCATCGCGGTGCTGGCCCTGGCCGGCGCGCTGCTGGTCGGCGAGTACCTGGCCGGCGCGGTGATCGCCGTCATGGTCGCCACCGGCCGGGCCCTGGAGGAGTACGCCCAGCGCCGGGCCACCCGCGACCTGCGGGCGCTGCTGGAACGGGCGCCCCGGCAGGCCCGGCGGCGCACCCCGGACGGCCGGATCGAGGTGGTGCCGCTGGACCGGGTCGCCGTGGGTGACCGGCTGGTGGTCGGCCCCGGCGACGTGGTGCCGGTGGACGGGACCGTCGAGGAGCCCGCCACGCTGGACGAGTCGGTGGTGACCGGCGAGTCGCAGCTGGTCATCCGCGCCGCCGGCGAGCAGGTCGCCAGCGGCGTGGTCAACGCCGGCGCCGGCTTCGGGCTGCGGGCCGGGAAGAGCGCGGCGGAGAGCACGTACGCGGGGATCGTCCGGCTGGCCGAGGAGGCCACCGCGCGCAAGGCCCCGATGGTCCGGCTCGCCGACCGGTACGCGGCCGCGTTCGTGCCGTTCACCCTGGTGCTGGCCGGGCTGGCCTGGCTGCTCTCCGGCGAGTTCCTGCGGGCGGTGGCGGTGCTCGTGGTGGCCACCCCGTGCCCGCTGCTGCTGGCCACCCCGATCGCCATCGTGTCCGGGCTGTCCCGGGTGGCCCGCCGGGGCGTGCTGGTCCGCGACGGCGGGTCGCTGGAGCTGCTCGGCCGCGCGCGTACCCTGCTGCTGGACAAGACCGGCACGCTCACCGCGGGCCGCCCGCGCGCCGCCGAGACGGTGGTCGCCCCCGGCGGCGACCGGGACGAGCTGCTGCGGCTGGCCGCCTCCGTCGAGCAGCTCTCCCCGCACGTGCTGGCCGCCGCCCTGGTCCGGCAGGCCCGCGACCAGGGGCTGCCGCTGGCCGAGCCGACCGGGGTCACCGAGGAGCCGGGCCGCGGGGTGACCGGCCGGGTCGACGGCCGGCTGGTCCGGGTCGGCCAGCTCGCCGGCGAGCCGCCCGCGTGGGCGCACCGGATCCGCGAGCGGGCCGAACTGGCCGGGCGCTCCACGGTCTGGGTCAGCGACGAGCACGGCCCGCTCGGCGCGATCCTGCTGGAGGACCCGGTGCGGCCGGACGCCCGGCGTACCGTCCGGCGGTTGCGCGAGGCCGGGCTGGACCGGCTCGTCATGGTGACCGGCGACCGGCCGCGTACCGCGCATCAGGTCGCGCAGACCGTCGGCGTGGACGACGTGATCGCGCAGTGCTCGCCGGGGGAGAAGGTCGCCCGGGTGAAGGCCGAGTCCGGCCGGGCGGTGACCGTCATGGTCGGCGACGGGGTGAACGACGCCCCGGCGCTGGCCGAGGCGCACGTCGGGGTGGCCATGGGCGCCACCGGGGCGACCGCCTCCGCCGACGTGGCGGACGCCGTCCTCACCGTGGACCGGCTGGACCGGCTCGCCGACGCCGTCGAGATCGCCCGGTACGCCCGCCGCATCGCGGTGCAGAGCGCCACCGTGGGGATGGCCCTGGCCGTGGTGGCCATGGTGGTGGCGGCCGCCGGCGGGCTGCCCCCGGTCGCCGGGGCGTTCCTCCAGGAGGGCATCGACGTGCTGGTGATCCTCAACGCGCTGCGCGCCCTCGGTGGCGGCCTGCGCCGCCGGGACGTGCCCCCGCACACCCGCGAACTCCTCGACCGGTACGCCGGCCAGCACGGCGGCGTCCGCGACGTGCTGGCCCGGCTCCGGGACACCGCCGACCTGGTGGCCACCCAGCCGACCGCGCCCGAGTGTGTGCCGGCGCTGCGGGAGGTGCACCGCCGGCTGGTCGAGGAGGTGCTGCCGCACGAGGCGGCCGAGGAACGGCAGCTCTACCCGGCCCTGGCCGGCCCGCTCGGCAGCGAGGAGGCCACCTCCACGATGAGCCGGGCCCACGTGGAGATCAGCCGGCTGGTGGATCGGATCGGCGGTCACCTGGCGGCCCACCCGGACGGCCGGCTGCGCCCCGACGAGGTGCCCGACCTGCTCGCCGCGCTCTACGGCCTCGACGCCGTGCTCCGCCTGCACCTGGCGCAGGAGGAGGAGGACTACTTCTCGCTCAGCCCGGCCGAGGACCGCCCCGACACCCGCTGACCCACCGGCACCCCCGTGCGCCGCCGGGGTCAGCGTTCGCGGACCACCGCGACCGGGCACTGTGAGTGGTGGATGAGCTGCTGGCTCACCGAGCCGAGCAGCATTCCCCGCAGCCCGCCCCGCCCCCGGGAACCCACCACCACGAGCTGCGCCGCGCGGCTCTCGTCGACCAGCAGCGCGGCCGGGTTGCCCGGGTTCGCCACCACCTCGACCGGCACGTCCGGGAAGGACTTCCGCCAGGGGGCGAGGTCCGCCTCGGCGGCGGCGCGCTCGGTGGCGCTGGCCTCCTCCGGGTCGAAGCCCGGCGGCACCCACCGCTCCCCGGGCGGCTCCCACACCCGCAGCGCACGCAGCGGCACGTCCCGCTGCGCGGCCCGCTCGAAGGCGAAGCCGAGCGCCTGCACGGAGGACGGGGAGCCGTCCACGCCGACCACCACCGGCCCGGAGGTGGCCGACCGGCCGTCCCGGACCACGATGACGGGGCAGTGCGCGTGGGCGGCGACGGAGACGGCCGTGGAGCCGGCGAGCAGGCCGGCGAAGCCGCCGTGGCCCCGGCTGCCCAGCACCAGCATCTGCGCGTCGGCGGAGCGTTCCTGCAGGACCAGCGCGGGCGGCCCGTCGAAGACCTCGCCCCGCACGGTGAGCCCGGGCCGTTCGGCGGCCGCGTCCGCCGCCGCCTTGCGGACCAGGTCCTCGACCTGTCGCCGGGCCGTCTCGTCGGGCCAGACGCCGGGGGCCACCCCGGGACCGATCCAGCCGGCCACGGTCAACCATTCGAAGACGTACGCCAGCCGGACCGGCCGGCCCGAGCGGCCGGCCTCGTCCAGCGCCCAGTCGAGGGCCACCGACGCGTCGGTGGAGCCGTCGTAGCCGACCAGGATCTCCTCGCTGTCCATGCTCGCGTTCACTGTCCGCTACGCACGCCCGGGTCGGTCTCCCGGATCCAGCGCCACTCGGCGACCCGGGGGTCGTCCTCGCCGTACCGGCGGGTGTAGTCGCGGCAGGCCTGCCGGGCGTCGACCATCTCCTGGCGCAGGTGGGCGGCGCGCGAGCGCAGCCCGGGCAGCCGGTCGATGACGTCGATGACCAGGTGGAAGCGGTCCAGGTCGTTGAGCATCACCATGTCGAACGGCGTGGTGGTGGTGCCCTCCTCCTTGTAGCCACGGACGTGCAGGTTGTCGTGGTTGGTCCGCCGGTAGGTGAGCCGGTGGATCAACCACGGGTAGCCGTGGTACGCGAAGATGACCGGCTTGTCGCGGGTGAAGATGGTGTCGAACTCGCTGTCCGGCAGGCCGTGCGGGTGCTCCGAGGGCGGCTGGAGGCGCATCAGGTCGACCACGTTGACCAGCCGGACCTTCAGGTCGGGCAGGTGCTGGCGGAGCAGGTCGGCCGCGGCCAGGGTCTCCAGGGTGGGCACGTCGCCGGCGCAGGCGAGCACCACGTCCGGCTCGCTGCCGTCGTCGGTGCTGGCCCAGTCCCAGATGCCCAGGCCGCGGCGGGTGTGCTGGACCGCCTCGTCCATGGTCAGCCAGTTGGGCGCCGGCTGCTTCCCGGCCACCACCACGTTGATGTAGTGCCGGCTGCGCAGGCAGTGGTCCATGGTGGAGAGCAGCGTGTTGCCGTCCGGTGGCAGGTAGACCCGGACCACCTCGGCCTTCTTGTTGACCACGTGGTCGATGAAGCCCGGATCCTGGTGCGAGAAGCCGTTGTGGTCCTGCCGCCAGACGTGGCTGGAGAGCAGGTAGTTCAGCGACGCCACCGGCTCCCGCCACGGGATCTGCCGGGTCACCTTGAGCCACTTGGCGTGCTGGTTGACCATCGAGTCGACGATGTGGATGAACGCCTCGTAGCTGGTGAAGATGCCGTGCCGGCCGGTCAGCAGGTAGCCCTCCAGCCAGCCCTGGCACAGGTGCTCGGACAGCACCTCCATCACCCGGCCGTCGGGGGAGAGGTGGTCGTCGCCCGGCAGCCGGCTGCCGACGAACGCCCGGTCGGTGACCTCGAAGACGGCGCTGAGCCGGTTCGAGGCGACCTCGTCCGGGCCGAACAGGCGGAACGTCTCCGGGTTGCGGGTGATGACGTCCCGGACCCAGGGGCCCAGCGCACCGGCGGCGCCGGCCATCGGCGTGCCCGGCTCCTTGACGTCGACCGCGTAGTCGCGGAAGTCGGGCAGCTCCAGCTCGCGCAGCAGCCGGCCGCCGTTGGCCACCGGATTGGCGCTCATCCGCCGGTCCCCGGTCGGCGGCAGGTCGGCCAGCTCGGCGACCGGCCTGCCGGTGGCGTCGAACAGCTCCTCCGGCCGGTAGCTGCGCAGCCACTGCTCCAGCTCGGCCAGGTGCGCCGGGTTTTTCCGGACCGCGTCGATCGGCACCTGGTGGGCGCGGAAGGTGCCCTCGACCTGCTTGCCGTCGACGTCCTTCGGCCCGCTCCAGCCCTTCGGCGTCCGGAGGACGATCATCGGCCAGCGGGGGCGCTCGACCTCGCCGCCGGAGCGTGCCCGGCGCTGGATCGCGGCGATCTCGTCGACCGCCCGGTCCAGCGTCGCGGCGAGGGCCTGGTGCACCCGGGCCGGGTCGTCACCGGCCACGACATAGGGCTGGTAGCCGTAGCCGCGCATCAGGTCGAGCAGGTCCTCCGAGGGGATCCGGTCGAACACCGTCGGGTTGGCGATCTTGTAGCCGTTGAGGTGCAGGATCGGCAGCACCGCCCCGTCCCGGGCCGGGTTGAGGAAGACGTTGGACAGCCAGCTTCCGGCCAGCGGGCCGGTCTCCGCCTCGCCGTCGCCGACCACGCAGGCCACCAGCAGGTCCGGGTTGTCGAACGCGGCCCCGTACGCGTGGCTCAGCGCGTACCCCAGCTCGCCGCCCTCGTGGATCGAACCCGGCACCTCCGGCGCCACGTGGCTGGGGATGCCGCCGGGGAAGGAGAACTGGCGGAACAGCCGCTGCATGCCGGTCTCGTCGCGGGGGATGTGGTGGTAGAGGTCGCTGTACGTGCCCTCCAGCCAGGTGTTGGCCACCAGGGCGGGACCGCCGTGGCCGGGGCCGGTGACGAAGATGGCGGACAGGTCGCGGGCCACGATGACCCGGTTGAGGTGGGCGTAGAGGAGGTTGAGGCCGGGGCTGGTGCCCCAGTGCCCCAGCAGCCGCGGCTTGATGTGCTCGGGCTTGAGCGGCTCGCGGAGCAGCGGATTGTCGAGCAGGTAGATCTGCCCGACGGTCAGGTAGTTCGCCGCACGCCAGTAGGCGTCGAGCCGACGCAGCTCGTCTTCGGTCAGTGGGCTGTGCAGGTCCAGAGCGGTGTCCATGCTGCGTTAGCCTCTCGCGGCTCGGGGTCTTGTGCCACCCGGGAGCGGATCCGCCGCCCCCGGCCCGTCCAGCCTCGCCCTCCGGCCGGCGGACGCGTCAGGGTCGTAGGTCCCGGGCCGGGCCGGCGTCACGACCCCTCCCCGTCGTCGGGGTCGAGTCCACGAACGACGATCACCGGGGCCGGCGAGTGGTAGAGCAGCGTCTGGCTGACCGCGCCCAGCATGCTTCGCAACGGGTCGTCGCCGCGCGCCCCGACCATGGCCACCTGCGCCGAGCGCGACTGTTCCACGAGGACGGCGCCGGGGTCGCCGCGGATGGTGTGGCACTCGGCGGCCACCCGGGGATGCCGGGCCGCGTGCCGCGCGACGGCCTGGTCGAGCAGGCCGTCAGCGCCCTCGGGGTGCTGGTTGGGCTCCACCACGTGGATGGCGAGCAGTCGGGCGCCCCGGCGTTCGGCGCAGTCGAAGGCGTAGCCGAGGGTGGCGCGGGAGCTGTCCGACGCGTCGAAGCCGACCAGCACCGGGCCCGGCGGGGGCGGTTCGAGCCGGCCGACCAGCACCGGGCAGCCGGCCCGGGCGGCGAGCTGCACGGCGGGCGCGTCGGCCGGTACGCAGGCCGCGCAGCCGGCCATGCCGCCGTCGCCGATGGCCAGCAGGAACGCCGAGTCGGAGGCCCGGATCAGCGCCTCGACCGGGGAGCCCTCGACGATCTCGTCGGTCACCGGCACGGTGGGCGCGGCCTCGGCGGCCGCCCGGCCGGCGTGTTCCAGTAGTTCCTCGGCGGCGGCGCGCGGGCCGCTCACCGAGAACGACTCCAGGGCCGCCGCCCAGTTGAAGGCGTGCAGCAGGTGCAGGGGCCGGTCGTGCACGGCGGCCTCCGCGGCGGCCGTGCGGACCACCTGGAGGTCCTCGGCCGAGCTGCCCACGCCGACCACCACCGCGCCGTGGGTGGGTGCGGGCATCCCGGCTCACCTCCCGACCGCGCTCTCCTCACCCACCGTAGTCGGGTGCTTGCGCGCCCGGACCGGGTCAGCGGAACTGGAGCCGGTTCACCGTGTCGAAGACCCGGGCGCCGAGCAGCCGGCGGGTGTGCACCATGGCCCAGGCGGCGGCGGTGACGAGGTAGCGGGTGCGCGGCCGGCGGCCGGTCACCGCGCGTTCGATGACCCGGGCCACGGTGTCCGGCGTGGCGGAGAGCAGCCGGTTCCGGTACGACCGCGCCATCACCGTGTCCACGGTCTCGACCATCCTCCGGTACGGCCCGGTCGGGTCGGTCCCGGCGCCCAGGGAGGAGGAGGCCACCGCGCCGAAGCCGGTGCGGATCAGGCCCGGCTCGACGACGGCCACGTCGACGCCGAACGGGCGCACCTCCTGGCGCAGGGCGTCGGAGATCGCCTCCACGGCGTACTTGCTGGCGTGGTAGTAGCCGCCGCCGGGGAAGACCAGCCGCCCGCCCATCGAGCTGACGTTGACGATCCGGCCCCGGCCTGCCCGGCGCATGCCGGGCAGCACGAGCTGGGTGAGCCGGGGGAGCCCGAAGACGTTGGTCTCGAACTGCGCGCGCACCCGGTCGAGCGGGGTCTCCTCGATGGGGCCGTACTCGCCGTAGCCGGCGTTGTTGACCAGCACGTCGACGTGGCCGTGCGCGGCCTCGACCGCGGCCACCGCGGCGCGCATCGATTCCTCGTCGGTCACGTCGAGGGCGAGCAGGCGGGCGCCGGAGTCGGCGAGGTCGGCGATGGCGTCGAGGTTGCGCGCGGTCGCGTGCACGGTGAGGTCGGGGCGGCGGACGAGCCGGCGGACGGTGGCCCGGCCGATGCCGGAGGAGGTGCCGGTGACGAGGACGGTGGTCATGCGGGGTCTCCCGGGTGGGTGGGCAGGCCCGCGACGACGAGCGCGACGCCGTCGCGCAGCCGTCGCCGGGGCAGGTCGGGGTCGGTGAGGTCGGCCTCCAGGCCGCGGGTGAGCGCGACCAGCACGTCGGCCACCGCACGGGCGCGCGGCCCGGCGGCGTCGGCCAGCGCGCCGGCCACCACGTCGGTCAGCTCCCGGGTGTACGCCTCGACGAGGTCGCCGGTGAGCTTGGTGCTGGTGTCGAGCAGTTCGGTGGCGTGCCGGCTCTCCCGGTGCAGCCGCAGGGTGAGTTCCAGTTTGGCGGCGAGCACGTCGTGCAGCCGCCGCGCCAGGTCGGCGCCGGGCGTGGCGACGGCCTGGCGGGCCTGGGCGAGCGAGCCGTCGAAGAGCCGCTCGGCGAGCCGGCGGTAGGCGTCGTCCTTGTTGCGGACGTACTGGTAGACGGCGGGGCGGGACATGCCGGCGGCGGCCGCGATGTCGTCCATCGTCGTGCGCCGCATCCCGTGCCGGGTGAAGCACTCGTACGCGGCGGTCAGGATCGTCTCCAGCCGGTCGTTCGACATGCTGACGACTCTTGCACAGAATGTCAGGCCGTCACGCGTGGTCCCCGTCACCCCACGGTTCGGGGGCTCGCGGGAGAGGGGTCAGCGAGGGCTGGGCAGGGTGGGGTGGACGCGGACGACCACGGCGGTCGCGTTGTCGTCGCCGCCCTCGGCCAGGCTGGCGGCGAGCACCGCCCGAGCCGTCGCGGCCGGGTCGCGCCGCGCGGTCAGCAGGTCCCGCAGCCGGTGGTAGCCGATCTGGTCGCTCACCCCGTCGGTGCAGAGCAGCCAGGTGTCCCCGCTGCGCAGCGGCACGGCGAGCAGGTCCGGCTCGGGCTTGTCGGGGTGTCCGACGTAGCGCAGCAGCTGGTAGCGGGCCCGCGCCGCCTCCGGCGAGTCGGGCGGCCACCAGCCGTGCAGCAGGCCGAGCCAGGCCATGGTGTGGTCGACGGTCACCAGCTCCAGCAGCCCGTCGCGCAGCCGGTACGCCCGCGAGTCGCCGAGCTGGACGAGCCAGCCCTGCCCGCCGTCCGGCTCGGCGACCAGGGCGGTGAGCGTGCACCCGGTCAGCCCGGCCAGTCCCGCCCCGGCCCGGCGCACCCGGAGCTGGGTCTCGGCCGTGGCGGCGCGCAGCCCGGCGGCGTCGACCGCCGGCCAGCCGGCGCGGACCTGCGCCACGAACGTGCTCATGGCGGTGGCGCCGGCGACCCGGCTGCCCTCGCCGTCGCCCATGCCGTCGGCGACCGCGACCAGCGGCAGCTCCGGGTCGACGTGCAGCACGTCGAAGTTCTCCGGGTAGCGGTGCCCGACCACGCTGCCCCCGGCGATCTCCAGGGTGAGCCGGCCGACGGCCAGCCGGCGGGGGGCCTGGACCGGCTGGTCCAGCGGGCGGCGGCGGAACACCTGCGGACCGTAACACCGGTCCCGGCCACGGATCGGCAGGTCGCGGGCACGTGTCGGCCTGTCAACCAGGGTTGACACATCGGCCGCGTCAACCTACGTTGACAGCATGAGTCAGGCGACGGAACTCGCGGCGGCGGCCGGCAGCACCGACCCGAAGGTCGGCCTGCGGGCGGTGCTCGCCCTGCGCCGGCTGCTCGAACGGCTGGAGGTGGTCCAGGTGGACAACGCCCGACGGCAGGGCTGGTCCTGGCAGGAGATCGCCGACGCCCTCGAGGTCAGCCGGCAGGCGGTCCACAAGAAGCACGCCGGGCGACCGGCGGTCCGCGGAAGCTGGGAGGCGTGATGTTCGAACGGTTCACCGACCGGGCCCGCGCGGTCGTGCGGCACGCGGTCGACGAGGCGCGCACCGAGGGCCGGCGCCCGGTCGGCACCGAGCACCTGCTGCTCGGCGTGCTCGCCGACGGCGACAACCTGGCCGTGCGGGTGCTGTCGGCCGGCGGCATCCGGGCCGACGACCTGCGCGCGGCGGTGGCCCGGCACACCGCGCACGGGGTCGACGGCCTCGGCGCGGCGGACGCGGCGGCGCTGCGCGAGATCGGCATCGACCTCGCCGCGATCGTCGCCCGGATCGAGGAGTCCTTCGGCCCGGACGCGCTACGCGAGGCGGCCCCCGCCCCGCGCCGGTGGTGGGGTCGCCGCCCCGACAACGGCCGGTTCTCGCCACGGGCCAAGAAGGTGCTGGAGCTGTCCCTGCGGGAGGCGCTGCGGCTGCGCCACCACCACATCGGCACCGAGCACATCCTGCTCGGCCTGCTGCGGGAGGGCAACGGGCTGGCCGCGCTGGTGCTCACCGAGGCCGGCGCCGACCTCGACGACCTGCGCCGCCGGGTCGAGGCGGCGCTGCGCACGGCGGCCTGACCGATCCGGCCGGCCGCCGTCACGGGGCCGGCCGGGTTCAAACCTGATTGCGGTTCTCGCAACCTCCGCGCCCGCCGGGTCGCTGACCCGCCCCGCGTGCTGCACACTGGCGCCGTGGACGGTGGAGACGACAAGCGCCCGGTGACCGCGGACAACCACACCCCGCGCTCGGCCGTGGTGGTCAACCCGGTCAAGGTGACCGATCTCGACGATTTCCGCCGGACGGTGGACGGCGCTCTCGCCGCCGCCGGCTGGCCCGAGCCGACCTGGTACGAGACCACGGTCGAGGACCCCGGCCGCGGCCAGGCCGCCGCGGCCGTCGAGGCCGGCGCCGAGGTCGTCTTCGCCTGCGGCGGGGACGGCACCGTGATGGCCTGTGTCACCGCGCTGGCCGGCACCGACGTGGCGCTCGCCGTGCTGCCCCAGGGCACCGGCAACCTGCTCGCCGCCAACCTCGGCCTCTCCAACGACCTGGCCGCCGGGCTGGAGGTCGCCGTCGAGCGGGGCATGCGCCGCCTCGACGTGGGCGTCGTCGGCGACCAGTGCTTCGCCGTGATGGCCGGGATGGGCTTCGACGCGCAGATGCTCGACTCCACCTCCGAGACGACCAAGAAGCGGATCGGTTGGCCGGCCTACCTGGTGGGCGCGGCCAAGCACCTGCGGGACCGGCCCATGCGGGTCTCCATCCGGATCGACGGCGGGCCGCCGCTGCGCCGGCGGGCCCGCTCGGTGCTGGTCGCCAACGTCGGCCGGCTCCAGGGCGGGGTACGCCTGCTCACCGACGCCGAGCCGGACGACGGCTGGCTCGACGTGGCGGTGCTGACCCCGCGGACGCTCGGCCACTGGCTGGCCATGGGCTGGGCGGTGCTGCGGCGCCGCGGCAGCGTGCCCCGGATGGAGGTGTTCCGGGGCCGCAAGGTCGAGATCACCAGCAACCGGGCCCAGCCCCGGCAGCTCGACGGTGACCTCATCGAGCCGGGCCGGTCGCTGAAGGCCGAGATCCGGCCCGAGTCGCTCTGGCTCTGCGTGCCGCGGCCGGAACGCCACCCCGACCTGTCGGTGGACGCCGGCGCCGCCGCCGAGCGCGGTGAGCAACTCGTCGAGGAGGGCCGCCGTGAGTAGCACGAAGCTCGTCCCCGAGACCCGGCTCATGGCGGAGACCGAACTCTCCGCCGACGACGCCTGGCGCACCCTGCGCCGGCACGGCGGCTGGCACCTGCTCCGGGACGCCTTCATCCGGTTCCGCTACGGCGACGGCTTCAGCCACTCCCGCGCCTTCGCGTTGCAGCTCTGCCTGGCCGTGGTGCCGTTCCTCATCGCGCTCACCGGCCTCATCACCGACCTCGGCGCCGACGAGGGCGGCAAGGTGGTCGCCGACACGGTGCTCGCGATCACGCCCGGCCAGAGCGAGTCGGTGGTGCAGGAGCTGCTGGCCGACACCGAGCGCACCGAGCGGGCCGGCGAGCTGGCGTTGACCCTCGGTCTGCTGACCGGCCTGATCGCGCTCACCACCACGATGGCGCAGATCGAGCGGGGCGCGAACCGGATCTACGGCGTCGAGCGGGACCGGCCGGCGCTGGCCAAGTACCTGCGCGCCGCGGTCCTGGCGCTCCTCGCCGGCGTGCCCGCGCTGACCGGGTTCCTCATCCTGGTCGGCGGCCGGGCCATGGGCGACTCGGTGCGGCGGCACTACGAGTGGGGCGACGTCGCCCACGCCGCCTGGGACGTGATCCGCTGGCCGCTCAGCCTCGGCCTGACCGTGCTCGCCGTGGCGGTGCTGTTCCGGCACGCGCCCCGGCGCAAGCAGCCCGGGCTGTCCTGGCTCTTCTTCGGCGCCGGCATCGCCACCGCGCTCTGGTGGCTGGCCAGCCTGCTGCTCGCCGCCTACGTGAAGAACAGCGGCGGATTCGGCCAGACGTACGGCGCGCTGACCGGGATGATGGCCCTGCTGCTCTGGGCCAACCTGACCGGGATGGCGCTCTTCGGCGGGCTGGCCTTCGCCGCCCAGCTGGAGGCCATGCGGATCGGCGTGGAGGAGCCCGCCCAGCCCGACCTGTGGGAGCCGGAGGCCGAGCGCGAGGAGCTGCTCGACACCGGCGACATGACGGCCCTCTGACGGCCCGGCGTGTACGCGGAGCGGGAATCGGGTACAGCGCGCCTCGCAGAGGACAAGGGAGGTGCGGGGTGACCGCGGTCAAGGAGGCGACGCGCCGTCCGCTCGGCCACTTCGCCGAGCGGAGCCTGGCAGGGCTGCTCGTCGTGGCCGGCGCGGGCGTCGGATTCGGCGTGCTGCTCATGCTCGTCCGGTTCCACTGGGGGCCGCTCTACCACGCCGACCACGAGGCGGCGGAGTGGTTCAACGGCCTCGTGGCGCCGCACCACCCGCTGGTCACCGTGCTCCAGGCGGTCACCGACCTGGGCGGCCGGCCGGTGCTCATCTGGCTGATCACCATCGCGGTGGTCGGCCTGCTGATCCGCCGCCAGTCCCGCCTCGCGGTCTACCTGATCATCACGGGCGTGGGCGGGCTGATCCTCGACCCGTCGCTCAAGGCGCTGGTCGGGCGGCTGCGCCCGGTCGTGGACGTGCCGGTGGCCAGCGCACCCGGCAACAGCTTCCCCAGCGGCCACGCGCTCGGCTCGTTCGTCGCGTACGGGGCGCTGCTGCTGGTGTTCCTGCCGGCCATGGCCCCGCGCTGGCGCAAGCCGGCGATCGCGGTCGCCGCCGTGCTGGTCTTCCTGGTCGGGCTGACCCGGATCGCGCTGGGCGTGCACTTCGTCTCGGACGTGCTCGGTGGCTGGCTGCTCGGCGCGGCCTGGCTGGGTGTCACCGCGTACGCCTTCCGGCTGTGGCGGCGCGAGCGCGGCCGGCCGGTGCCCCCGATCACCGAGGGCCTGGAGCCCGAGGCGGGGCAGGAGATCAAGCCGGCGCCGGCCGAGGAGCACGTGCTGGAGCACCCCCGCTCGTCGGTGGCCGAGCTGCTGGTCGGCTGGGTGCTCGTCTTCGGGGCGCTCTACGCCTTCGGCATGTACGTGAGCTACCACGCCAAGGGCACGTTCTTCGACACCCTCGACACCGAGGTTCCGCGCTGGTTCGCCGACCGCCGCACGGACGGGCTCACCGAGCTGAGCTGGTGGTGGAGCAAGTTCGGCGACACCCACGCCATCCTGCTGGTGTCGCTGGTGTTCTGCCCGATCGTGCTGGCGGTCTGGAAGCGCTGGCGGCCGGTGCTCTTCGTGGTCCTGGCCATGTTCGGCGAGCTGAGCCTCTTCCTGGCCAGCGCCCGGGTGGTGGAGCGGCCCCGCCCGCCGGTGGAGAACCTGGACGGGCAGATGCCCACCTCGTCCTTCCCGTCCGGGCACATCGCGGCGACCATCTGCCTGTGGACCGCCATGGCGATCATCGTGCTGCCGCGCACCGACCGCTGGTGGCGCTGGCTCTTCGTGGCGATGGCCGTGATCATGCCGGTCGGGGTGGCCACCTCCCGGATGTACCGGGGCATGCACCACCCCACCGACTTCATGGGCGCGATCCTGCTCGGCGCGCTCTGGCTCCCGCTGCTCTGGTGGGTGGTCCGCCCCAACGCGGACGTGGCCCAGGGCAACCGGCCGGCCATCCGGTCGGAACAGGTGCACGAGCTGGACGACGAGCTGGCGAAGGCCGGCCGGGAGGACTGACCGGGCGCCGATGCTGCGGGTGATGACCTGGAACATCCGGACCGGCGGGCGGGACCGTGACGGCACCGACCGCCGGGACCGGATCGTCGCCGTGGTCGCCGCGCAGCGCCCCGACCTGCTGGCCCTCCAGGAGCTGCGCGGGCTGGACCGGGGCGGCGGGCTGGCCGACCTGGCGGAACGGACGGGGATGGTGCCGCACCTGGCCCGGTCCTGCTTCGGGCAGCCGGTGGCCGTGCTGGTCCGCCCGCCGCTGCGGGTGCTCCGCTCCGGCCGGGTACGCCGCCCGTTCCACCACGCCACGGCCCGGGTCCAGGTGGCCACCGGGGCCGGCCCGCTGACCGTGTTCAGCACCCACCTGAACCCGTACTCGGGCGGGCGGCGGCGGATGGAGGCCGACTGGCTGGCGGTGGCGGTGCGGCGGACCGGGGGAGAGCTGGCGCTGCTCGCCGGGGACCTGAACACGCTGGAGCCGGCCGTCGACCACACCGCCCGGCTGGCCGGCCTCGGGGCCCTCTACCGGCGGCGTCACCTGCGCCGCGACGGGCGTACCGTCGACACCCGCGCGGTGGCCCGGCTGCGCGATGCCGGCCTGGTGGACCTCTGGCCGCACACCGGCGGCGGCGAGCCGGACGGGCTGACCGTGCCCACCCGGCACGGCGGGGCCGAGTTCGCCGGGATGCGGCTGGACTACCTGCTCGCCACCCCGGCGCTGGCCGCGACGGCCCGCGCCGTGCGGGTGGTCCGCGGCGGCGAGGCGGACAGCGCCTCCGACCACTACCCGGTCGTCGCCGACCTGGCGCTGACCCCCGGCTGAGCCCTCCCGGGCCTGCGGCCGCAGAGCCTCAGACGAGCAGGTTCAGCAGCACGGTCAGCACGACCGAGGCGAGGATCGAGAAGAGGATCATCAGCAGGCAGCCGAGGCCGCCACCGGCGGGCCGGATCTCGGTGTTTCCGATGCGCATGGACTCACCTTCGCAGGACGGGCGCCAGCAGGCCGCGGATCGCGTCGGCGACCGGGCCCGGCGCGGTGGTGGCGACGTTGTGCGCGGCCCCCGGCACGGCGGCCGTCCGGGCGTCCGGGACCAGGCGGGCCGCCTCCGCCCGCCAGCCGGCCGGCACGACCGGGTCCCGGGCGCCGGTCAGCACCAGCGTCGGCACGGTGACCCGGACGAGGTCCGCCTCGATGCTGTTGCGCACCGAGTGGGACAGGGTGGCGAACACCCGCCAGGGGCGCGCGTCGACGACGTCGCGGAGCAGGATGGGCGCCTGCCACTTCGCCTCCCGCAGGGTGTCCACCAGCCACCGCCCGATCTGGGCGCGCCGGGACCGGGCGGCCGGGTCGCTGGTCGGGCCGGCCAGCACCAGCGCGCGGACCAGGTCGGGCCGGCGGGCGGCGAGCGCCGCCGCCACCTCGGCGCCGAACGAGTGGCCGAGCAGGCAGACCGGCCCCAGCCGGTACGCGGCCAGCCACTCCGCGAGGAACGCGGCGTGCCGGGGCACGTCGTACGCCCGGCCGGGGCGCTCGGTCAGCCCGAAGCCCGGCAGGTCCGGCACGTACACCGGGTGGGTGGCCGACAGGGCCAGCGCGAGCGGGGTGAGGTAGCGGTGCGACACGGCGAGGCCGTGCACCAGCACGACCGGGGAGCCGTCGCCGCCCGGGTCGGCCGACCGGCGGGTGTGCGTCCGCAGCCCGCCGACCAGCCGGAACTCGCTGGTCAGGCCGGCGGCCGGCCGGGGCGCCGCGAGGGCCAGCCGGAGTTCCGTCGGCCCGAAGCGCCCCGGTGGCGACGGCCGCACGGCGGGAGGCGTCACAGCTCGCGCAGCCGGGGCAGCAGTTCCTCCTGGGCCCAGTCCAGGAACATCGGCTGGCTGTCCCCGCCGACCTGGACCAGCGCCACGTGGGTGAACCCCGCGTCGACGAACTTCTTGAACGCCTCGACGTGCCGCTCGGTGTCCGGCCCGCAGGGGATGCCCTCGGCCACGTCCTCCTCGCGGACGAACTGGGTGGCCGCCGCGAAGGCGTCCGGGCCGGGCAGGTCCGCGTTGACCTTCCAGCCCAGGCCGAACCAGCGGAACTGGTCGTGCACGATCTTGCGGCACTCGGCCTCGTCCGGGCCGTAGCAGATGGCCACCTGCCCGTAGCGGGGGCGGCCCGCGCCGCCGGCGTCCTCGTACATCTCGACCAGGTGCGGCAGCGGGTCGGTGGCGATCATGGCGTCGGCGTACTCGGCGGCGAGGGTGGCGGACTGCCGGCCCGAGGCGGCCACGGCCATCGGCACGGGCCGCTCCGGGCGGTCCCACACGTAGGCGTCGGGCACGTCGAAGTGGTTGCCGGAGAAGGTCAGCGTCTCGCCGTTGAGCAGCGGCCGGATGATCTGGAGCGCCTCCTCGAACATCTCGTGCCGCTGCTGCACGTGCGGCCACCCGCCCACCACGTGCTCGT
The DNA here is from genome assembly GCF_008085935.1 of Micromonospora sp. AP08. NCBI lineage: Bacteria > Bacillati > Actinomycetota > Actinomycetes > Micromonosporales > Micromonosporaceae > Micromonospora > Micromonospora sp. AP08. Next base: position 22,276 of record NZ_VSEZ01000022.1, read on the forward strand.
TGAGGTTCTCCCCGGCGCCGAGGCCGAGGGTGAACCGCCCGTCCGAGAGCACCCCGACCGTGCTGGCCTTCTGCGCCACCACGGCCGGGTGGTAGCGCCGGATCGGGCAGGTCACGAAGGAGAGCAGCTCGGCCCGGCTGGTGGCGTGGGCGACGGCGCCCAGCACCGACCAGGCGTACGGGGAGTGGCCCTGCGAGTCGAGCCACGGGTAGTAGTGGTCGGACATGACCAGGTGGTCGAAGCCGGCGGCCTCGGCGCGGACGGCGTGGTCGACGAGCTGCTTGGGGCCGGCCTGTTCGCACATGAGGGTGTAGCCGACGTTGACCATGGCGCATCTCCTTCCGGGCGGATCGTCACCGGATACCCCGCGCAGCGGCGGTCAACCCTGGTGTCCGCTTCGAAAGGCCCGGGCGGCTTGACGCCGGTGGGGATGCTGCCGACAGTCCGGCTTAACCGGTTCAGGCCCGGTGGCGCACCATCCTGTGGTCCCGATCAACTTAACCGGTTGCCTTCCGCATTCCATCGCCCTACGCTGATGCCTGCGTCCGCCGGGAGTCGGGCGGCGGCTGTCGGGCTCAGCCGCCACGCGCCGTCGTCACCATCACCAGCGCCCCCACCTGGGCACGGGGGAGACCTCCCTGAGGACAGCCATGAAGAAGTTGCTCTCCGTCGCGGGCGCCGCCCTGCTGACGGTCCTCGCCGCCGTCTTCGCCTTCGGGCAGCCGGCGCACGCCGCCGCCGGCTTCTCGGTCGCGGGCGGCAAGCTCTACGACGCCAACGGCACCGAGTTCGTCATGCGCGGGGTCAACCACCCGCACACCTGGTACCCGCAGCAGACCTCCTCGTTCGCCAACATCAAGGCGCTCGGCGCGAACACCGTCCGGGTGGTGCTGGCCAGCGGCGACCGCTGGACGAAGAACAGCGCCGCCGACGTCGCCAACGTCATCTCGCTCTGCAAGGCCAACCGGCTCATCTGCGTCCTCGAGGTGCACGACACCACCGGGTACGGCGAGCAGAGCGGCGCCATCACCCTGGACCGGGCGGTCGACTACTGGCTCAGCATCGCCAGCGCCCTCCAGGGCCAGGAGAAGTACGTCATCGTCAACATCGGCAACGAGCCGTACGGCAACCAGGGCTACGGCACCTGGGCCACCGACACCGCCAACGCGATCAAGCGACTGCGCGCCGGCGGCCTCACCCACACGATCATGGTGGACGCCCCCAACTGGGGCCAGGACTGGTCCTTCACCATGCGCGACAACGCCGGCTCGGTCTTCGCCGCGGACCCGCAGAAGAACACCGTGTTCTCGATCCACATGTACGGCGTCTTCGACACCGCCGCCGAGATCACCGACTACCTGGGCCGGTTCCGCACCGCCGGACTGCCCATCGTGGTCGGCGAGTTCGGCTTCAACCACTCCGACGGCAACCCCGACGAGGACACCATCCTGGCCTACAGCCAGGCCAACCGGATCGGCTACCTCGGCTGGTCGTGGAGCGGCAACGGCGGCGGCGTCGAATACCTCGACATGGCCACCAACTTCGACCCGAACCAGCTCACCAGCTGGGGCCAGCGCATCTTCAACGGGGCCAACGGCATCAGGGCCACCGCCCGGGAGGCCTCGGTCTTCGCCGGCACCTCGCCGAGCCCGACCACGAGCCCCACCACCAGCCCGAGCCCGACCACCAGCCCGACCGGCGGACCCACCCCGCCGCCGGCCGGCTGCACCGCCAGCTACACGATCGTCAACTCCTGGCAGGGCGGCTTCCAGGGTGAGGTCAAGGTGACCGCGGGCGCCGCCGCGATCACCGGCTGGACGACGAAGTGGACGTTCGCCAACGGCCAGACCGTCAGCCAGTCGTGGAACGCCACGGTCAGCAACAGCGGCTCGGCGTACACCGCCCGCAACGTCGACCACAACGGCCGGCTCGGCGCCGGGGCCAGCACCTCGTTCGGCTTCCTCGGCAGCTGGAACGGCAGCAACGCGGTCCCCGCGGTGACCTGCACCGCGAGCTGACCGCCGACGCACCACCGGTGGCGGGTCCGCGCGGACCCGGCCACCACCCTTCCCGGGTACGCCCCGGGGCGATCGTTGAAGCGGGGGGCGTGCATCCAGAAAATCTAGGTCCGAACCGCTAGACATTCTCGTCGCGCCTGGCTAATGTTCCTGTCGTTGACAGGAGAGATCAGCAAAGACGCAGACGAAGCAGTCAAGACCCTGGCGTAATTCCGGCCCAGGGCAGGCAGGTGGGCTGATGCACGTTCAGGGCTCGCCTGGCAGGACAGTCCGCCGCACGTGGATGGGGCCATGAAGTCGCGTGGGGCTCCAGCGCCGGCGGGCAGCACGACAGGCACCACAGAAATTGGAAGCAGAGGAAAGGGAGGGCCCGAACACCGTTGGATCGCCCGTCTCCAGGACGCAGTTCAACTCTGGAGCCGGACACCGCAGTTTCCATCGAATGAGAGGTGGTCTCCGGTCACGCTTATGCGATCCTCGCACCCCAGGCCGCCGACGGCGGCAGGTGCGGATACGACAACCCGACGAATTTGCCGGTAGATGGTGTTTTGACCCGTAACCCCGGGCCCCGGCGCTGAAAGGCGCCGGGGCCCTCGTCATGGAGAGGTACGTGTATGGCCCAACCCGATGACATGTTCGGTGACGACGACTACCCCGCCTACACGATGGGCCGCGCCGCGGAGATCACCGGTGCCTCGCCGGACTTTCTGCGGCGCCTCGACGAAGCGAAGTTGATCACCCCGTCCCGGTCAGCCGGCGGCCATCGCCGATACTCCCGTTACCAACTCCGCCTCGCCGCGCGGGCCCGGGAGATGGTCGACCAGGGCACCGCCCTCGAAGCCGCCTGCCGGATCATCATTCTCGAAGACCAGCTCGAAGAAGCCCTTCGGCACAACCAGGACAACCAGCGCTGACAGCAAGCGGACGCTGCCTGATCTCATCGCCTCACGGTCCTTCTCCAGCAGAGGGACCGTTTGTCGTACCCGGTTCCCGCCGGTGTGACGTTGAGTCCGGGAGTGGGCCTGACTGCTCGCCGTCGGATGGATGGCTGGTGGCCAGGCGGGCCGCACGCATCAGCAGATACTCGTGCTCGGGGCGGCTGGCGGTCCTGGCGGCGGCGGCCCGGTAGTGCGCCACCGCGGCGTCCCGGTCGCCGGCCATCTCGTGCAGGTGGGCCCGGGCCGCGTCGAGGCGGTGGTGGTCGGTGAGCCGGGAGTCGGCGGACAGCGCGGCGAGGGCGTCCAGTCCGGCGGCCGGGCCGTGCACCATGGCGGTTGCCACCGCCCGGTTGAGCGAGACCACCGGGCTCTCCGCCAGCCGCTCCAGCACCTCGTAGAGGGCGAGGATCTGCGCCCAGTCGGTCCGCTCGGCGGCCGGCGCCTCGTCGTGCAGGGCGGCGATGGCGGCCTGGACCTGGTAGGGCCCGACCGGCCCCCGAGCCATGGCCCGGGTGACCAGCGCCGTCCCCTCGGCGATAGCGGCGGCGTCCCACCGGGAGCGGTCCTGCTCGGCCAGGGAGATCAGCTCGCCGGACGGGCCGGTGCGGGCGGCGGCCCGCGCCTCGGTGAGCAGCATCAGGGCGAGCAGCCCGGCCACCTCGCTGTCGCCGGGCAGCAGCGCGTGCATGGCCCGGGTCAGCCGGATCGCCTCCTCGGAGAGGTCGACCCGGCGCAGGTCGTCGCCGAGGCTCGCGGTGTGCCCCTCCGTGAAGATCAGGTAGAGCACGTGCAGCACGGCGGCCAGCCGGGCCTGCCGGTCCTCCTCCGCCGGCATCCGGAACGGCAGGCCGGAGGATTTGATGCGCTGCTTGGCCCGGCTGATCCGCTGCGCCATAGTGGCCTCGGGGACCAGGAAGGCGCGGGCGATCTCAGCGGTGCTGAGCCCGCCGACCGCGCGCAGGGTCAGCGCGATGGCCGACGCCGTCGAGAGCGTGGGGTGGCAGCAGAGGAACAGCAGCACCAGGGTGTCGTCCCGCTCGGCGGTCAGCGGCTCGTCGGCGGCCGGCGCGGTCCGCCGGTCGTCGCCGCCGCGCCGGGCGGCCCGGTCCTCCCGGTTCCGGCGGGCCGCCTCGGCCCGGACCAGCTCGATCATCCGGCGGTACGCGACCTGCACGAGCCAGCCGCGCGGATGCTCCGGCAGCCCCTCGACGGGCCACTGCGTGGCCGCCGCGAGCAGCGCCTCCTGCACGGCGTCCTCGGCGGTGGCGAAGTCGCCGAACCGGCGGGCGAGCACGCCGAGGACCTGCGGCGCCAGCTCGCGCAGCAGGTCCTCGACGGTGTGGTCCGGTACGCCCAGGGGTCACAGCTCCTGCGGCGGCGCCGACATGACGGGGTGCACCTCGATGGGCATGTTCAGCGGTCGTCCGCCCGGTCCGGGCGCGGTGGAGATGTGCGCGGCGATCTCCACGGCTCGCTGCGGCGTCTCGCAGTCGACGATCCACCAGCCGGCCAGGAACTCCTTGGTCTCCGCGAACGGCCCCTCGGTGACCACCGGCGCGCCGTTCTCGCCGGCCCGGACGATCCGCGCCTGCTGCGGCCCGCCCAGGCCCTCGCCCTGCACGAACTCGCCGTCCGCGGCCAGCTTCTCGTTGACCTCCCGCATGAAGCCGATGTGGGCTCGGATCTCCTCCGGCGTCCAGGTGTCGATCGAGGGGAAGTCGGTCCCGGCGGCGCTGAACTGCATCAGCAGCATGTACTTCACGGTTGGCTCCTTCACGCCCGAGCACCGATTGTCGGTGCTTCCACCCTCCGGTAGGAGCTGCCACCCCGCTTCTCGACATCCGCCGGGAAGAAATTCTTCCGGGTTCCGGGTGCGTCTGTTGTCGCTCCAGCGACCACAGACGCACCCGAAGCACGCTCAGTCGACCGCGGTGACCTCCAGCAGCAGCGCCTGCTCGGGGTGCAGCGCGGGCACCTGCACCCCGATGACGCCGAGCACCGACCCGCTCAGGGTCACCCCGCCGTCCGCGGCCAGCCACGCCGGCGGGGCGAGTTCCAGCAGCGCCGGCTCGGGCACCCCGGCGGGCGGGCGGACCAGGTACCGCCGGGACGGGTCCAGCCCCGGCAGCCGGACCGCGCCCGGCACCTGCGCCGCCGAGGTGGCCAGCCGGGAGACCGCGTACACCGCGTGGGAGCGGTCGTGGGCGACCACGCCGTGGGCCTGCACGGCCGGGTCCGGGTGGTCGACCCGGACCACCCGCCCGCCGTGCAGCAGCGGCCGGAGCCGCTTGTGCAGCGCCACCCACGCGGCGAGTTCGATCCGCTCGGTCGCGCTGATCCCGCTGATGTCCCACTCGATGCCGTGGTGGCCGAAGAGCGCGGTGACCGCCCGGAAGCCGAGGTCGTGCACCCGGTGGGTGGTGTGCGAGCGCTCCGGTCCGATGTGGGTGCCGATCAGCTCCGGCGGGAGCAGCAGGCCGGTCCAGCGTTGGATGGAGAGCCGTTCCAGGGCGTCGTTGCAGTCGCTGGCCCAGACCCGGTCGGTCCGCCGCAGGATCTCCAGGTCGACCCGGGCCCCGCCGGACGAGCAGCTCTCGATCTCCAGGCCGGGATGCCGGGCGCGCAGCTCGTCGAGGAGCCGGTAGACCGCCACGGTCTGCGCGTGCACCCCCGGCCGCCCGGCGTGCCCCGCCTCGGTGAGGTCCCGGTTGTGGTCCCACTTGAGGTACGCGATCCCGTCGTGCTCGCGCAGCACCGCGTCGAGCCGGTCGAGCAGGTGGGCGTACGCGTCGGGGTGGGCCAGGTCGAGCACCTGCTGGTGCCGCCACTCGGGCGGCAGCCGGCCGGGCGCCTGGAGCACCCAGTCCGGGTGGGCCCGGAACAGGTCCGAGTCCGGGTTGACCATCTCCGGCTCGACCCACAGGCCGAACTGCATGCCGTGCTTGCGGACGTGGTCGATGAGCGGTTGCAGCCCGTCCGGCCACACGTCGTCGTCCACCCACCAGTCGCCGAGCCCGGCCCGGTCGTGCCGCCGGCCGCGGAACCAGCCGTCGTCCAGCACGAAGCGTTCCACGCCCACCTCGGCGGCCCGGTCGGCGAGACCCTTGAGCCGGTCCAGGTCGTGGTCGAAGTAGACCGCCTCCCAGACGTTCAGCGTCACCGGGCGCGGGCCGCGCGGGTGCTCGGGGCGGGCCCGCAGGTGGGTGTGCAGCACGTCGCTGAGCCCGTCCAGCCCGTCGGCGGAGTGCACCGCGTGGAGCAGGGGAGTGGCGTACTCCTCGCCCGGTCCCAGCATCATCTCGCCGGGGGCGAGCAGCTCACCGCCGCCGAGGGTGGCCTCGCCGGTCGGCCGGCGCTCGGCCACCGTGACGTGGTCGCCGCTCCACGCCGTGTGCACAGCCCACGTCTCGCCGTGTCCGAAGCCGAATCCGGGGGTGCCGGCGACCAGCAGCAGGGTGGCGTCGTGCCCGGTCCGGCCGTGCCGCCCCTCGCGGACCCAGGCGCCCATCGGCCACGGGTGCCGCTGCGGCGCGCGCTCCCGGCACCAGCGTCCGGTCAGGTCGAGCAGTTCGGTGGCGACCCCCGGCACCGGCAGCACCGGCGTCAGCTCGCGTACCTCGTAGGGCCGGTCGCCGTCGTTGCGCAGCCGGTGCCGCACGGTCAGCAGCCCCGCGGCGCTCAGGGTGATCTCGACGGTCAGGGACAGCCCGGCACCCGGGTCCGCGGCCCGCACGGTCACCCGCGCGGCCCCGGCCCCGCCGTGGTCCCGCTCCTCCTCGGATACGCGGACAGCCTCCCCGCGGCCGCCACGCGGGTCGTCCACGTCGATCGTGTCGAGGCGGAAGGCGGTCGACCAGTCCCGGCCGTCCCGGTGCCCGGCCAGGCCGGGCCGGCCGCTCCAGCCGGCGCTCGTCTCGGGCAGCAGCGACAGCACGGTCGGCGCGTCGAAGCTGCTCGGCACCACGGGCGGGACGGTGGCGTCGACGAGCGCGGGCAGGTCGCCGGCGGGCAGCGGGCCGAGGTCGGCGCCCCAGTGCACGACCCGGGGCAGGCCGGGGCCGCGCGCGTCGAGCACCAGGCTGGTCCGCGCGCGGCGCAGGTGGACGATGGTCATCCCTTGCTGGCTCCCAGGGTGAGGCCCCGGACGAACTGCTTCTGCAACAGGAAGAAGATGACCAGGGTGGGGATGGCGACCAGCACCGAGCCGGCCGAGACGAGGTTGTTGTCGGTGAAGAACTCGCCGCGCAGGTTGTTCAGCGAGCTGGTCACCGGGAACTTGTCGCCGGTGCGCATGAGCACGGTGGCCCAGAAGAACTCGTTGTAGATCCAGGTCACCTCCAGCGTCGCCAGCGCGGCCAGGGCCGGCCGGCACAGCGGCATGGTGACCTGCCAGTACTGCCGCCAGACGCTCGCCCCGTCGACCATCGCCGCCTCGTACAGCTCGTGCGGCAGGGCCTTCATGTAGTTGCTCAGCACGAAGACGCAGAAGCCGGACTGGAAGGCCACGTTGACCAGGATCAGGCCCCAGTAGCTGTCGTAGAGCAGCTCCGAGTCGCTCATCCACGCCGGCAGCGGGACCTCGGTGAACATCCGGAACAGCGGGATGAGCAGGGCCTGCTGCGGCAGCAGGTTCGCCGCGGTGAAGAGGCCGAGCAGCGCGATGTTGAGCTTCCAGCTGAACCGGGCGATCACGAACGCCACGCAGGAGGCGAGGAAGAGGGTCAGCAGCACCGCCGGCACGGTGATGTACACCGAGTTGAGGAAGTGCTTGCCGAACTCGGCGGTCCGCCACGCGGTCACGTAGTTGTCGAGCGTCCAGCCGCCGAACGAGACGTAGCCGTGGGTGGCCGTGTACTCGTACGAGCGCAGTGAGGTGAGCACCGCCCAGAGGATCGGGAAGAGCCACCCGACCGCCACGGCGGCCAGGAAGACGTGCAGGACCACCCGGGCCGGCCGCAGCGGCCGGCGGCGGGTGGACGGCGCCGCGGTGTCCGGCGTACGGGTCAGGGTCGCGCTGCTCATCGCCGGTCCTCCCGCATCACGGTGAACAGGTAGAGGGTGATGAAGACCAGGGAGACGACCAGCATGATGGTCGCCAGCGCCGAGCCGAAGCCGATCCGGCTCGCCTCGCCCACCACGTTCTGGGTCACCAGCGCGGAGAGCAGCTCCAGGCCGTTGCGGCCCTTGTTGATGACCCAGACCAGGTCGAACGCGCGCAGCGACTCGATCACCGTCACCACCAGCACGATGATGTTGATGGGTCGCATCACCGGGAAGACCACCCGGAAGAAGGTGCTGGTCTCCGAGGAGCCGTCCACGGCGGCGGCCTCGCGCAGCGACGGGTCGACGCCCTTCAGGCCGGCCAGGTAGAGCAGCATGATGTAGCCGACGTGCCGCCAGCCGGCGGCGAAGAGCACCGCCCAGATGTTCACGTTCGGGTCGCCGTACCAGTCGGTCTGGGTGCCGAGCAGGGCGTTGAGCAGGCCCTGGTCGCGGCTGTAGATGAGCTGCCAGACGAAGCCGATCAGCGCGAGCGAGAGCACGACGGGCAGGTAGAGCGCGGTCTGGTAGAACCGGCTGCCGCGCAGCTCCTTGTCGAGCAGCACGGCGAGGAACATCCCGAACGGGGTGGCCACCACGAAGAGGGCGGCCAGCCAGAGCAGGTTGTTCTGCACCGCCGGCACGAACGGCGGGTAGATGTTCACCACGTCGTCGTAGTTCTTCAGACCGACCCAGTCGATCTCGCCCAGGGGGCCGATGCCGTCCCAGTTGGTGCCGGAGAGCAGCACGGTCGCCGCCGCCGGCAGCCAGACCAGGCCGACGACGAGCAGCAGGGGTACCAGCACCATCAGCGTGATCACCACGCGGTCGGTGCGGGACAGGAGCCGTAGCCGGCGGCCGCGACCACGCTTGGTGGTGGTCGCGGCCGGCGGCGGCACGGCGCGATCCGCTTGGATCAGGGGCAGGTCGGACATGGTGTCCTCCCCCTTCCGCCGTCAGCTGGTGAAGATCGACTTCTTCTGGTTCTCGATGCTCGTGAGCAGCCCGCTGATGTCCTTCGGGTTCTTGATGAACTGCTGGATCGCCGGGATCATCACCGTCGAGGCGAAGTCCGGGCGGGTGTCCCGGTCGAGGAACTGGGCGATCTCGGTGGCCGAGCCGACCAGTTCGGCGGCCTTCTTCTGGAGCGCGGTGTAACCGCTGGTGTCGGCGCCGGTGTTGGCGACCAGGGTGCTCGGGTCGTTCTTGACGGTGATGTTGGCGGCGTCCTTGGAGCCCACGTACTCGAGCAGCTTCTTGGCGGCGCCCTCGGACTTCGGCTTGCGCGCCATCATGTAGCCGTCGATCGGCGCGTCCAGGGCCTTCGCGCCGATGGTCGAGTCGACCTCGGGGAAGGTGAAGAAGTCGAGGTCGTCCTGCTCGTCGTTGTTGAACTGCTGGGCGACGAACAGGCCGAGCAGGTACATGCCGCTCTTCTTCTGCTGCAGCGACTGCGCGGCCTCCTGCCAGGTGCGGCCCAGCGAGTCCGGCTGGTGCAGCGGCAGCAGCCCGGCCCAGGTGTCGAAGACCTTCTTGACCTTGTCGGAGGTCCAGGCCTCCTTGCCGGCCATGAGGTCGACGTGGAACTGGTAGCCGTTGATCCGCAGGTTGAGGATGTCGAAGGTGCCCATCGCCGGCCAGCCGTCCTTGTCGCCGAAGGCGATCGGGTTCAGGCCGTCCTTCTTCATCTGCGCGCCGAGGGTGTTCAGGTCGTCCAGGGTCTTGGGCACCTGGTAGCCGCGCTGCTGCCACACCGACTTGCGGTAGAAGACGGCCCACGGGTAGTACGACGACGGCACGAAGTACTGCTTGCCGTCGTCGCCGGTGGACGCCTTCTTGAACGCGTCGGAGTAGCCGGAGAGCTTGCCCCAGACGTCGCTGACGTCGCCGGCCAGGCCCTTGGCGGCGAAGAACCGCATCCGGTAGCCGGCGAACCACATGAACACGTCGTCCGGCTTGCCCTGCAGGTAGTTGTTGATGTTCTCCTGGAACGTGTTGTGGTCGACCGTGTTGATGTTGACGGTGACCCCGGACGACGTCTTGTAGCCGTCCATCACCTTGGCGATGACGTCCTTCGGCTTCGGGTCCGACTGGTTCGACCCGAGCGACACGGTCTTGGCGTCCGCGCCGCCGGAGTCGGAGTCGGATCCGCAGCCGGCGAGCAGTCCCGTGCCGAGCAGCGCGCCCGCGCCGGCCAGCAGCGAGCGGCGGTTCAGGCCGGCGACGGACGGGGGTACGAGTCGGGCGAGGTACTCGGCTTGCGAGCGGGGACGGGACATTGTGCCTCCTGCGTGGAAGAGGTGCGCTGCGCCCAAGGGCCGTGATGAGTGGCGGGGATAGGTGTTCGTGCCGGCCGGCGTAGATCCACCGTGAATCCACAACTCCGAACACAAACAGCCGGTGGCGGTTGAAGCTACCCCTTGGTTCGGTGCTGTCAAGAGGGCGGAAGGACAGCGATAACCCAGTTGTGACACGGGGAAGAGACGGTAAACGTTGGAATTTCTGTCGATGTTGGAAAGTGTTGACTTGGGTGTCGTTCGGGGGCACCCTCTGCTCTCATGCGGAACTGGCACGGCGAGCGGATCTGGTACGGCGCGGACTACAACCCGGAGCAGTGGCCCGAGGAGACCTGGGCCGAGGACGTCGAGCTGATGCGCCGCGCCGGGGTCAACCTGGTGTCGGTCGGGATCTTCTCCTGGGCCCTGCTGGAACCCGCTCCCGGCCGCTTCGAGTTCGGCTGGCTGGACCGGTCGCTCGACCTGCTGCACAACGGCGGGATCAGCGTCGACCTGGCGACCGCCACCGCCAGCCCGCCGCCCTGGCTGGCCCATCGGCACCCGGAGACGCTGCCGCGCCGCGCCGACGGCACGATCCTCTGGCCCGGCGGGCGGCAGGCGTACTGCCCCAGCTCACCGGTCTTCCGCGAGCGCTCGCGCGCCCTGGTCGAGGCCGTCGCCGGCCGGTACGCCGATCACCCGGCCGTCGTCATGTGGCACGTCTCCAACGAGCTGGGCTGCCACAATGTCCACTGCTACTGCGACGTCAGCGCCGACGCGTTCCGGCGCTGGCTGCGCGAGCGCTACGGCGACCTGGACGTGCTCAACGCCGCCTGGGGCACCGCGTTCTGGAGCCAGCGCTACCACGACTGGGCCGAGGTCAACCCGCCGCGGACCGCGCCGACCTTCGCCAACCCCACCCAGCAGCTGGATTTCCTGCGCTTCTCCTCGGACGAGCAGCGCGCCCAGCTGCGCGCCGAACGGGAGCTGCTGACCCGGCTCACCGCCCAGCCGGTCACCACGAACTTCATGATCGGCACCGGCATCAAGTACCTCGACTACCACTCGTGGGCCGCCGACGTGGACGTGGTCGCCAACGACCACTACCTGACGGCCGCCGACCCGCAGCCGCAGGTCAACCTGGCGCTCGCCGCCGACCACACCCGGGGCGTCGCCGGCGGCGAGCCCTGGCTGCTCATGGAGCACTCCACCAGCGCCGTGAACTGGCAGCCGCGCAACGTCGCCAAGACCCCCGGGCAGCTGCGCCGCAACAGCCTGGCGCACGTGGCGCGCGGCGCCGACGGGGTGCTGTTCTTCCAGTGGCGGGCCTCCCGAGCCGGCGCGGAGAAGTTCCACTCCGCGCTGGTGCCGCACGCCGGCCCGGAGACCAAGGTGTTCCGTGAGGTCTGCCGGCTCGGCGCCGACCTGGAGGCCCTGGCCGAGGTCCGCGGCAGCCGGGTCGACGCCGACGTGGCGATCCTCTTCGACTACGAGGCGTGGTGGGGCGCCGAACTCGACTCGCACCCCAGCGTCGACGTCACCTACACCGACCGGCTCGCCGCGCTGCACGGCGCGCTCTGGCGGGCCGGGGTCACGGCCGACGTGGTGCACCCGTCGGCCGAGCTGTCCCGCTACCGGCTGGTCCTGGCGCCCACCCTCTACCTGGTCCGCGACGCCGACGCCGACGCGCTGCGCCGGTACGTCGAGGCGGGCGGGACGGCGCTGGTCACGTACTTCAGCGGCATCGTCGACGAGCACGACCACATCCGGCTCGGCGGCTACCCGGGCGCGTTCCGCGACCTGCTGGGCGTACGCACCGAGGAGTTCTTCCCGCTCCGGGCCGGCGAGTCGGTCCGCCTCGACGACGGTACGACCGCCGACGTGTGGACCGAGTGGCTGCACGCCGAGGGCGCCGAGGTCCTCGCGTCGTACGCCGACGGGCCGCTGCCCGGTGTGCCCGCGCTGACCCGGCACGCGGTCGGCGCGGGCGCGGCCTGGTACCTCGGCACCCGGCTCGACCAGCCGGCCACCGACGGGCTGGTCGCCCGGCTGCTCGCCGAGGCCGGCGTCCGGCCGGCCGTGACCGCGCCGGAGGGGGTGGAGGTGGTCCGCCGCCGGTCCGCCGACCGCAGCTGGCTGTTCGTCATCAACCACACCGACGCCGAGGCCCGGCTGGCGGTCACCGGCGCCGAACTGCTCGGCGGCGGCCGGTGCGACGGCGAGCTGGTGGTCGGCGCGGGGGAGGTGGCGGTGGTCCGCGAGGAACCCCCGGGCCGTCCCGAGGCCGCCTGACCACACGTACCGTGCCGCTTGCGCGCGAAGGAGGACTCATGCTCGCTCAGCAACGGCAGAGCGCCATCCTGGAGCTGATCCGCCAGCGCGGCGGCGTCCGGGTCAGCCACCTGGTCAGCCGCTTCGGGGTGTCGGACATGACGATCCGGCGGGATCTGGAGGTGCTCGCCGAGCGGGGCCTGGTCGACAAGGTCCACGGGGGAGCGACGCTGGCCGGTCCCGGCTCGGCCGAGGAGCCGGGCTTCGCGGCCAAGTCGATCCGGCAGCAGGCCGAGAAGCGGGCCATCGTCGAGCGGGCCGCCGGCCTGGTCGAGCCGGGCATGGCCATCGCGCTCTCCGCCGGCACCACCACCGCCGCGCTGGCCGCCCGGCTGGCCGACGTCCGGGGGCTGACCGTGGTCACCAACTCGATCCCGGTCGCCGACGCCCTCTACCAGAACCCGCGCGCCGACCAGACGGTCGTGCTGACCGGCGGCATCCGTACGCCCTCGGACGCGCTGACCGGGCCGGTGGCCGAGGCGGCCATCGCCGCGCTCAACGTCGACCTGCTCTTCCTGGGCGTGCACGGGATGAGCCCGCGCACCGGGTTCACCACCCCGAACCTGCTGGAGGCGGCGGTCAACCGGCGGCTCATCGGCGCGGCCCGGCGACTCGTCGTGCTCGCCGACCACACCAAGTGGGAGACCATCGGCATCGCCACCATCGCCCCGCTGGAGGAGGCCGACCTGCTCATCACCGACGCCGGGCTGCCGCCGGACGGGCGCCGGCAGATCGGCGAGCAGGTGGGCGAGCTGATCGTGGTCGACGTCGACTGACCACCGCCGCTTTCAGCCACTTCACAGCCGCCCAGGTTAGGGTGCCTTTGGCCCGCTCCACGGTGGAGCGCGCCGACGGTGGGAGCGGAGTGGCGATGGTCTTCAAGAAGATGCTGAGCGCGTTCGGCGTGGGCGGCCCGAGCGTCGACACGGTGCTGACCAACCCGAACACCCGGCCGGGCCTGACCCTGGACGGGCACGTCAACCTGGTCGGCGGCGACGCCCCGGCGAGCATCGAGCAGATCACCGTCGGCCTGGTCACCCGGGTCGAGATCGAGGGCGGCGACACCGAGTACGCCGGTGTCATGGAGTTCCACCGGATGACCGTGAGCGGCCCGCTCCAGCTCGCCCCGAAGCAGCAGCTGTCCATCCCGTTCCAGCTCCCCGTCCCGTGGGAGACCCCGGTCACCGACGTCTACGGCCAGCGCCTGCACGGCATGACCATGGGCCTGCGGACCGAGCTGGCGGTGGCCCGGGCCGTGGACAAGTCCGACCTGGACCAGGTCGCCGTGCACCCGCTGCCGATCCACGAGCGGATCCTCGACGCGTTCCAGGCGCTCGGCTTCCGCTTCAAGCACGCCGACCTCGAGCGCGGTCACATCCGGGGCGTGCAGCAGACGCTGCCCTTCTACCAGGAGATCGAGTTCTTCGCGGCGCCCCAGTACGCCGGGACCATCAACGAGGTCGAGCTGACCTTCGTCACCAGCCAGCAGGGCGTCGAGGTGATCCTCGAGTGCGACAAGCGCGGCGGCTTCCTCAGCGCCGGGCACGACGCCTTCGGCCGGTACGCCGTCCCGCACAGCGACGCCGGCCGGACCGACTGGGTCCAGGTGGTCGACGGCTGGCTGCGGGAGACCACCTCGCGGTACGGCAACCTCCGCGCGCACGGCTTCGGCGCCCCGCACGGGCACCACGGCCACCGGGGCTCCGGCATGGGCGGCATGGTGGCGGGCGCCGCGCTCGGCGTGGCGGGCGGCCTGGTCGCCGGTGAGCTCATCGAGGACGCCTTCGAGGGCGACTTCGGCGGCGACTTCGGCGGGGAGTGACGGCACACGACGATGCCCCCGGGGTGATCCCCGGGGGCATCGTCGTCTCAGGTGTGGCTCCGGTCAGTGTCGGGCCTTGCGCTCCTCACCGCTGCGGAAGTTGCTTCCGGCCTTGGCCAGACCGCGGCTACCCAGGTAACCGATGGTCAGCAGCGTGATGAAGAACCAGGCCTGCGGGGCGCGGAAGATGTCCACCCCGACCGAGTTCTTCCCGACCAGGAAGGACGCCACCAGCACGGCCGCGACGGACGCGACGTACACCCAGAACTCGGTCGTCCGGAGCGACGGCTTGGTCTCGGTGCCGGGCGCGGGGATGGCCTGCTCCCGGTGCCCGTCGTGCATCATCGGCATCGGGCGGGTCGGCGTCTCCTGCATCGCGGCCCGGTTGGACATGTCCTGCGCCGGCCGGTTCATCGGCCTGGTGGATGCAGCCTGCGTGCTCATCTGTCCTCCTCAGGATTGATGAGTCGTTCTCTGCACACCTCCCGCCCCGCTGCCGCAGGTCGGCCACGGCGCGGTTCGCGCTCTGTGGCGGGGGCACCCTCCGTCTACCCGGGGCCCCCGCGAGGTAACACCGGTCCCCGGCCGAATAGGAGCACGCGCGCGGTCGCCGACCGGCCTGCGGCAACCGGTCACCGAACCTGACATCTGGGCACGGAACGGGCGCCGGCCGGTTTCAGCCGGCGGTGGCCGGGCACGCAACGAGGATCCCGAGAGATCTGCGAGGTGGTTGACGTGCGTGAGGACGACATGCGGCAGGACGCCGCCCGGCGGGCCGAGGAGCGGGTCGCCGGCGGTGTCTACGGCGAGGGCGCGCTCGACGAGGTCACCGTGCCGCAGACCGACGTGCTGCGGGTGATCCAGGAGGAGGATCCGGACGATCCGGCGCACGCCCCGGTCGACCCGAACGTGTTGCGCGACGGCGGGCCCACCCGGGGTCAGGGCGCGGTGACCACGACCGGCGGCACCGCCGGCCCGGCGAGCGCCCGCCGCCTGGCCCGCCAGCCGGAGCGGCACCCGGGCAAGGTGGCCCCGACCACCACGGGCGACGCCACCACCGGCGGCCTGAGCACCCCGGCCGGCGGCCCGACCAGCGACGCCTCGTCGAGCGGCAGCCAGGTCGGCAACTTCACCAACGACAAGGCCAACCCGGGCTGACCCGGACCCACCAGAGGGGGCGGCCACGGCCGCCCCCTCCTTGGTGCGTCGATCATGAAGTTGGCGGCGGGAACAGAGATCCACAACGCCGCCAACTTCATGATCACCCGAGTGGGTCGGGGGTGGGTCAGGGGGTGCGGAGGATGCCCAGGCGCTGGGTGGCGCGGGTGAGGGCCACGTAGAGGTCGCTGTGACCGCGCGGGGACTCGGCGACGATCCGGTCCGGGTCCACCACCAGCACCGAGTCGAACTCCAGGCCCTTGGCCTGCTCGGTGGTGAGCACCACCACCCGGTTCGCCAGCTCCGGCTGCTCGCCGACGGTCGCCTCGGGCAGCGCGGCGACGACCGCCGCGCCCAACTCGGCCACCCGGCCCGCCGGCACGATCACCCCGAGCCGGCCGTCGGCCAGCCCGGCCGCCTCCCGGGCGGTCGCCTCGACCAGTTCGGCGGCGAGCCGGTCCGCCGCGACGGACCGGTCCCACGGCGGCACGCCGCTGGCGCGTACGGAGCGGGGTGGGCGCAGCGCCGGGTCGATCTCGGCGAGCACCTCGGCGGCGACCGCCATGATCTCGGCCGGGGTGCGGTAGCTGACCGTCAACTCCTCCAGCCGCCACCGGTCCGCCACGTACGGCGCCAGGGCCTCCTGCCAGGACGGTGTGCCGGCGAGCGCCCCGGTCTGCGCCACGTCCCCCACGATGGTCATCGAGCGGCTCGGGCAGCGGCGCATCAGCAGGCGCCAGGCCATCGGCGACAGCTCCTGCGCCTCGTCGACGATCACGTGCCCGAAGGCCCAGGTGCGGTCGGCGGCGGCACGCTGCGCCGTGGTGAGCCGGTCGGCCTCCTCCTGCCGCTCGGAGAGCCGGTCGGCGTCGATGAGGTCGGTGACGCCGAGGATCTCGCCGCCGTCCGCCTCGTCCTCCACGTCGATCGAGCGGGAACCGCGCCAGATCTCCAGCACGCCCTCGGCGTACTCCCGTTCCAGCGCCCGGATCCGCTCGCGGCGGGCCGCGGCGGCGCGCTCGTCCTCGCCGAGCAGCTCGGCCGCCTCGTCGAGCAGCGGCACGTCGGCCGGCGTCCAGCCGCCCGGCTCCCGGTGCAGCGCGGCCCGCTCGCCGTCGGTGAGCATCGGCGCGGCGGCGGCGATCCGCTCCGGTGAGGCGTACAGGTCGGCGAGCAGCCGCTGCGGGGTGAGCACCGGCCACAGCTCGTCCAGCGCGGACCGGATCTCCGGCTCGTCGCGCAGCTCCCGGCGGATCTCGGCCCGGTCGGCCTCGGAGAGGAGGTTCTCCCCGCCGAGCGGGTCGGCGCCGATCCGCTCGGCCACCTGCTCGGCGAGCGCGTGCACGATCTCGATGTCGAACAGCGCCCGGGCCAGGTTGTGCGGACGCTCGGTGCGCCGGACCCGATCCCGCGCCTGGCGCACGGTCTCCGGGTCGAGCGTGAGGATCTCCCGCTGCGGCAGTTCGATCTCCAGCGGCTCCTCCGGCACCCACTGCCGGTCCCGGACGGCGTTCGCCAGCACCTCGGCCAGCACCACGCGCCCCTTCAGCGCCGCGGTCGCCGCCGGCTCGGTGCGTGCGGCGTGCACGCCGGGGAAGAGGTCGGCCTGGGTACGCAGCAGCACGCCGGTCTCGGCCAGCGCCGGCAGCACCTGGGAGATGTAGCGCAGGAAGGTGGCGTTCGGGCCGACCAGCAGCACGCCCCGGGTGGAGAGCTGCTGCCGGTGCGTGTAGAGCAGGTACGCGGCGCGGTGCAGCGCCACGGCGGTCTTGCCGGTGCCGGGCCCGCCCTGCACCACCATGACGCCCGGCAGGTCGGCCCGGATGATCCGGTCCTGCTCGGCCTGGATGGTCTCGACGATGTCGCGCATCCGCCCGGTACGCCCGGCGTTCAGCGCGGCGAGCAGCGACGCCTCGCCGGTCACCTCCTCGTGGGCGGTGGGGGAGGCGGCGGCGATGTCCAGCACCTCGTCGTTGAGCCCGGTGACCTTCCGCTCCCGGGTACGCAGGTGCCGGCGCCGGCGTACGCCCTGCGGGTTGGCGGCGGTGGCCAGGTAGAAGGCGCGGGCGGCCGGGGCACGCCAGTCGATCAGCAGCGGGTCGTAGTCGCCGGAGGTGTCGAAGATGCCGATCCGGCCGACGTAGCGGCACGAGTCGTCGTCGCCGTCGAGGCGGCCGAAGCAGAGGCCGGTCTCCACGGCGGAGTACTGCTCGACCTGGTCGGCGTACATCTGCACGGCGGAGTCGCGTTGCGACCGGGCCTGCTGCGTGCCGCCGGTGGTGCGCAGCTCCTCGGTGAGCCGCCGGGCCGCCTGGTCCCGCATGCCGTCCAGCCGGTCGTAGAGCATCGAGACGTACTTCTGCTCGTGACCGATCTCGTCGTCCTGGTGCAGCTCACCCGACACGTCGGAGTGCGTTGACAAGCCGGCTCCTCATCGCTTAGAATTGCGCAAGGAATGGCTTTCGGGGCCATTCCTTTTTGTGTTTGAACTGAGAAAGATACCGCGTGGCCGCCCGCCGGACCAAGCCTCGCCGGCCGCCCGCGACGACGTCACACCGCAGGCTCGCACACGACAGCGGGGCCCGGTCGGCGTCACACCGACCGGACCCCACGGGTCTGTTTCGCGGATCTCAGCCCTTCGCCGCCTGGTACAGCCGCTCCGGGGTGACCAGCCCGGCCAGCACCCGGCCGTCGTCGGTGAGCAGCACGCTGAACAGCTTGCCGCTGAGCAGCCGGCCGCTGCCCCAGTCACCGCTCACCCGCTGGAGCCCGCCGAGCACCTTCGACAGCGCCTCCGCGTCCGGCCCGGCCGCCTCGCCCGGCTTCGCGCCCGTCGCGCCGCCGGCCGCGTCGATCCTCGCGACCAGCACCGTGGTCCAGCCGGTCCCGACGGTACGCACGTCCGGCCGGTCCTCGCTCCGCCCCGCGGGGCGCTTCCCGGCCGGCCCGTGCCCGTCGCCCGCCGACTCCTCGGTGACCTTCACACCCGGCGGCGGGTTGAACCGGAACTGGTCGGCGTCCGGGGTGCGGAAGTCCACCTGGGTGAACGCCACCTCGAACGCCGGCTCGTCCGACCCGTCGGCCAGCACCTCGAAGCGCAGCGGCACGTGCTCCTTCGCGTCCAGCGCGATCCGCACCTGGTGCACCAGCGAGTCCCGGTCGCGCGGCGTCAGCACCAGCTCGTAGACGCTGCGGCCCGCGACGGTGGCGGAGCGCCCGACGGTGACCGCCGTGCTCGGGTCGATGGCGGCCAGCGCCCGGTCGGCGGCGTCGGCCGGGGTGGCCGGCGCGGTGTCGAGGTCCTTCCCCTCCGCCGGCAGCGTCCGGTGCGACGCGGCGTTGTCCCGGCTGCTCCAGGTCCAGACGTCGCGCCCGTTGCGCAGCACGTCCCGCTCGCCGAGCGTGTCGACCAGGGCGAGCCGCTGGCGGTCGGGGCCGGCGTACCAGACCCGGATGGTGTGTGTGCCGCTGACCAGGCTGGCCAGCTCGTTCCCGCCGGCCTTCCCGGCCAGCTCGGCGATCGGCGGCAGCCCGAGGTCGGCCCGCTGCACCAGGGTGCCGGAGAGCCCGTCGAGGCGGGACGTGCGCAGATCCTCCAGGAGCTGGGCGGCGGTACGCGGCGGCAGCGCCGGGTCGGCCCCGGCGGCGAACGTGCCGACGGCGGCGCCGCCCCCGATCACGGCGACCCCCGCGGTCACCGGGACCAGCCAGCGCAGCACGGCGCGGTTCTTCAGTACGGACATGGTGTGCACCTCCTGACGGTAGATGGTGCACGGGGGACGCTGTGAGAGCGCTGAGGAGAATCCCTAGGGGGTGTCACCGGATGGCACCCTTGACCTGTGCGGTTGCTGGTGGTGGAGGACGAGACGCGGCTGGCCGCGTCGCTGCGGCGGGGCCTGTCGGCGGAGGGCTTCGTGGTGGACGTCGAGTCCACCGGTCCGGGTGGGCTGGAGGCCGCCCGGCACGGCGACTACGACGCCATGATCCTCGACGTGATGCTGCCCGGCCTCTCCGGCTACGAGGTGGTCCGCCGGCTGCGCGCCGAGGAGCGCTGGCTGCCGGTGCTCATGCTCTCGGCGAAGGACGGCGAGTACGACCAGGCCGACGGGCTGGACTGCGGCGCCGACGACTACCTCACCAAGCCCTTCTCGTACGTGGTGCTGCTGGCCCGGCTGCGGGCGCTGCTGCGCCGGGGCGCGCCGGAGCGTCCGGCCGTGCTCGCGGTCGGCGACCTGCGCCTGGATCCGGCCCGGCGGCGGGTGACCCGGGCCGACGCCGAGGTGGCCCTGACGACCCGCGAGTACGCCCTGCTCGACTACCTGATGCGCCGTCCCGGCGAGGTGGTCTCCAAGACCGAGCTGCTGGACCACGTCTGGGACGCGTCGGTGGAGACCGCCCCGAACGCGGTCGAGGTCTACGTCGGCTACCTGCGCCGCAAGATCGGCCGGGACCGGCTGGAGACGGTCCGCGGCGCCGGCTACCGGCTGACCACATGAGGCGCCGGATCAGAGCGCTCCTGCCGGACCTCGGGCTGCGGTCCCGGCTGCTCGTGCTCGGGGTGGCCGGCCTGGTCGTCGGGTTCGCGCTCGGCGGGGCGCTGCTGCTCGGCGCGCTCGGCTGGACGTTGCAGCGCTCGGTCGACGCCGAGGCGCTCCGGACGGCGGACGCCGTCGCGCTGCTCGCCGCGGAGGACGCCCTGCCCGATCCGCTGCCCGTGGCCGGCGGGCAGCTCCGCGTCCAGGTCGTCGACGGCGAGGGCCGGATCCGGGCCGCCTCCATCGACGCCGACCGGCTGGTGCCGATGCTCGGTCGGGACCAGCTGCGCGCGGGGGAGCGCCAGCGGCTGGTGGTGGACGGGCGGCGGGTCGGCCTCACCGGGCCGGTCCGGGTGGTGACCGTGCCGGCGGGCACGGCCGACGAGCCGCGCACCGTGCTCGTGGCCAAGTCGATGACCGACGTCCGGCACAGCCTGCACGTGGTCCGGAACCTGCTGCTGGTCGGCTTCCCACTCCTGGTGGCCGGGCTGGCCGTGGTGGCCTGGCGGGCGGTGGGGGCGACCCTGCGCCCGGTGGAGGCGCTGCGCAGCGGAGCCGCCGAGATCACCGGCCGGGCCGGTGCGGAGCGGCTGCCCGTGCCGGCCGGGCGGGACGAGATCCACCGGCTGGCGGTCACCCTCAACGACATGCTGGACCGGCTGGCCGCGTCCCGGGACCGGCAGCGGGCGTTCGTCGCCGACGCCGCGCACGAGCTGCGCAGCCCCGTCACCAACATGCGCACCGAGCTGGAGGTGGCCCGGCGGCTGGGCGACCCGGACTGGCCGGCGGTGGCGGAGAACCTGCTCGCCGACACCGAGCGGCTCAGCCGGCTGGTCGACGACCTGCTGCTGCTGGCCCGCCTCGACGAGCAGGCGGCCCGGCCGGAGCGTCCCGCGCCGCACGCCGTCGGCCCGGTGGAGCTGGGTGAGCTGCTGCGCGGGGTGGCCGGGCGCTACCCGTCCCCGCCGCTGCGCCTGGCGCCGCCACCCGGCCCGCTCTGGACCGAGGGGGACCCGGGGGAGCTGCGCCGGGTGCTGGTCAACCTCGTGGAGAACGCGCTGCGGCACGCGCACGCCGAGGTGCGGCTCGCGGTCACCGGCCCGCACCCCGGGCCGCCCGTGCCGCGGCAGCGCGGCGGGTCCGCGTACCACCTGGTCACGGTGACCGACGACGGACCGGGCATCCCGGCGGCGGACCGGGAGCGCGTCTTCGCCCGCTTCACCCGGCTGGACGACGCGCGGGGGCGCGACGCGGGCGGCGCGGGCCTGGGCCTGGCCATCGTGCGCGAGCTGGTCCGCCGGGCCGGTGGCGCCGTCGAGTTGGCCGACGCGGCGCCGGAGGCGGCCGCGCCGGGGTTGCGGGTGACGGTACGGCTGCCCGCGCTGGCCGACCCCGACCCGGAGTGACCGGTCAGCGGCGCCGCTTCGTGCAGACCGGGGTGGTCCGGGCGACCGTGTCGGTGGACCAGACGACCGCGACCGTGAAGCAGTAGTCGGTGGTGCGGTCGAGGCCGTAGGCGATGTAGTCGACCGAACCGGCGGGCAGGGTCAGGAAGGTGCGCTGCGGCTGCCCGGAGCGGCCCCCGGCGACCACCACGGGGCCCTCCGCGCCGGCCGGGTACGTCCAGCTCAGCACGATGCTGTCCCGCCGGTCGGTCAGGGTGAGCCGACCGGGCGGGGTGCCGGGGGAGGCGGCCGGGGCGGCGCTCGGTGTGCCCGTGGTGGGGCCGGCCGAGGAGGCGCGGCCGGTGGGCGCGGGCGCGGGGGCGTCCCGCCGGTCGTCCACCCGGGACACGCCGGCGATCACCGCGATGGTGCCGAGCAGCAGCGCCACCACCACCCCGGCCACCACGAGCGGCAGCCAGGGCGTGGTCCGGCCCTCGGCGGCGGGCGGCCGGGGCACGTGCACGGGCAGGTACGGCGACGGCGCCCCGGGTTCGGTGGCCGGGGGCACCCGGTGTACGCCGTCGGGCTCGGCCTCGGTCAGGCCGACCACGGTCGGCGGGAGGGCGCTCTCGCCGGGCCGCCAGGGCTCCTCGGCCGGCTCCTCCGGCGGCCACGGGTAGTCCGCGAACGCCTCGTCGTCGGCCTCGGGCGGGGTGCGGGGCGTCGGCACGTGCGCGGCCTCGGCCCGGTCCGGCGGGCGGTAGAGCGGCGTCTCGACCGGGTCGTCGAGCGTCGGTGGCTGGTAGGGCGGCAGGTCGGGCGGGCCCTCGGCGGGCGGGGGGACGCGGGCGGCGGGAACCACCGGGGTCTCCCGGGCGGGCGGTTCCGGCGTGTCGCAGACGTGGTCCGGGTCGGCGGCGGCGCGGGCCAGCCCGGCGATCTGGGTGGCGAGCGGGTCGTCGGCGGCCAGGTGCTGCCGGCACAGCTCTTCGGCGAGGGCCAGGTGCTCGTGGGACTCGGCGTAGCGGCCGCAGTCGCGTTCCATGGCGCCGAGCTTGGCCAGCATCTTGATGCCACTGGGGTGGCCGTCGCCGTAGACCTCGCGGTGCAGCTCCCAGGCGTCCTGCAACCGGTCGCGGGCCACGTCGCACTGGCCGCGGGCGTATTCCACGGTGGCCAGGTCGGCGTGCGCGGCCAGCACCCGCTGGGACTCCGGCCCGTCCCGGGCGGTCAGTTCGATGATGACGTCGGAGTAGAGCCGGGCGGCGCGGGCGTCGCTGCCGACCCGGTGCAGCACGGCGGCCAGGGTGGCGGCGGCGGTGACGGTCCGCTCGTCGGAGCGCCCGAACAGCCGGGAGGTCGCCGCGTACGCGAACGCGGCCCAGCCGCGGGCGGAGTGCGGTTCGCCGAGCGCGACGAGCACGCGGGCCTGGAGACCCGCGGCCTCGGCCAGCTCGGCGGAGGCGTTGGCGGGACGGGGGTCGGCGTCGCTCAGCGCGTCGGCGAGCAGTCGCTGGGCGCCGGCGAGGTCGCCTTCGGACACCAGGTGGTGCGCCTGGACAGTCAGGTCAGCGAAGCCGGAGGACACGCCCCATCGTGCTCATCCGGCGACGGTAAGTACAAGCCCCGCTGTGGATCAGTTTGGTCGCGATCCGGTCAGGTGCTCGGCGAGTGTCTCGCTGATCCGCCGCAGCTGGTCGACCTGGGCCGGGCTGAGCGCGTCGAACAGGTGCCGGCGTACCCCGTCGACGTGGCCGGGCGCGGCGGCGGCCAGGGTGGCGAAGCCGGCGTCGGTGAGGACGGCGAGCTGGCCGCGGCGGTCGGTGGGGCAGTCCTCCCGGCGGATCCAGCCGGCTGCCTCCAGCCGGGCGGCGGCGTGCGAGAGCCGGCTGCGGGAGGAACCGGTGGCGTCGGCCAGGTCGCTCATCCGCAGCCGCCGGTCTGGGGCCTCGGAGAGCCGGACCAGGATCTCGTAGTACGCGTGCGGCATCCCGGCGTCGCGTTGCAGCTCGCGGTCGAGGGTGTCCATCAGGGCCCGGGAGGCGGTGAGGAACGCCCGCCAGGTCCGCTGCTCGTCAGGGTCCAGCCACCGGGTCATGACGGCCATCATAGCGCCTGTTGTTGAACGCTCAACCAAAACGCGCTACCGTCGGTGGCATGGGAATCCACCGGCTCAACCACGCCGTCCTCTACGTCCGTGACCTCGACCGCAGCGTCGCCTTCTACCGCGACGTGCTCGGCTTCCGCCCGGTGCCGATGACGCCGGACGGCTTCCGCGGTGCCGCCTTCCTCCAGGCGCCCGACTCCACCAACGACCACGACCTCGGGCTGTTCGAGATCGGCGCGGCCGCCGGGGCCTCCCCGGCCGGGCGGTCCACCGTCGGCCTCTACCACCTCGCCTGGGAGCTGGACACCCTGGACGAGCTGGCCGCCACCGCCGAGCGGCTGGCCGCCGCCGACGCCCTGGTGGGCGCCTCGGACCACGGGACCACCAAGAGCCTCTACGGCCGCGACCCCGACGGGCTGGAGTTCGAGATCGTCTGGATCATCCCCGCCGACCTCCTCGACGAGGGGGCCCTCGCCGCGCGCAAGCGGATCGGCCGGCTCGACCTCGACCGTGAGCGGCAGCGCTACGGCGGC
This sequence comes from Micromonospora sp. AP08, assembly GCF_008085935.1. Lineage (NCBI taxonomy): Bacteria > Bacillati > Actinomycetota > Actinomycetes > Micromonosporales > Micromonosporaceae > Micromonospora > Micromonospora sp. AP08. The sequence goes on from NZ_VSEZ01000022.1 coordinate 46,419, forward strand.
CAGACCCGCGGCGGCGTGGGCATCTCCGTTCCCGCCTGACGGGGGATGGGGTAGAACGGCAGGATGTCGACCGACGCCGTCCTGCGCGAGCTGCTCGTCCGCCAGCTCGACCACTGGCTGCCCGCCGCGCTGCACCGCTCGCGGCGGGCCACGCTGGCCCTCGCGTACGCCGGGAGCGACGTCGCCGGCGCCGAGGCGGCGCTGCGGGTGGTGGCCGAGTTCGCCGACCGGCTGCGCGGCCGGCGGCTGACCGTGCTGGTGCTCGCCGACGGCGGCGCGGAGCTGCCGGCCCGGTTGGGCGCGGCGGAGGCCGCCCTGCCGGCGGACGTCGCCGTGCACGTGGTGCCGGGCCGGCCGGACCGGCTGCCGGTGGCGCTCAAGGCGGCCGGCGCGGCGGGCGCGCCGCTGTTCACCATGGTCGACGGCGGGGAACCCGACCCCGTCCTGCTGGCCGCCGCCGCGTCCGGCCGTCCGGCCGAGGTGCTGCTGGTCACCGCGCCCGGCCGGTCGCTGCGCCCGGCGCTGACCGCGGCCGGCTTCCCGCTGGTCACCGAGGTCGAGCTGGTGCCGGCCGACGGCGGGCCGGCCCGGCTGCTCGGCTACGCCACCGGCTCCGACCGGGGCCTGGAGACGGTCAAGGACGCCCTCTGGGCGGTCGACGAGTACGCCGGGGTGCGCTACCGGGACCCGGCCGACCCGGCGGGGCGGCTGCTCGACATCAGCCTCGATCCCGAACCCGGCCCGCTGCGCCGCGAACTGCTGGCCGAGCTCGCCCGCTCCGGCCCGCGTACGGTGACCGAGCTGCGCCGCTTCGCCGCCACGTCGACCGTCTACCGGGCCGCGGACGCGAACCGGGCGCTCACCTCGCTGCTCGCCGCCGGCGCGGTGACCCGCGACCCGGGGCACGGCCGCCTCGGCGGCGACGTGGTGATCAGCGCCGGTCCGGGCGGGGCCGCTGGGTCATCTGCTTGACCACGATGGACGCCCCGGTGGCGATCACCCCGATGCTGAAGACCATCTGCGCGCTGACCACCAGCCGGGCGATCTGCCCCTCGGCGGTGACGTCGCCGTAGCCGACGGTGGTGAGCGTGGCCAACGCGAAGTAGAGCGCGTCGATCCGGGTCCGCAGGCCGACGAACTCGCCGGGGCGGGTGTTCGCCACCACGTGGTCGGCGAGGGCGAAGACCAGCAGCCCGGCGATGAGCGCGACGGCGAGCCGGATCAGCGCCCGGGTCTCCGCGTCCCCGGTGGGCTGGGTGGCGGCGAGCTGGCGGCGTACCTGGCCGGTGACCAGGAAGGCGACCACAATCACCAGGACCAGGGTGCCGGCGGAGCGCAGGGCCAGCCGCAGGCCGTTCGGGTCGGGCTCGACGGGGACGACGAAGTAGGCGAGCAGCAGCAGCGCGACGGCCGCCGCGGCCCGCCGCCGCTGCCGCCGGAAGGACTGGTCCGCCACTCCGCGATTCTCCGTCCGGACGGGGCTCCCGTCGGCGGAACGGCGAAGCCGGCCCGGACGCCGAGCGGGGTGCCGGTGAACCACCGGCACCCCGCTCGACGTCGGGACGTCACGCCCGGGACTTGTCCTGCTTCCAGGAGAGCGGCCCCGGCAGGTCCACGCGGTGGGCGCGGGTGTTGGAGTTCCACGACCACCGACCGATCTTGATGCTCCAGGACGAGAAGCCGTTCTCGGTGAAGTGGAGGATCACCGGACCGTACTTCTGGCGCTTGCGGAACTGGATGCCCATGGGGTCCTCCTTCGTCTCCCTGCGTCTGCGGGATCGAACATGCCCGAAACGACGGTTCACGAAACCCGGTCGGATCCGGTCTGGACGGTGCCCGTCCCGCCCGTCACAATCTCTATCCAACGGGTAGGTGTTAAGGGGCGGTAAATCCTGGTGGTGACGGGTCGTAACAAAGCCAGCGATGCAAGTCTCACTCTATGGAAGGGCATTGACCGGCGCGGAGATCGGTCGGCAGCATGAGGTCATGTCGCAGCGGGACGACCTTCTCCTCACCGCTCGCGTGCACGTCGACCTGGTCCGGCACGCGAGCGCGCTCTGTTGAGCTGACCGCTCTCGGTCGTCGCATCTCCTCCGCTCGTCCGCTCCCGTCGCCGGCGCATCGTGGCCCGGCCGGCAGCGGCGTGCTCACGCGCCCCTCGCGGGCCCTCGCCACCGCATCGTGGACAGATCAGGAGACCTCTCCATGCCCTCGACCCGTCAGTCGCTGCGGCGTACCCTCGCCGCCGCTATCACCCTGCTCGCCCTCACCGCCGCCACGGGCTGCGGCACCGACGCCGCCGCCGGCGGCCGGCAGACCAAGGAACTGCGCTACCAGGGCTCGGTCGGCCAGGTGACCCTCCCCGAACTCGCCGCCGACCTCGGCTACCTCGGCGACGTGAAGCTCAACTGGATCGGCAACGTCACCGGCGGCCCCGCCGACCTCCAGGCCACCGCCACCGGCCAGACCGACTTCGGCGGCGCCTTCAACGGCGCCATCGTCAAGCTCCGGGCCGCGAACGCCCCGATCACCGCCGTGGTCGCCTACTACGGCTCCGACGCGCAGACCTTCCAGGGCTACTACGTCCTCGAGGACAGCCCGATCCGCGGACCCCGCGACCTCATCGGGAAGAAGGTCGGCATGAACACCCTCGGCGCGCACGCCGAGGCGGTGCTCAAGACGTGGCTGGTCAAGGGCGGCCTCACCCCGGCCGAGATCGCCAAGGTCGAGCTGGTCGCGCTGCCCCCGGTCAACCTCGAACAGTCGCTGCGGCAGCGGCAGATCGACGTCGCGGTGCTCGGCGGCGTGATCCGGGACAAGGCCGTCGCCGCCGGCGGCGTCCGCACCGTCTTCACCGACTACGAGCTGCTCGGCGCGTTCAGCGGGGGCAGCTACGTCTTCCGGGACGACTTCATCAAGCGCAACCCGGAGACCGTCCGGGCGTTCGTCACCGGGGTGGGCCGGGCCATCGAGTGGGCGCGAACCCAGCCCCGGGAGACCGTCGTGGCCCGGCTGGAGTCCATCATCGCCAAGCGCGGCCGCAACGAGGACCCGTCGCTCGTGAGGTACTGGAAGTCCAGCGGGGTGGCCGGCAAGGGCGGTCTCATCAGCGACCGGGAGTTCACCACCTGGATCGACTGGCTGGCCGGCTCCGGCGAGCTCAAGGGCGAGCGGCCGAAGCCCGCCGACCTCTACACCAACAGGTTCAACGAGGTCGCCACCGGCGGTGGCGCGTGAGCACCGACAAGATCCTCTTTGACCGGGTGACGAAGGTCTTCCCGGGCCGGCGGGGCAGCGGCGGCGCGGTCACCGCGCTCGACGAGCTGACCCTCGGGGTACGCCCCGGCGAGTTCCTGGTCGTCGTCGGCCCCAGCGGCTGCGGCAAGTCCACCCTGCTCGACCTGCTCGGCGGGCTCTCCACCCCGACCGGCGGGCAGGTGCTGGTGGACGGCCGCCCGGTCACCGGGCCCGGCCTCGACCGGGGCATCGTCTTCCAGCAGTACGCGCTGCTGCCCTGGCGCACCGCCGCCGGCAACGTCGCGTTCGGACTGGAGGCCAAGGGCGTGCCGCGCGCGGAGCGCGCCGAACTCATCGCCCACCACCTCGACCTGGTCGGGCTCGCCGGGTTCGCCGACCGCTACCCGCACGAGCTGTCCGGCGGCATGAAGCAGCGGGTGGCCATCGCCCGCAGCCTCGCGTACGACCCCGACGTGCTGCTCATGGACGAGCCGTTCGCGGCGCTCGACGCGCAGACCCGCGACTCCCTCCAGGACGAGCTGGTCCGGATCTGGCAGGCCACCGGCAAGACCATCGTGTTCATCACCCACGGCATCGACGAGGCCGTCCACCTGGGCCAGCGGGTCGCCGTGATGACCTCCCGCCCGGGGCGGATCAAGGAGGTCATCGAGATCGAGCTGGGCGACCGGGAGGCCGAGGAGGACGTCCGGTCCTCCGACGCCTTCCGGCACCACCGGCACCAGATCTGGACGCTGCTGCGCGACGAGGTGCGGGCCGCCCAGTCCGCCGTACGAGAGGAGGCCCGCGTTGGTTGACATCGCCGAACGCCCCGCCCGCCCGGCGGCCCGGCCCGCCGTGCCACCGTCGGCGGCTCCCGCCGCCGCGCCCGCCCTGCCGGGACGGCTGCTCGGGCTCGGCGGCCGGGCCCTGCACCGCAGCGTCGCCCTGCTGGCCCTGGCCGCGATCTGGGAGACCGCACCCCGCGCCGGTCTGGTCGACCGGGTCTTCCTGCCGCCGCTGTCCGAGGTGCTCACCGCCTGGTGGACGCTGCTGCGCAACGGGCAGCTCGCCGACCACCTCGGCGCGAGCCTGACCCGCTCGCTCACCGGACTGGCCCTGGCCGTGGCCGCCGCCATCCCGCTCGGCCTGCTGATCGGCTGGTACCGGCCCCTCGCCGACCTGCTCAGCCCGCTGCTGGAGGTGTTCCGCAACACCGCCGCGCTGGCGCTGCTGCCGGTCTTCGTGCTCATCCTCGGCCTGGGCGAGACCTCCAAGATCGCCCTGGTGGTCTACGCCTGCTCCTGGCCGATCCTGCTGAACACCATCGCCGGGGTGAAGGGGGTGGACCCGCTGCTGGTCCGCTCGGCCCGCTCGATGGGACTCAACCACCTGCGGCTGTTCCAGAAGGTGATCCTGCCGGCGGCCGTGCCGACCATCTTCACCGGCGTCCGGCTCGCCGGGGCGTACTCGATCCTCGTGCTGGTCGCCGCCGAGATGGTGGGCGCCAAGGCGGGGCTCGGCTACCTCATCAACTACGCCCAGTACAACTTCGCGATCCCCGACATGTACGCCGGCATCATCACGATCTCCGCCATCGGCCTGGTCGTCAACCAGCTCCTCGTCGCCGGGGAACGCCGCTTCTCCACCTGGCGCGTCGACGTCACCGCCTGAGAGGAAACCCCATGTCCCGAACCCTGCACCTCAACGCGTTCCTGATGGGTGTCGGCCACCATGAGGCGGCCTGGCGGCACCCGCGTACCGACCCGCGCCGGGTCGCCGACGTGACGCACTTCCAGGAGCTGGCCCGGATCGCCGAGCGGGGCACGCTCGACTCGGTGTTCCTGGCCGACGGGCTCGCCGTCGGCCCGGCCGTCCGGCACAACATCCAGGCGGTCTTCGAGCCGCTCACCCTGCTCGCCGCGCTGGCCACGGCCACCGAGCACATCGGCCTCATCGCGACCGCCTCCACCACCTACAACGAGCCGTTCAACCTGGCCCGCAAGTTCGCCTCGCTGGACCACCTGAGCGGCGGCCGGGCCGGCTGGAACATCGTCACCTCCGCGCAGGCCCGGGAGGCCCGCAACTTCAACCTCGACGACCACCCGGAGCACGCCGAGCGGTACCGGCGGGCCGCCGAGTTCGTCGACGTGGCGATCAAGCTCTGGGACAGCTGGGAGGACGACGCGCTGGTCCTCGACACCGCGGCCGGCGTCTTCGCCGACACCGACCGGGTGCACGAGATCGCACACCAGGGCGAGCGGTTCCGGGTGCACGGGCCGCTGAACACCCCGCGCCCACCGCAGGGTCGGCCGCTGCTCGTGCAGGCCGGCTCCTCCGCCGACGGCATCGCGTTCGCCGCCCGCTACGCCGAGGCCGTCTTCACCGCCCAGCAGACCCTCGCCGACGGCCAGGCGTTCTACGCCGAGCTGCGGCGCGCGACCGCCGCCGCCGGGCGGGACCCCGACGGGGTCAAGGTGCTGCCCGGCATCGCGCCGGTCATCGGGGGTACGGAGTCCGAGGCCCGTGCCCTCGCCGACGAACTGGAGGCGCTCATCGTGCCCGAGCACGCCCTCGCCCAGCTCTCCGGCATGACCGGTCTCGATCTCACCGGGCTGCCGCTGGACGGGCCGCTGCCCGACCTGCCCGACGTCAGCGCCGTGCAGTCGCACCAGAGCCGCTACCAGCTCGTCGTCGACCTGGCCCGGCGGGAGAAGCTCACCATCCGGCAGCTCATCGGCCGGCTCGGCGGCGGCCGCGGGCACCGGGTCGTCGCCGGCACCCCCGAGCAGATCGCCGACCAGATCGAGCTCTGGTTCACCCAGGGCGCCGCCGACGGCTTCAACGTCATGCCACCCCTGCTGCCCCACGGACTGGAGGCCTTCGTGGACCACGTCGTTCCGCTGCTGCGCCGGCGCGGCCTGTTCCGGCACGAGTACACCGGCCGCACCCTCCGCGAGCACTACGGGCTGCCCCGCCCGGCGAGCACCTACGCCGGCCGAGAGCTGGTGACGGCGTGACCACCGTGGACCGGCCCGGGGCCGGCACCGTCGAGCTGCGGCCGGTCGACTCCGACACGTTCCGCGGCCTGCTGCGCCGGCAGGCGGCCACGGTCACCGTGGTCACCACGCCCGGCCTGCACGGCGGCCGGCGCCTGCCGTCGCTGCCCCCGGCCGGCTTCACCGCCACCTCGTTCACCTCGGTGTCGCTGGACCCGCCGCTGGTCTCGTTCTGCCTGGGCCGGGAGTCGTCGAGCTGGCCGACCGTGGAACGGGCCGAGCACGTCGCCGTGCACCTGCTCGCCTCCGGCCAGCAGGAGGTCGCACGGATCTTCGCCACCAGCGGGATCGACCGGTTCGCCGCCCACCCCGGCTGGGAGGCCGGCCCGTTCGGGGTGCCGCTGATCGGTGACGCCCTGGCCGTGCTGCTCTGCCGGGTGGTCCGCCGGATCGAGGCCGGCGACCACACCCTCGTGCTCGCCGAACCCCTGGCGCTCGGCGCGGGCGAGGACGGTGACCCGCTGGTGCACCACCGCGGCGGCTACACCACCACGCTCGGCGCCTGGCCGGAGACGTGGTGAGCGCACCCGCCGGCGAACTGCTCGCGCTCGACCGGGCCGCCCAGGACCTGCTGTTCCGGGCGGCCCGCACGGCCAACGCGTTCACCGACGAACCGGTCGACGAGGAGCAGGTCCGGGCCATCCACGACCTGGTCCGCAACGGCCCGACCGCGATGAACGCCCAGCCGCTGCGGGTGCTGCTGCTGCGGTCGGCGCCGGCCCGGGCCCGGCTGCTGCCGTACCTCAGCTCCGGCAACCGGGACAAGACGGCGAGCGCGCCGCTGACCGCGGTGCTCGCCGCCGACGTGGACTGGCACGACCGGCTGCCCGAGCTGTTCCCGCACCGGCCCGGCGCGCGGGACTGGTTCACCGGCGACCCGGCCGGCCGCGAGGCCCAGGCCCGGTTCAACGCGGCGCTCCAGATCGGCTACCTGCTGATCGGCGTACGCGCCGCCGGGCTGGCCGCCGGCCCCATGGCCGGGTTCGACGCGGCCGGGGTGGAGCGCGAGTTCTTCCCGGACGGCCGGCACCGGGTGCTGCTGCTCATGAACATCGGCCGGCCGGCGCCGGACGCCTGGCGGGAGCGGCTGCCCCGGCTCGACTACGCCGAGGTGGTCGGCACCCTCTGAGGGGTCAGCGGGGCTCCCAGGCGTCGGGGCGGGCGATCAGCTTGCGGACGTGGCCGGGGAGCTTCCCGCTGGCCATCTCGGCCAGGCTCACCTCGTCGACCACCTGCCGGACGGCGGCGCGGACGGCCACCCAGAGCCGGGGCAGGTTCTCGGCCGCGCCCTCGTACTGGGTCTCCTCGGGGCGCAGCCCGCGTACCCCGGCGAGCGGGCCGTCGACGGCGCGCAGGATCTGCCCGATGGTGACGTCGCGCGGCGGCCGGGCCAGGGTGTAGCCGCCCTCGGCGCCGCGCTGGGCCCGGACGATCCCGGCCCGGCGCAGGTCGGCCAGGACCGCCTCGAGGAACTTGCGGGGCATGTCCTGCTCCGCCGCGATGGCCTGGGTGGACAGCAGGGTGGGGTACGCGGTGGCCAGGCTCAGTGCGGCCCGGACCGCGTAGTCGCCGCGCGCGGAGATCTGCACAGTGCCATCATGCCCGGCCGGCGGGCGCGGGGGAGTCGGCGGGCGGGCGAGGGCGCACCATGCGGACGGGCAGCGGCTGCTCCCGGGCGGCCCGGAAGGCCCCGGGGCTCACCCCGATCTCGCGGGTGAAGAAGCGACCGAAGTTGGTCGGCTCGGGGAAGCCGAGCCGCCGGCCGATCCGGGCGATCGGCTCGTCGGTGGCCGCGAGCAGCCGGCTGGCCTGCAACGCCACCCGCTCGTCGATCACCTGTTTGGCGCTGCGGCCGGTCACCGCCAGGCAGGCCCGGGTCAGGGTACGGACCGAGCAGCCGAGCTGGGCTGCGTAGTCCTCCACCCGTCGGGTGTGCCGGTAGCCGCGCTCCACCTCCCGGCACATTCGCCGGAAGGTCTCCGTCTCAGCCCGCGGCGTGTCTCGCTCCTCGCCGCCGGGGAGCAGGCTCAGCCGCAGCAGCAGCACGGCGAGCTGGTGGCGCAGCAGCGCCGCGGCGGCCGGGATCCCGGCGTGCCGGTCGGCGTCCACGGCCAGCTGGGTCACCTCGCTGATCACCGCGTCCTCGTCCTCCCCGGCGAGCTGCCGGTACGCCGGCACCGCGTCCGGGTCGACGTCGAGGCCGCGCAGAGTCGCCGGACCCCAGCGCACCACCGTCGCGTCGAGCTGCGGACCGAGGCAGCGCAGCACCTGACCGGGTCGGGCCCGCAGCAGCGTGCCCGGCCGGCAGGGCAGCGCCCGGAAGTCCAGTTCGGCGCTGCCGTGTCCGTGGGTGACCAGGATGAGCAGGTCGGCGTCGAGCAGGACCGGCCGCGACCAGCCGGACGCCGGCGCCAGGTCGGCCAGCGCACCGGTGACGATCTTGTCCGGGTCGACGGCAGGCGCGGACAGGTCGGTGCGGGTGGTCGGGGAGGGCTGACCGGTAGTGACCATCGTCCCGACGGTATCCGCCCGCCGTCCACCTTGCATCTCGACGGTTTCGGCCGGTCTTGTCGGCACTGACCAGGGACGGTTAGGTTACCGATCGGTAGCGCCCGGGTCGGCCGACCGGCCCGCGGCCCCGCACACGGGCGATGGGATGGGCATGACGGATCTGTTCTCGGTCGAAGGCAAGACGGTCCTGGTCACCGGCGGCTCACGGGGGATCGGCCTCATGATCGCCCAGGGCTTCGTCCGGGCCGGCGCCAAGGTCATCATCTCCTCGCGCAAGGCCGACGTCTGCGAGGCCGTGGCCAAGGAACTCTCCGCCGACGGGCACTGCGAGGCGATCCCCGCCGACCTGGGCCACGACGAGGGCGCGCTCGGGCTGGCGCAGGCCGTGCGGGAGCGCACCGACCGGCTCGACGTCCTCGTGAACAACGCCGGCGCCACCTGGGGCGCGCCGCTGGAGTCGTACCCGGAGACCGCGTTCGACAAGCTCTGGGCGGTCAACGTCAAGGCTGTCTTCCGGCTCACCACCGCGCTGCTGCCCGCGCTGCGCGCGGCAGCCACGCCCGACGACCCGGCCCGCGTGATCAACATCGGCTCGATCGACGGCATCCGGGTGCCGTGGATGGAGGTGTACGCCTACTCGGCGACCAAGGCGGCCGTGCACATGCTCACCCGCAGCCTCGCCCACCAGCTCGCCGGCGAGCAGATCACGGTCAACGCGATCGCGCCGGGGCCGTTCGAGAGCAAGATGATGGCCTTCGCGCTGGACGACCCGGCCTCCCGGGCGGCCATCGAGCAGCAGGTGCCGCTGGGCCGGATCGGCCGCCCCGAGGACATGGCCGGCACGGCGATCTACCTGTCGTCGCGGGCCGGCGCGTACCTGACCGGGGCGGTCATCCCGGTCGACGGCGGGATCACCACGCACGGCTGAGCCGTACCCCTGCCCTTGACGGCCCGGGGCCGCGCGGACTCGGCAGATCCGCGCGGCCCCGGTGTGCCGTGATCAGCGGCCAGCGAGCAGCCGGTTCACCGCCGTGTCGACGTCCAGGTGCTCGGCCTCGCGGCCACGCGGGACGACGACGTAGGTCCGGCGCAGGAAGCGCACCAGCACGCTGCGCGGGACCTCGAAGAGGGCGTTGCCGTCCGGGGACGACAGCGCGAGCGCGACGAAGTCGCCGCGCGGGGTGGCCCACGGCCAGACCCGGACGTCGCCGATGCCGGCCGGCTCGTCGAGCCCGGTGACCAGCAGTTCGCGGGCGAACGACCAGCTCACCGCCTCGCCGCCGGCGGATTCGGCGTGGAACAGGACATGGACCGCATACGGGTCAGCAGGGTCGTAACGCAGACTGGCACGCACCGGCAAGGCGGTGGCGTCAGGCGCGACGAGCCTTAGCGACGTCTCGACCTCTACGGTCGTCGGTCGGATGACACTCATGGACGTTCTCCCCCCGGCACCGCTGCGGAACGCGCGTGTCCCGCTTTTCCCATACTCAGGTGCTGCTCCTGGCTACGCTCCGCCATACGCTGACTTCACCCAGTGGTGGGAAGGGGGTCGGAAAGCCTTCGAGAACGTGAAAGTTCTTGTAGGATTTCCGCTTCCGCCCGATCCGTCATCCCGCCCGGCAACGGGTGGTTCAGTCGTCGACTTACTCCGGTAACGTCCAGTCCTCAGCGAGGGTGACGGTCCCGGGCGACACTGGGGGTGGAAATGGTCACGAGGGGTTCCTCGGTGGCAGCGAGGACCACGGCCGGCCCGCCGAAAGGTGCGGCCCGAGCAGCCGAAAGTCGGGGGTACGAGGTGCCTGTCGAAGGGGGTCCGCGGACCGCTCTCGCGGAGCGGCGCCGGGCCGGATGGCGAGGACGCCTGCACACCACCCTCGAACTCATCCGGGCCAACCCCACCGGTCGCATCGCCCTCAAGATCTTCATCGGCGTGCTCGGCGCCATCGTCGTCACCGTCGGCCTCGCGCTGATCCCGCTGCCCGGGCCCGGCTGGCTGCTGGTCATCGCCGGCCTCGGCGTCTGGGCCGTCGAGTTCCACTGGGCGCGGCGGCTGCTCGCCTTCACCCGCCGGCACGTCAACGCCTGGACGCGCTGGGTCACCAGCCGATCGCTGCCCGTACGCTGCGCCCTGGGCGCCGTCGGGCTGGTCTTCGTGTCGGTCGTGGTGTGGCTGTCGCTCAAGTACAGCCTCGGCATCGACCTCGTGGCGAGGACGCTGCACTACCTCGCGACCCACTGAGACCCGGTTTTTGGTCCGGGGTCTCGATCAGGTAGAGTCATCGGCGCTGAGGGCGATTAGCTCAGCGGGAGAGCGCTTCGTTCACACCGAAGAGGTCACTGGTTCGATCCCAGTATCGCCCACGCAGGTCAAAGGCCACTTCCCGGATTCGGGAGGTGGCCTTTCTGCTTGTGTACAGCAGCTAAGTACAGCAGTTGGCTCATTGCGCGAGGGATTCGCCGAGACGTTTGAGGGCATCTCTGGTTGCCTTCGTCGATACCTGGGTGTAGATCTCCATCGTCACGGAGAAGCGGGCGTGCCGGAGCACCTGCATGGCGACTCTGGGGTGGACGTCGAGGTCGGCCAGCAGTGTGGCGCAGGTGCGCCTGGCGTCGTGGACGGTGATCGGCTTGACGTTGGCCTTTTCGCATCTCGTCTGCCAGGAGCGCTGGAAGTTGCGCGGCTCGATGGGTGTGCCGTAGCGGGTGGTGAACACGAGTCCCGTTTCGTGCCACGCCTTGCCGGCGGCCGCTTCAGCCTCGTGGCGTTGTTGCTGTCTGAACTTGAGGGCGGTCAGGCAGATGTCGGGCAACGGGAGGGTGGCGTCGGACGCCTGGGTCTTGGTGTCGCGATGGAGGAGCTGCCCGCGGACGCGTTGCAGTTGGCGGCCGATGGTCAGCTCTCCGGTGTCGAGGTCGACGTCCTCGCAGGTGAGCCCCAGGGCCTCGCCTTTGCGGAGGCCGGTGACGAGGACCAGGGCATAGGCGGCGTAGAGCGGGTCCTCGTCGGCGCGGGCAGATTCGAGGAACTTGCGGGCCTCGTCGCTGGACCAGGACTCTCCCCGGCGACGGCGCACCGTGGCGAGGGTGACCGCGACGGCCGGGTTCTTGGTGATGAGGTCTTCGGCCTGGGCGTGGGTGAGGGCGGCCCGCAGTGCCGCCCGAATGTCGCTGACCGTGCGCGTCGACGGGACGGCCTGGCAGCAGCGACCGACCGCGCAGCAGCGCCGCTTGTGCTTCGGCCGGGCGGCGTCCTTGCCCTGGGCGCAGCACTGGCAGGTGCGAGCCACCTGGTTGATCCAGGTCTGTACGTCGCGGGACTGGAGCCGGTCGAGTCGCTTGGTCCCGAGGCCGGGGGAGAGGTAGCGGCGGACGAACGTCTCGTAGGTGGCGTAGGTCAGGGGTGCCCGGTTCGGCTGGATGATCTCGGCCAGCCAATAGGTGAGGAAGTTGCCGACCGTGGGGACGCTGGTCGCCACCGGCGCCTGCTTCGCCTGCTGGTGCAGCTTGATCCACTTGTCGTGCACCGCTTCGCGGGTCTTGCCGTAGACGTACTTCCGGGTGCGCCGGCCGTCGGGCTTGGTGACCCAGACGTAGGCGGCGAAGCCGTTGCGGTAGGGGAAGATCGAGCGTTCACCGTTGGCTCGGGCGCGTCCGGGCATCAGTTGGCCTCCTGGCGTTCGACCTGTTCGCGGATGTAGTCGTCGACCCATTCGGGGAGGATGCGGCGGTACTTGCCGTCCTTGATGGAGCGCAGCTCGCCGGTGGCGATCTTCATCTTGACCTTGGAGATGCCGAAGCCGAGCAGGACGGCGACCTCAGCGGGGGAGTACCAGCGGGGGCGGAGGTCGTGGGTCACGCGGCGGCTCCAGTGAGCCAGGTTTCGTGGGCGAGTTCTTCCCGGCCGATGTGTCTGATCTCGCGCCGCTGGCGGGCGGCGGTGTTGGCGAGCAGGGCGTCACCTTCGGTGAGCCAGCCGGAGCCGATGTAGGTGAGGGTGCCGACGGTGATCGTGTCGGTGGGTTCGTCGTCTTCTTCGCGTCGGTAGGTGGCGCGGGTGTCGCGGAGCAGGGCGAAGGTGACGGAGTAGCGGCGGGCTTTGGTGAGGAAGTGGCCGCCGAAGCCGAGCATGTGCGCCCAGCGGCGCAGCCCGGCGTAGGGGCGCGGTCTGGTGTCAAGGCTGTCTTGACGGTGGTCGGCCGTTGCGGCGCCGCTGCTGGTGTGGGTGGGGGTGGGGCGGCCGAGGTGCCAGCAGGCGTCGATGAGGCGGGCGGTGTGGTCGCCTTCGGGGTCGGCGTAGTCGTCGATGGTGGCGGGGGTGAGGCGGGTGGAGGAGTGGCCGGTGGCTTCGGTGGCTTTGGTGGCGTACTTGGCGAGGTAGGCGGCCACCTTGTCATCGGTCAGCTCACCGCTGGCGGTGTTGATGCGTCGGACGTCGACCTGCTCGCCCCAGGCGATCAGCCAGCCGTCGGGCTGGTCGGGGTGCGGTGGTGTGGTGACGGTGATCTGCCGGGCGGCGGCGTGGAGCGCGGCCTCCAGGTCGTCGACGGTGATGCCGGCCGGTGGTGGCACGAGCGCGTCCGGGTCGTCGGGGTCGACGCCGTCGAGGCGTAGCAGGACGTGGAAGTGAACAGCTCCGCGGCGTTGCATCTCGGCGACCTTTCCGTGGGACACGCGCACGGGCGGCACCCAGCGGACCTTGCCGGAGGCGGTGACGATGCCGACCTTGGGGATGCCGCGTCGGCGGCAGCGCGCGGCGAGGTGGCGGTCGGCGGCCTGCTTGGTGCGCCGCCAGAGCTCGCTGGAGAAGTAGTTCCAGACGACCTGGTGGGCGTGGTCGTAGCAGTCGAGGCACAACGGGCGGCCGAGCCGCGGATCGTCGGCGTCGTGGCGGGCGAAGCACGCCGCGGGCTGCCCGTGTGGGCAGGTGCCGGCGGTGCTGCGGGCGCGGCAGGGCGCGGGTCGGCAGTCGCAGCGTTGCCGGTTGCGGCAGGTGTGGCGCGCGACGTGGCGGTGGTGGACCGGGCCGAAGGACGGGGCGGTGAGGGTGGCGAAGACGACCGGGTGCCGGCCGACCGAGTCGGGGACGCCCTTGCCGCCGGTCAGGCCGCGACAGACGACTTGGTAGGCGTCGCCCCGGTAGACCCAGGCGCAGTCCGGGCACACGGATTCGCGGCGGTTGCCGCACGCCTTGTAGAGCGTCCGGTCGGGCAGCTCGTCGGTGTGCAGCTGGCCGGTGATCCGGCCGGTGTTCCGGTCGACGGCGGCGATCGTGTCGGTGAGGCGGATCGGGCGGGAGCAGCCGCCGGCGGGGCGGGTGTGCTCCAGCCAGCCGGAGAACTCCGGAGAGGCAGCGCGGCGCAGGACCTGGGCGTCCCGGCCGACGGCGAGACCGGGGCGGTAGAGGGTGAGCGGGGCGGGGGACACTACTGTCTCCTCATCAGGGGGTGGCAGGGACGGGAGACGACGCACCACCAGCCGTGGATGAGTGGTCCGCTGGTGGTGTTCGTCGTGTCTCCTGGCACCGCCGAGAGGGCGGCTGACGCCGGAGGGCGGAATCGTGGTCGTGCCACTTCCCGCCGATGGGTCATGTCCTTTCACGCTCGCGGACTCGGTGATGAAGGCCGGCACGGGTGGGGAGCCTGGGATGTCGGCATCCGGCGGGTTGCCGCAGACTGCCCCCACCCGTGGACTGTGCGAATCCGGGCCATCCTGGACGGCAGGGAAGGCCGTGCTGGGCTGCTCAGCGGATTCGGGGAGCCGGCATGGTGGCCGGCGCGATCAAGAGCCGGCGGGACTGGCCCGCATCAGCGGCAGGACGGCCGCTCCGCATCTCCGAGGTCGAGTCCAGCGATCCGGCAGGAAGGCCGCGCTGGCGTACTCGACGAGCGCCAGAGTAGCACCGGGCACGGACACGTCAACCCGCCGTGATCCCTTCCAGCGGGGTGGGACGGCCGGCTCCCGGCCTGTCTTCCGACAACTGATGTGCGACACAGCTCTGCAGGTGATGTGCCACATGTCCAGCGACCCGGGGCGCGGCAGGTTGGCACCGTCGAAACGCCCCGTCACGGGAGAGTGCGTCCAGCTGTTGCCCTCCGCTCCGTCGTGCGCCCGCCCTGCGATGATGTCGCCGACAGCGCTGGCCGAGGGTGGAGAAGCTACGGTTGATCAAGGACCACCGTGACTACCGAACGTTGCACTGGACCGTGGAGGTGGATGGTCCGTGGTCGCCAGCTGCCGTCGAGCGGTACATCACCGGTGGGTACGACGGTCTGCTTTACCGGGCGCCACGCGGGGTCAAGCACCGCTCGCTGGAGTTCCTTCTCCAACTGCCCGGCCTACGTTCGCTGACCGTGCACGGCCGGGTAGCCGACGACTCCGCCGTGAACGAGATCGAATCGGTGGAGCACCTGGTCCTGCTGACCCGTTCCCCGGTGCCCTTGGCGGTCGATCGGTTACAGCGGCTGCACAGCCTGACGGTCGACGCCCGACCGGACATGTCCGGGGTCCGCGGGCTCACCGGACTCGAAGCGCTGTACCTGGCGTGGTGGCATGGCACCGATCTGTCATTCCTCGGTGACAAACCGCACCTTCGCCGACTGCGGCTCGACGGCCGCCCGGCTCGGCTGCAACTCGACGGCATCGAGGCCTGCACGGCGCTTACGAGCCTGGAGGTGCTCGACTATCGGGTAGCAGCCCTAGCGCCGCTGCGCGGGCTGACCCGCATGGAAACCATCCTCGTCAGCGGCCCCCGAAAGCTACCCGCTGACAACGACCTCGACCTGCGAGACCTATCCGCCATGCCGCATCTGCGCAGCCTGCGGCTGATCGCCGCCGGCATGATCCGCTCCCTGCGTCCGATCAAAGCGCTGCCGCAATTGCGCGACCTCCGGCTTAACGAAGTGGTCATCGGCGACGGCGACCTCAGCCCGCTCTTCCGAATGCCATCCTGGGCCGAGGTCGTTCCACCGACCCGATTCCTCGACGACCCCGCGCGGTACTCCCACACCATCGCAGAACTGCGCGCACTCACGAAACAAGGCTGATCGCCACGCTGCGGCTTCGTTCACAGCCCCTCCAAAGCAAGAAGGACGCCAACGCCAACCTCATGCTTCCTGGCCCGGCGTCATCCGACGCGCACGGATGCCGAGACCAGCGCGCTGAGGTGTCGCAGATCAGTTGGCAGACGGATGTCGCGCATCAGTCGACGGAGGACAGGCCGGCTCCCGGCCGGTGTGGGAGGACTTTCTGTACGTCTATCAAGGCGGCCCTTGACGGGCCGCACGCGCCGCCGCCTGGGCGCGCGTCCGTCGCTCCGCTGGCGCTCCGACTCCGGCCACGCAACACGCCCGGCGGCTGGCGCGGAAGCGGGGAGCCCAAGGGGCCGCCGCAGAACGACAGGCCGTTGATGAGTGAGGTGGCGGGCCGGCAGCCGGCCGGGCCGCGCGGCCACGAGCCCGCGCGGCGTAGGGGAGCGCACGCCGGCCGCGTCGGCGAGCTGGCGGCGGTCGCGGGGTTGCGGTTACTGCGCCTCCGGCGGGGGCGCAACGACTCCGGGATGGCCGGGGCTCCGTCCGCACGTTGCGGGCCGTGAGTGGTTGCGCAGGACCATCCCGCCAGCCGTCGACCCGGGCAAGCCGAGCAGACCACCGCCCGGCCCGCCAGCGTCCGTACGTGCGTCAAGGCCGTCTTGACGTGGCGGACCGGGCGGCGGCCCGCTCCCCAGATGGGCGGGTCGGCGGCAGACGGGATGGCAGGAAGACCTTCAGTCGTTCGTGGTTGAGTTCGAGCTGACGCCACGGACGATGGTGGACTGTTCCGGCAGCTCGGCAACGCCGTCTACCAGCTCGCCGTCCAGTGGTACCAGGGTCCCTCGATCCGTTCGAACTGTGGCCCCTCCCACTCACCGTTTCCGAGGTCACCGTCCGGCCCGTTCGGGAAGTAGCCCCATCCAGAATCGTCGAGGCCAGGGCTGTCGACGGCGTAGAAGATGTAGCCGCCCTTCACCCCGTATGACGACCCAATGTCACACGAGCCGATCTTGTCAGGTGCATCGACCGAATCGAACGCGTCTAGGGCCGGAGGCGGCGGTAGCTTCGTCACCACCTCGTCAAAGGGGGCACGGTCGAAGCAGTCCGGGCGGGGGTAGTACCCCATGGCGAGCGCGGTCGTCACTGGTATCGCCACAAGCGTGGCGGCGACGGCCGTAACCGCGATGGCCCAAGTTCGCATATCGCGGAGTCTGCCAGACCTTTGGAGGGATGTAGAGATCCAGGCGCGTGGGGCACGCAGGGGGCACAAGGCACCGTCAAACGTTGTCGACCAGTGAGCAACCATGGCAGCCTCAGACGCCGTGTGAGCAGCTATCCGGCAACGTTTCCGCTAGTGGGCCGAGTGCGGCCCGAAGTTCCGCTTCAACGTCTGACTAGTGGGTGTCGGCGGGGTCAGCGGGGTTGCCATCCCGGCCCACGAGCGCGAAGCGACGAGAGCACTCGACGCTCTCCTTAAGGTGCAATGTCCTGACCGGCGATCCGCCGAGAGGTGGTGTGTCGAGACTGACCGCAAAGCCTGTGCGGACCAGCGTGTCGTCTGGGCCCTCCTCGTCGACCTCGACGAGGGTGGGCGGGGCGCCAGGGGAGCCGGTGCCCGAGGTTGTCCACCTGTATCTCAGTTCAACCTCGCCCTCGTGCGGGCAACTCCACGTGAGTTGGCTTACTGAAGCACCGCCGGCGGCGTTGGCCCATGCGGTCCAGCCAGTGCCGTCATCCCTCAGGCAGACCCAACTGGACTCCATTGCCCCATATTCATACGGACCGCTGTCCCAGAGCCCCACGAGGTTCCCGTCCCGCATGCGTAGCATGATGCCAGTTCTTCACTCCTCAGGGCGGTAGCTGGTTGACAGCAACGCCGCAGGACGGCAGCACGCTGACTGACGCTGGCACAGACAAAGTTCCGAGTGTGCAGCCGTTGCCGGACACGTGCGGACGCGACGCACAGAGCTTGTAAGCGAGATGTAGCGCCTATGACTGAAAAGATGATCAGTCCTTAGATGGCGGGTCGCCAGGGCTTGCGGGTGTTGGCGCACCCAGAGCGGACAGGAGATCAGCGCTGGTGATATCGGCTCGCGCTGTGGCCTGTAGTCGCCAGATCAGCTCTCGATAGCGGTCATCATCAAAAGCTTGCCCTTCATGCGCAACGGCGGTTACATACGCAAGAATGTCGCTTGCTGCATCGAGAACGGGTCGGTCTCCAACGAGGAGCACTCGTGTGAACGCGTGCCAGACCTCCGCTCGTGCATCTGTCGCCGACTCCTCCGTGGGATGACGCCGGAGCGCTCGACGAGCGTGGCCAGCGGCGACATAGAAGGCGGAGTATGCCTCGATCCTCTCCTTGTGAAGCCTAAACCGATCTTCCCTGTCGTACTGTTCCTCACGTATGCGCCGGGCCTCCTTGGCTTGAGTGCGCCAAGCGAGGAGAGTTCCCGTGGTTCCGATGAGGCCACCAACTCCGGCTGACAATAGGGAATCCCAGAGGGCCACTGCTCCTCCCACACTTACTCGGCCTGCCTGCAACCCGAGTCTGATGCTGACGGGCAATGTTGATCTAGGGTGAACGACGCCGCGCACGCGACGGACTCGACGGCCATCTTCAGGGGGTTCATGGCCGGGCAGCCAACCGAGCAGCCAAACCAGCGACCTTCGGCGGACGATGACGGACCTGGACACCAGGTTGGGCAGTGAGACCAGGCGGTCAAGCAGGGCTGGGCGACCGACTCGTAATGCGCAGGTCAGCGGCCGACGCGGATACGGTCGGCGGCGTACAGCTCACGGGAGCCGTCAGCGCGGAAGATCACGATGACTGGGACGCCCTCGCCTATCTCCAACTCGCGTCGCTCCGTCGGGGTAGGCATCCGGGCGGAGGCGGTATCGCCCTTGAGGAGGCTCACCGTCTCGGTCGGCTCCAGGGCGCGGACGAAGGTGCCGCGCGGTGGTTCCACGATCACGAGCCCTTCCGACCGGAGTAGCGCTATCGCCTGTCGGACGCTCGTGCGGCTCAACCCGTACTCCTGAGCTAGCCGCAGCTCACTTGGCAGCGACGCGCCGGGCGCGAGGTCGCCAGACGTGATCCGCTCTCGTAGAAGGTCTGCGAGCTGCCGGAACACGGCGCGGTCTGCGCTCGGGTCGATCACGGCTGTGACGCTACGTGTCCAACAGCTCTACATCTTATTGTATCTACAGTCCTACGTCGTTACGGTGACCTTTGGCGTTCTGCAACCAGCTCCGGGCCGAACGCCTGCCATCGACTTCGACTTCATGCTCCAGGGGGTCCAGTGCCGCGCGTCTCGTACGAGGAGTACCTGTTCGCTGTCGCCCTGACCTTGGCCCGCCGGCACCGGCCGGTCTGGTCGTGGCGGCACTGGCGCCGGATCTGCCGCTGCGGCGCGACCCTGCCGTGCCGGAGCCGTCACCGCATCCCGATCAACCGCGGCCACTGGCCCAGGCAGGACGGCCCCCGATGACCACTCATCACCCGATCAAGCCGGCCTGGACGTGCGGCGGCTGTGCGGGCGAGTGGCCCTGCCAGACCCGGCGGCGGGAGCTGCGAGCTGAGTACGACCGCGCTCCGGTGTCGCTGGCGCTCTACCTAGCCGCCCAGCTCGTCGACGCCACTCAGGACCTGGCCCACGTCCCCGCCGGCCACCTGCACCACCGGTTCCTCGGCTGGACCCGGTGAGCATCTTGCGGCCCGGCGACGAGAAGTTCCACTACAGCGACGGCTCCCACAAGTGGATCCCACCGAACCCGGACTACGACCAGGAGGTCTGGGACGAGCAGGTCCGCCAGCACAAGCAAGCCCACCTCAGGAACGAGCGCGCGAAGGTTCGCATCCAGCGCCTCGTCTGATGCCAGCAGTACAGCAGCGAAGTACAGCAACCGCGCCAGCCAGACCGAGCCGAGAAGGGCCTCAGCAGGCCATCTGACCTCGCATCAAGCCCGACCCAGCCTGCTCGCCGAGAGTTCACACCGAAGTGGTCAGGATTCGCTCCTCCCCACCTGGCTGGTGCCGGCTGTCGTCTGGAGCCCGGAGGCACACAGCCAGGAGGGCCTTGCTGCATCGACATATGGCTTTGAGATCTGCCATGCCCGCGGCCGTATCGGTCCCGGGAGGTGAGACTCGAATCCCACCGGCAACCCTCTGGCCAGGACTTCCTGCGCGGTGACCTCTTCGGCGTGCCCGAAAGCGTCAGCACCGGTGGCTCCGCTTCACAGGCCGACGACGTCCGCTCATGCCGATGACAGTGCCTGTGCGTGCGACCATGCTCAGCGTGTGGCGGCGTCGGTGAGGATCGCTTGGAGGCGGCTTCGGCATTCGGCGACGAACGCGGGGTAGGTGTGCCAGTAGTACGAGATGCCGCTGGCACCGACCGCGATGGCCCAGGCGCGGGCGCGCGTCCAGGTCAGGTCGTCGAGGCCGACGGCGTCCCAGTAGGCGTGTCGCGCTTGGGGCGGCAGGTCCCAGACGGTGGAGTGCTCGGCGTCGGGCAAGCCGATCGACAGGCCGCCGAAGTCGATGATCGCGTGCAACCTGCCGTCCTGTACCAGGAGGTTGGTGGGCCTGAGATCGCCGTGGAGCCACACATGAGGTCCGGACGGTTCGGGCAGGGCGAGCGCTTCGCGCCACAACCGTTCCAGGGTCTCGACGTCGATTTCCCCGCCGACGGTGGCCCGGCAGTCCGTAAGACACCTGCTGATCCACTCGTCGCAGGCCCGCAGATGTCCCCCGCGGTACCAACGGAGGTCACCCGTGCGGGTCGCCCCCATGAGATCGATACGGTGAAGTTCCCGCACGACGGCCGCCAGATCGGTGCCGAAAGCCGACCAGTCCTGGACCATATCCGGCCGGGCTTCGTCGCCGTCGATCCACCGGTAGATCGACCAAGGCAGCGGATAAGCGGTGGTGGGCATGCCGGCATGCAGTGGCTCTGGGACCGAACACGCCACCAGCGGTGCCAGACGGGGAAGCCATTCCCGCTCCTTGCGCAGGGACCGCGCCTTGTCAGCGGTTCGCGGGAGCCTCACGAGCAGATCGCTGCCCAGCCGGTACATGATGTTGTCGGTGCCTGCACCCGCTGGTGACAGCGACAGACCGGCCCATTGCGGGCACTGCTCATTCAGCAGCGACCTGACAAGTCCGGCGTCGACCGGGACCTCGTTCTGGTGCAAAGCCATGCCAAGATCTTTCCGCCAGGTGCCAGTGCTAGCCACTGACTTTCCGTCGGCGTGCACGAGTGACCGAAGCAAGACGCGCTCATCTGCCACGAGCAAGGCGCGGGTGTTGTGCCGGCGTTGACGCTGACCCGGCCTAGCATCTTCAGCAGTGGCTTGGTGATCCACTCGGCGCGCTGCTATCACACACGCTGGTCGTCGGCTAGGCGTCTCGCACCCATCGCCGTGGTGCGGAATTTGGCCAGCGGCGACGAAGCGTTGACGAAGGTGCCGGGGCACCTGATCTGTGTCCCTGATCGGTGCTGAGCCAAGGTGGGCACGGCGACTACAGCCCTTGCGGCCGGTCCGCGGATGCTGTCCGGCCTACAAGAAGCGCTCAGGGTCGAAGCTTTCGAGGTCGATGATGCGAACCCGAGGAAGGACGTTGGTGAAGCAGCCCGCATCCTCCTCGATGTCGAATACATGCAGGCCCGGCAGGTCGGCGAAGCCGGCGTTGAGGAACTCCTTGAACCCGACGATCGCGACCTGATGATCACCTCGTAGGAGCTCGTCGACCTGCGGCAGGAAGTCGCCGTCGTGGCTGGCGAGCATCACATTGCCCGAGCGCCGGGCGATAGCCTCCAACGTCCGCTGGATGCCGATGTCCACCACCTTCTGATCCGATGATCCAGCGAGCGGAATGGGCCGGTATTCCATGCTCAGGAGGGCCCGGACGAAGGGCATCGGCAGACCGCCGCCCGAGGCGTTGAGGAAGAACAGTGCCTTCACCGGCTGCTGCCACGTGTCCCGCGCGAAGTCCCGCAGACGCTCCCACCGGGGTCGCTCCGCAGGGGCCGGCCGGCGCTCCAGAACACTGTTGCCGAGAGTGGCATCGATGTTCTCCCCGTCCACGATGAGGTACGTGACGGGTTGGGTTGTACCGGGCATAGGCGTGCCTCTCGAGTCGAGCAGCGAGCGCGGACCGGTCGAGCCCGAGCGTTTGACGTGCCGGAGGAAGCCGTGCTCATGGTCAAGGGTATTGCCTGCCAGCCCTGCCGGCAGACAGCATCCGACTCTCATAAGTAGCCGCAGACCGCGGTCAGCAGCACTGCCAGGTGAACATGGCTCGGTCGAATCGCCGGGCAGCGAGGTCGTCGGGTCGGATGAGCCAGTAGAGCATGCCCGTGTCGCCCCACATCATGTTCGCGTTGTCGTCGCTGTCGAACTGGGCGAGCAGCAGCCATCGGCTGGCCTCGGAGGCGAGTGCCGGGTCTCGCCAGTCGACGCTGCCGCCCAGTGCCGCCTGCGCGACCTCGTACTCGACGTCGCCCTGCACCGGCCAGGCGTATCCGCCCAGCTGGTGCAGCGGGCCCTCGCCGCTGCTGATCGCCGAACAGAATTCCCTGCGCCGAAGCGGGTGCTCGGGTTCTGTTGCCTGGCTGAAGTCGGACCCGAACGCGTCGTGCAGTACGAGATGGTCGTATGAGGGTGCGGTCGACACCGCACGCGAGGTGAGCCAAATACGCTTGTAGGGTTCGATGCCCTCTGGAGTCGCCCGCTGTGCACTGGCTCGGCCTGCAGGCACGTACACGACGCGGGCGCCGGCCTGAGACTCGGGATCGCTGGCGAAGACCATTGCCTCACCATCGTCGTACTGCCCGTCGAAGTAGAAGAACAGAAGCCGGCCGTCGACCGGCAGCCCCATTTCGCCGACCACTCGTGGCAGCGCGGCGCAGTCGACGGAGGCGATGAAGCTCAACGGCCCGTGCCCCTCCCAGACCGGCCACGCCAGCTCGTCGGGCAGTTCGGGCTCACCGCCCAGGTATCCGACCGCAGCCCCGTCGCCGTCATCGGCACTGATCAGCCGAAGTCCCGGCCGCAGCAGCGACAACCACGTGTCGGCGACGTCAGCCGGTAGGTGCTCACGGGCCGCCGCCGCAAGATCGGTCTGGCTCGACATGCCGAGCATCATGCCACCGCGCACCGACACGGGACGGTGGTCGCCCGCCCCGGCCTCACCGTGGGCTCGGCCCCGCTGCCGGCCGAGCCACAACACGGTTAGCCGGGCCGCAAGGGCAGTCCTCCATAGAGGCCCGGCTTACTCCATTCTCATCTGGTTGCCGACCACGCATACGTACAGCCATGCTCCGCCTCACCGAAAAAGGGCTCACAGCTCTACGAGGGCCTGCGCATCACCGCGAGCGCTACGGCGACGAAATCGGCGAACTGCTCCCCGCCAGTGACCCCGGCCCGAGCCCTTGCCGGCACCGCCCGGCGCGCGCTGCGCGACCGGCTCACGCGACGGACGGAAGCGGTGACGTCGCCCAGGTGCGCACCCGCCGCTGCAATCCTGATCGGGCCGGTCGTCGCGCCGCTCGCGTTCGGCATGCTGCTACTGATTCTTCTGGCACGGCGAATCTGCTGGCTGACGTGACCGGCGCCCACGCGGGGCCGCACACGATGGCGGTGGCGCTTGCCGCGGCCTCGATGTGGGGGTTCGGCCGGTGGATGGCACGCTTCGAGCCGATGGTCGCGGTCGCCGTCGTGGGTCCGGCGTCGCTCGCTCCGGCCATCTCACCGGTAGGCGAAGACGAACCCGCCCTCGACGTTCGGGGCAGGACGGTGCATCATCTCCGCCTCAACGGTGAAGCCGGCGGCGTCCAGCCAGGCCGCGACCCCCCGGTGAGCGGCGGTGCACGTGCACATTCATCGGGTGTCCGCGGTCAGCCCGGTCACCTCCGCGACATCAGCGAGGAGACGAGCGCCGGCATGGCCGACCACGCGACGCCCGTCGGCACTCACGATGATCTTCAGGCGCGCTCCGGTAGCCTTCACTCGGTAAGTGCCTTCCGTGCGGGCGATCATGGGCCTTCGACAAGCCAGATCATCCCAGATCGGGAGGCACTTCCTCATTTCTGATCATGAACCACAGACGGCCTTACTGAACGGCCGAGGTTAGGCAAGGGTTGTGGACCCTTCGAACGGCAAGGGACAGCCGGCGATTGCTGAAGTTGCCGAAAGCAACAATGGAGGCGGTCTGACGATGGTGTGGCCCAAGAATCACCGCGAATGATTTCTAATCGGCAATGGCCATTCATGCCATTGGTCAGGATGGCGTCTACGGTGGTGCGAGCGCAACGTGCAATCCGCCAATTTTGCTCACAAGATGGGTCCAGCTGCCGGGACCACAGCGCCTCGACGCTTGGCCGATCGCCCGTCCCGATCAATGTGGAGCCCGTGGGATGGTCGAGTTTCGTCCGGCGCGGGGGCGTAGAGGTCGGACGCCTCAGCGATGAGGAGAGTGACACATCGTGGTGTCTCGCACAGTCAGACGGGCGCTGGCCGGTATGGCGGCGGCGACCCTGGTGGGATCGCTGACGCTGGCCAACCCGGCTCAGGCCAACCCCAACAACAACTCCGTCCGGAAGCTCACCAAGGCCGTGACCCTTCAAGGGGTACTCCGCCACCTCGACGCGTTCCAAGAGATCGCCGACACCAACGGCGGCAACCGGGGCTCTGGTCTGCCCGGGTACGACGCGAGCGCCGACTACGTGGCCGGCCTGCTCGAGAAGGCTGGCTATCAGGTGACTCGACAGCCGTTCGACTTCGCCTTTTTCGAGGAGTTCGGCTCGAGCTTCAGTCGGCTCGCTCCGCCGCCGGCCAGGAACTACGTGGACGGCACCGACTACGACCTCATGGACTACTCCGGCTCCGGTGACGTGACAGGTCTTGTCGCACCGGTCGACCTCAACCTCACCCCACCGCGGGCGTCCACGTCGGGATGCGAGGCGTCCGACTTCACGGCGGCGGTGGCCGGCAAGATCGCGCTCCTGCAGCGCGGCACGTGTCCGTTCGGTACCAAGGTGGCCAACGCGGAGGCCGCCGGTGCCATCGGCGCGATCGTCATGAACCAGGGCAACGGCGACCCGGTCGCCAACGCCGACCGCTACGACCTGTTCGCCGGCACCCTCGGTGCGCCGGTGGGCATCCCCGCGGTGTCGGTCTCCTACTCTCTCGGTGAGCAGTTCGCCAACACCTCTGGGCTGCAGGTACGGATCACCGCCGACACGACGTCGGAGATCCGATCGACGGAGAACGTCATCGCGGAGAACACGACCGGGCGCACCGACAACGTGGTGATGGCCGGGGCGCACCTGGACTCCGAGCCGGACACCGCGGGCATCAACGACAACGGCAGCGGCAGCGCCGCCCTGCTCGAGATCGCCCTGCAGATGGCGAAGGCCAAGACCAACAACCAGGTCCGCTTCGCGTGGTGGGGCGCGGAGGAGGCCAACCTGATCGGGTCGACGTTCTACGTCAACAGCCTCAGCGAGGAGCAGGTTGCCGACATCGCGCTCTACCTGAACTTCGACATGATCGCCTCGCCCAACTACATGTTCGGCGTCTACGACGGTGACGACTCGGCTGGCGAGGGCTCCGGCCCCGGCCCAGCCGGCTCCGCGCAGATCGAGGACGTCTTCGAGGCGTTCTTCGGCAGCCGTAACCTCCCGACGAACGCGGCCGACTTCACCGGCCGTTCGGACTACGGTCCGTTCATCGGGGTCGGCATCCCTGCCGGTGGCCTGTTCACCGGCGCCGAGGGGCTCAAATCGGCCGCGGACGTGGCCAAGTACGGCGGGGTACAGGGCGAGCAATACGACCCCTGCTACCACGAGCCGTGCGACAGCCTCGACCCGGTCGGCGACGGCGGCAACGCCGCCCTCTACGCGCAACTGGACGGGATGTACGACCTCTACGGCAACATCAACACCTACGCGCTCGACGTCAACGCCGACGCCGTCGCCACCGCGATCATGACGTTCGCGTACGACACGTCGGCCGTCAACGGCGTTCCCCGCTCACCCGGCAAGTCGCACGGCGCGGGCAAGAGTGAGGACGCCCACGGCAAGGCTCTCCTCTAGCCAGCGACGAGCCCGGGCCAGTTGTCATTGGCCCGGGCTCGCCGCTGCCATGGGTCATACCTCGATGTACTCCGTGGCAGGAAATGCGGCTATCGGCCAGGCACCGACGAGAACGTCGGTGAAGGCGGCGCCGAACTAGACGAGTCGATGATCACCGGCGAGCCGCGGCCGGTCCCACGCGGGGTGGGGGACCGAGTGGTCGCCGGTACCGTGTCCACCGACTCGGCGATCCGCATCCGGGCCGACTAGGTAGGAAAGAACATCAGCTTGTTAGCCACTTCGCGGGGCCGAGGGCCGGGCGGCCGGTGGGCTGAGACGATCGAGTGACCAGGATGAGCCGCCGATCGTTCCCGTTAGGAGGTCGGAGGCCGCCACCGGCCGATCCGCAGGTCGTCAATGCGGTCGTTGCGGAGCAGGTCGGTATCGACGGTGTCCAGCAGGCCAGCGACGTCTACCCATAGGTGTGTCAT
>NZ_VSEZ01000023.1:0-72102 GCF_008085935.1 Micromonospora sp. AP08
CGCCGTACCCCGGGGGTCCCTCAGCGGACGGTCAGCGTGCCGACCGCCGGCAGCGGCGCGACCACCGGCGGCAGCCGCTTCGGCTCGCCACGGCCGGGCTCACCGGCCCGGGCCAGGTCACTCTTCGACGCCGCCGCCCGGGTGGCCGCCGGCTCGTCCTGGAACGGCTGGGCGTCACCGGTGCAGAGCGTGCCCCTGGCCGGCAGCGTCCCCCTGAGCAGGTACGCGTCGACCGCGCCGGTCACGCAGGCCGACGTGCCGTAGGCGGTGTGCCCCCAGCTGTCGCTGCTCAGCAGCCGGCTGTTCGGCAGCAGCCGGGCCGAGCTGACCGCGCCCTGGTAGTTGGTCGCCGGGTCCCAGTAGTTGCCGACCACCAGCACGGGCGCGGCGGTGGTCCGGTCGAACGGGCCGGTCCAGGCGTCCTCGTCGCGCACCGTCCACGTGTTGCGGGCACAGGGCGCGGCGCCCCAGGCCCAGGCCCGGCCGAAGTACGGCGCCCGCTTGTCCTCCCTGGCCGACAGCGCCGGCCAGGCGTCCGCGCTCTTCGGGTGGTACGCGTCGGTGCAGTCCACCGTCAGGAACGTCTCCAGCCCGTTGTCGTACGGGAAGTCGTACCCGCGCTGCTGGCGGGCCTGGGCAGCCCGGCGGGCCACCTCGGTGCGCGCCTGCGCCCGGGCCGGCGCGGCCGCGGCCGGGTCGGTCAGCACCAGCAGCTCACCGGTGAGCTCCACGATGTACTGCCAGCCGTTCGGGTCGTACAGGTTGCCGAGGGTGGCGCTGACGAAGTCGGCGTAGCTCACGGTGAACTGCCCGAGGTCCGGGTCGTCCACCACGAGCGGCTTCTTGCGCAGCCGCTGCGCCACCGTCTCGTACGCGGCGACCGGGTCGCCGCCGGACGCCAGCGCGCACTTCTCGGCACCGGCCTTGGCGCACCGCACCAGGATCTCGTGCAGCGCGCGGTACGCGCCGTCGGCGCTGCGCAGCCGGGTCTCCTGGAGCTGGTTGCGGGCCCCGCCCTGGCCGACCCAGGCGTTCGGGTTGAGCACGCCGTCGACCACGAGGGCGCGGAACCGGTCCGGGAACATGTTGGCGTAGTACTGCCCCAGCGCGGTGCCGTAGCTGAAGCCCAGGTAGCTGAGCTTCTTGTCGCCGACCGCGCGGCGCAGCACGTCCATGTCGCGGGCCACCTCGGCGGTGGACGCCGCACCGGTCAGCGGCCGGCCCGTGGTCGAACAGCCCCTGCCGACCGCCTTGGACGCCGCGACGTACGCCTTCTCCTCGGCCTTCGTGTACGGGAAGGCGACGTTCAGCCCGGCGTACGCCCGGGTCTGCTCCTTCACCGACGGGAAGCACTTCACGTTGTCGCTGGCGGCGACGCCGCGCGGGTCGACGCCGACGATGTCGAAGCGGTCGAGCAGGTCGTCGCCGAGGAAATAGGGCGCGGCGAGCGCGATGCTGGTGCCGGAGCCGCCCGGGCCGCCCGGGTTGAGGAACAGGCTGCCGACCTTGTGCTGCTGGTCGCGGGCCTTGACCCGGAGCACCGCCACCTCGGTGGTGGCGCCCTTGGGGTTGTCGTAGTCCAGCGGGAGCCGGACCGTGGCGCACTCGGCGTAGTCGTAGCAGGCGTACCAGTCGAGCTTCGGCGTCGGCACGCGGTCGACCCGGCGCGCCTCGGCGGCGCTGGTCCGGTCGTGCGTCGGTGGCTGCGGCGTGCGGGCCGCGGCCGCGGCGGGCGCGAACGCCGATCCGGCGAGGACGAGGCCGGCGATCCCTGTTGCGGTGAGGGACCGGGTTGCACGTGGCATGTGGCTGCCTTCCGGTGGGGAACGGGGTCCGTCGAGGAGACCTCGACCCCCGTCACTTTAGGGATCAAGGCCAACCAAAGCCGCCCGTCAAACGCGGGCAGAAGCGACAGATTGCCGATTGATGTAACGAATTTTTCTTGATCGACGCTTTCTGCCCTCCAGGTGGGAGGGTGACCAGGGAGGAAACACTTCTGACGGGAAGCCATCCCAGCCCGGCGGTTGACAGGTCGACGCGCTGGGCCATGCTTGTCGGGTGAGTTCGTTCCCGAAGCCCGATGCGCGGGTCAAGGCCGCCGTCGCATCGCTGGCGGCGGTCGCGGCGCTGGTCACGTTGGTGGTGTGGCGCCCCGCCGGCATCCTGTCGGTGGTGCTGGCCCTGATCTGTGTCCTGCTCGGCATGGTCGCCGGGGTGACGGTGACCGCCGCCCGCCAGGCCCCTCCCCGCGCCCACGCCCCGACCGAGGAGTGGCCGGCCCCCGCCGGGTACGGAGTGGACGCCGACACCCTCGAGGCGATCGACCCCCGGGCCGTGCGGCAACTCCGCACGCCCACCGGCGGCTACGCGGGCGACGCCGACACCCTGGAAACGCTCGATCCGCGGGCGGTCCGCGACCTGCGGGCGTCCGGCGGCGCCTACCCGATGGACGCCGACACCCTGGCCACGCTCGATCCCCGGGCCGTGCGGGAACAGCGGGCGGCGAACGGCGTCAGCGACCGGTGAGGGTGGGCACGGCGAGCGCGTCCACGCCCCGGCCCGCCAGGCACCGGTAGGTGCGGTCCAGCGCCGTGCCGGCCGGCGGCAGCACCTCCAGGTTCCAGCCGGTCGCCTGCCGGATGCCGCTGACCAGCCGGAACGTGCTGACGTTGCAGACCTGCTGGACGGCCGGGTCGGCCACCACCGCGTCGTGGCCCGCACCCGCCAGCGCGGCCGGCAGGTCGCCCTCCGCGTAGGTCTCCCAGGTGTGCCGGCCGTCGCATGGGACCCGGGTCGCCTCGGCCCGGTCGCGGCGCAGCCGGACCGGGCCGTAACACTCCAGTTCGGACGCGCAGTGGACGCCCGCCGGCAGCCGGACGTCGCCCGTTGCGCAGCCGGGCAGCACCTTCGCCCCGGACGACTCGGCGGCACCGCTGGCCACCGGCGTCGGCGACACCACGGGCGGCGCACCGCCGGCGAGCCAGGCCCCGGCGCTGGCCGAGGCGGCGAGCGCGAGCACCCCCGCACCGCCGAGGAACCAGCGCCGGGGCCAGCGCCGGCCGCGGGTCGGCACGGTCGGGTGGGTGTCCTCCGACGGCGGGCGCGGGCTCGGCTGGCCGCTGCGGGGCAGCGGGTGGCCGCCGGTGGTCGGACCGCCGCTGACCGGGGCCCCCGGGTAGGGCGCGCCACTCACCGGTGCGGCGCCCGGGCCCAGCGGGAGCGACGCGAGCAGGCCGCGCAGCTCGACGGCGGAGGGGCGCTCGCCCGGGTCGTTCGCCATGCCGAGCCGCAGCACGTCGATCAGCTCGTCGGGCACGCCCGGCAGGCCGGGAATCGGCTGCTGGAACATCTCCAGCACGGTGACCAGGCTCGGGTTGCGCTCGGACTGCCAGCGCGGCGGGCGGCCGTGCATCACCGCGTAGAGGGTGGCGCAGAGCGCGTAGACGTCGACGGCCGGGCTGGGCGGGCTGTGGCTGAACATCTCCGGCGGCGCGTACGCCGGGGTGAGCACCTCCAGGGTGACCGAGGCGTCGCGCACCTCGGCCAGCACGGCCAGCCCGAAGTCGGCCAGCACCGCCGGGTTGAAGTGCGAGTAGAGGATGTTCGCCGGCTTGACGTCCCGGTGCAGCACCCCGGCCGCGTGCGAGTGGGCCAGCGCGTCGGCGATCTTCACGCCGAGGTCGCGGGCCTCCACCGCGCCCAACGGGCGCCGGCGCATCCGCTCCGCGTACGAGCCGTCGCAGAGCTCCATGATCAGGTAGGGGTGCTGGTCGACGGTGACCCCGACGTCGAAGAGGTCCACCACGTGCGGATGGGAGGACATCTTGCCGGCGGCCCGCGCCTCACGCAGGAAGCGCGCCTGGTCCCGCTCGCTGGCCAGCGTCCGGTTCTCCACCTTGACGGCGACCTCGCGCCCCACCGAGATCTGCGTGGCCCGGTAGACGGTGGCGTAGCCACCCCGGGCGAAGACCTCCAGGTCGGTCAGACCGGGCACGATGGGCAGCCGCAGGGCGCCGGGCGGGGTCTCGGTCACGGCTCGAAAATACCCAACTGTTCCGGTCGCTCAGTGCACCGCGTCGGTCGCCGGCACCGCGCCCGGGGCGCTGTCGTCCGCCGCACCCGGCCCGGCCGGTCCGGTGGCCGCCCGGCGGGCATCCCACCACAGGCCCACGGCGGTCGCGACAGCGCCCAGGCCCTCCCAGGCGGCCACCCCGAGGAACCGGTCCGGCGCGACGTCGGAGAGCACCGCGATGCTGAAGACGGTGAAGGTGACCAGGCGGAACCAGACGGTGAACCGGTAGAACGGCCGCCACTCGGTGGCCACCGCGAGCAGGTAGTAGACCCCCATGTTGAACGAGGCCATCGAGGACGCGGTGAGGAACGTGCCGGTGTAGTCGCCGGGCGCGCGTTCGGCCGGCACCTCGAAGCCGAGCAGGCGCAGCTGCGTCTCCGGCCAGATCAGCCCCAGGGCGCCGAGCAGCAGCGCCAGGATCCCGAAGACCGCGATCGTCCAGCCGGCGCCGGAGCGCGGCAGCCTCATCCGTTCCTCCCCAACCCGCGGCCGTCGACGCGGACGGCCGTCGCCCCCACGCTAACCGCCTCCTCCGCCGGAAACATCCCCGGAACCGGCAGAACTGGGGGCGGATCAGTGCCCGGCGAGGCGATCGCGGAGCGCGTCGGCGAAGGCCCGTTCACTGCGCTGCTCGGTGGCGTACGCCAGCCGCACCGCCTCCTCGGCGCTGGCCAGCGCCTCGGCCGGGCGGCCGCACGCGGAGAGCGCCTCGGCCAGCACCATCCGCGCGACGACCTGGCTGCGCACGTCCTCGGCCGGGGCGGACACCGCCCGCTGCGCCCAGTCCAGCGCCTGCTCCCGCTGGCCGTGAGCGAGCAGCGCGGACGCGTACCGGGCCATGGTCTGCCGGCGGGAGAAGAGCAGCGACGGGGTGTTGGCGGCGGCGGTGGCGACCGGAGCGAGCAGCCCCACGGCGGTCGCCGGGTCGCCGGCGGCAAGCCGGGCCAAGGCGAGCAGCACCCGCGGCGCCACCTGGGCCGGGGCCTGCGGATTGTGCGGCTCCACACTGGTCAGCACCGACCGGGCCTCCCGCTCGGCGGTCCCGGCGTCGCCCATGTCCAGCGCCACGAAGCCGCGCAGCGTGCCGGCCATCCCGGTGAGCAGCGGGTGCGCGGTGCGATCGGCGTATGCGAGGGCGTCGGTGAGCAGGTCGGCGGCGTGCTCCGGCTCGCCCAGCCCGCGCGCCACCACCCCGCGCACGACCAGCGCGAAGCCCTGCCCCCAGTCGTCGCCGACCTCGGCGAACTCCCGGTACGCCCGGCGTGCCGCCCGGTCCGCCTCGCCCAGCTCACCCAGCTCGGCGGTGGCGTACGCCTCGACGGCGCGGAGCGTGCCCACGGCCCACGCCTCGCCGACCCGCTCGCCGAACGGCAGGAACACCTGCGCCATCCGGCACGCCTCGCGGAGCCGGCCGGCGAGCAGCCGGGCGAACGCGGTGGTCCCGCGCAGCCAGGCCCGCCCGTACGGGTCCTTCAGCTCGGCGAAGAGCCGGGCGGCCCGGCCGAGCACCGCGTCGGTGCCGGCGAAGTCGCCCCGGGTGGTCGTCACCCAGGCCAGGTTCTGCAACGACCAGGCCTGCCCGCGCGGATCCTTGGCGGCGAGGCTGACCTGGTAGGAGGCGGCCAGCCGGCTGCTCGCCTGGCCCAGCCGGCCGGCGATGAAGTCGGCCATGCCGAGCCGGCGCATGGCCGAGGCGCGCATGGTGGGCAGGTTGGCGGCGGTGGCCACCTGCAACGCCTCCTGCCAGCTGCGCTCGGCCCGGTCGGCGTCGCCCAGCGTCTGGTGGGCCTGGCCGGCCAGCAGCAGGGCGCTGGTGCGGGTGGCCGCCGCGTCCCCGGCGTTGGCGGCGATCTTCTCGGCGAAGGCGAGCGCGTCGGTCGGGCGGCCGATCTGGAGCAGCGCCCGGGCGTGCACCACCCGGTCGGCCAGCGGCATCCCGTCGCGGGCCAGTTCGGCGGCGCGTTCGGCGTACTCGACGGCCAGCGCCGGCTCCCCTGACCGCAGCGCGCGGCGGGCGGCCCGGCCCAGCGCGGCCACGCCCAGCGGGACCACGGCCCGGGCCGGCGCGTCCGGGCGGAGCTTGACCGCGTCGGCGAGCGCGGCGGCCCGCTCGACGTGCTCGGCGACGAAGTCGTCCCGGGCGGCCTCGGTGAACCCGCCCGGCGGGTTGCCGTTGCCGTCGGCGCTCTCGGGGGCGGCCCAGCGGGCCAGCGCGGCGTGCCGGTCGGCCAGCTCGGCCTTGCTCACCCCGGCGTACGCGGCCTCCCGCATGAGCGGGGTGGCGAAGGCGAACCCGGTGCGGGTGCGGTGCAGCATCCGGCGTTGCAGCAGTTCCTCCACGGCCCGGTCCAGCTCGACCGCGGCCACCGCGGCGGGCCGGCCGTCCCGCCCGACGCGCTGCTCGCGCAGCGCCTCCAGCGTGCCGCCCGGCACCGTGTCGCCGACCACCGCGGCGTCCCGCAGCACCGAGCGGGCGTCCGGCGGCAGCGCGTCGATACGCGCGGCGAGCACGGCCGCCAGGTCCCGGGAGAGCAGCCGGCTGCCCAGCGAGCCGGGTGCCAGCCGCCAGCCGACGTTGGCGTCCCGCCCCGGGCCGGCGGTCAGGGCTCCGCGCTCCATGAGCAGGGTGACCAGCTCGGCCAGGTAGAACGGGTTGCCCTGGGCGGTGGCGAGCAGCCGGTCCGCGTCGGCCGGCGACAGCTTGCCGCCGCTCAGATAGCTGGTGAGCAGGCGGGAGGCGTCGGCGCCGCGCAGCGGGGGCAGCCCGTGCACCTCGGCGTCCGCGACCCGGGTCAGCGCGCCGGCGGTCCGCACCAGCTCCGGCCGGCCGAGCAGCAGCACCAGCACCGGACCGCTGAGCCGGTTGAGGGTCAGCGCGAGCGCCTTGATCGTCTCGGCGGTGGCGTCGTGCAGGTCGTCCACCACGATCACCAGCGGCGCCTCCCGGGCGAGCGCGCTGAGCAGCTCGGCGACCGCGTTGGGCACCGCCTCGGCGTCCGGCGGCGGGGAGGCGGCGTTCCACTCGCCGTTCTCGGCGGCGGCGGGGAGCTCGGCGTACCCGAGCAGGGCCAGGAGCTGCTCCACGGCGAGCGGGGGCGTGTCGCCGGGGAGCCGGCCGAGGCGCTGCCCGAGGCGGCGCAGCCGCTCCTCGACGGCCGGCCGGGTGAGCGCGGTGGCAGCGTCGTTGGGCAGGCCGACCGCCGCCCGGACGAGGTCGGCGAGGGGGGCGAGCCGCCGCCGCTCGCCGAACGCGGCGCAGCGGACGGAGAGGACCCGGGCGCCGGTGTGCGCGGCGTACCGGCCGGCGCCGACGTCGTAGCCCGCGGCGAGGCGCTCCACCTCGGCGGCGAACCGGGACTTGCCGATCCCCGCCTCGGCGGTCATCAGCAGCACCCGCGGCTCGCTCCGGTCGATCACCTCGGCGAGCCGGCCGGC
The DNA here is from genome assembly GCF_008085935.1 of Micromonospora sp. AP08. Classification (NCBI taxonomy): domain Bacteria; kingdom Bacillati; phylum Actinomycetota; class Actinomycetes; order Micromonosporales; family Micromonosporaceae; genus Micromonospora; species Micromonospora sp. AP08. The sequence continues at coordinate 7,508 of NZ_VSEZ01000023.1, forward strand.
GACCCGGCCGATCTCGGTCTCCCGGCCCACGAAGGGCGCCTCGTCGCCGAGGCCGGACCGGGTGCCCGGCGCGTCCAGCAGGCCGAGCAGCTCGTACGCCTCGACCGGCTCGCGCTTGCCCTTGAGCCGCAGCGGGCGCAGCGCCCGCCAGGAGGCGACGTGCCGGGTGGCGGCGGAGGTGCGCGCCCCGGCGTAGACCGCGCCCACGGCCGCGGCGTCGGCCAGCCGGGCGGCGGTGTTCACCGTGTCGCCGATGACCGTGTATTCGATGGCGGCCTGGATGCCGGCGATCACGTCGCCGGTGTTCAGCCCGACCCGCAGGCCGAGCGGCGCGCCGCCGCCCCGCTCGTCGTCGAGCACCCGGCGGACCGCCCGCTGCATGGAGAGCGCGGCCCGGACGGCCCGCTCGGCGTCGTCCTCGTGCGCCACGGGCGCGCCGAAGACCGCCATGATCCCGTCGCCGGTGAGCTTGTCGACGTGCCCGCCGAAGGTCTTGACCGCGCCGGCCAGGGCGGCCAGCACCCGGTCGGTGACCGCGCCGACCCGTTCCGGGTCGAGGTCCTCGGACCAGGAGGTGAAGTCGGAGAGGTCGCCGAAGAGCACGGTGACCACCCGCCGCTCGGCGGCGGGCAGCGTGGCGGCGGCCGGCAGCGCGGCCCCGCAGTTGTGGCAGAACCGCGCGCCGGGTACGGCGACGGTGCCACACACCGGGCAGGTCACGGTTGCTCCAACTCCGCACCCCCGGCGCCGGATTCCCGGGCGGTCACGCCGAGGTACTCCAGCTGGGCCCGGACCGACCATTCGGCCGCCCACCACAGCGACCGGTCGACGTCCGCGTAGACCCGCTCGACCACCTCGGGCGCGGTGGTCGCGCCGGCGGCGACCGCCGCCCGGACCTGGTCGAGCCGGGCGCGCCGGTGGGCCAGGTAGAACTCGGCCGCCGCGCCGCAGTCGGCCAGCGCCGGGCCGTGCCCCGGCAGCGCCGGGATCCCCCGGTACGTGGTGAGCAGCTCCAGGCTCGACAGGTAGTCGCCGAGGTGCCCGTCCGGGTGGGCGACCACCGTGGTGCCCCGCCCCAGGATGGTGTCGCCGGTGAGCACGACCCGCTCGTCGCCGTGTCCGACCAGGAAGCAGACCGAGTCGGCGGTGTGCCCGGGGGTGGCCAGCGGGCGGATCTCCAGGCCGGCGTCGAGCGCGGTGTCCGGGGTCAGCGGCGCGCCGCCCACGGTGTGCGCCGGGTCGACGGCGAGGACCGGCGCGCCGCCCAGCAGCGCGCTGAGCCGGGGCGCGCCCTCGGTGTGGTCGGCGTGCCCGTGGGTGATCAGCACGAAGCCGACCGGGCCGTGCGCGGTGAGTGCGGCCAGGTGCTCCTCGTCGGCCGGGCCGGGGTCGACCACCACGGCGTGCGACGCGCCCGGTGCGCGCAGCACCCAGCTGTTCGTGCCGTCGAGCGTCATCGGCCCCGGGTTGGGGGCACGCACCAGCGTCACCCACTCCGGCAGCTCGTCCGCGAGCGCCGCTGCGGCTCCGGTCACACGCCCACCCATGGCAGCGATCGTACGACCCCGCCCGCCACTCCCCGCGATCTTGCGGCTCCGTCAGGCGTTATGTCCCCCTGCGGGCTGTCTGCCCGTACGGCGTCCGCAAGATCGCGGGTACGGAGCGTCAGGCCACCTCGACGATGACCTCGACCTCGACGGGGGCGTCGAGGGGCAGTTCGGCCACGCCCACCGCGCTGCGGGCGTGCCGGCCGGCCTCGCCGAAGACGGCGCCGAACAGCTCGGAGGCGCCGTTGACCACACCGGGCTGGCCGGTGAAGCCGGGCGCGCTCGCCACGAAACCGGTCAGCTTCACGATCTTGACGACGTTCTCCAGGCCGACCAGCGAGTCGACGGCGGCGAGCGCGTTGAGCGCGCAGCGCTGCGCCAGGTCCTTCGCCTGCTCGGCGGAGACGCCGTTGCCGACCTTGCCGGTGGCGAGCAGCTTGCCCTCGGCGAGCGGGAGCTGGCCGGAGACGTAGACGTGCTGCCCGGACTGGACGGCCGGCACGTAGCTGGCCAGCGGCGCCGTCACCTCGGGCAGGGTCAGGCCGAGTTCCGCGAGCTTCGCGTGCGGTCCGTTGCTCATGCGCCGGCACCCTTCGGGCGCTTCAGGTAGGCGACGAGCTGCTCCGGGTTCGGGCCGGGAACCACGGAGACCAGCTCCCAGCCGTCCTCGCCCCAGTTGTCGAGGATCTGCTTGGTCGCGTGGACCAGCAACGGGACCGTGGCGTATTCCCACTTCTGCATCGAGTCAAGGCTCCCTTGCCTGGCATGGACTGCGGTCAGGCACAGCCTACGGTCCGGCGCTGCTACGGGGACCCGGGACGCTGCTCGGGCGTACCGGACGGCTCGCCGCAGGGGCCCTCGTGGTCGTACCGCTGGGGGCACCGGGTGCGGTCGGGCAGCAGCAGGTCGCAGAAGACCCGGTGCCGGTTGTTCTGGTCGTCGGCCGTGGAGACCGTCGTCTCGCCGGCGTCGAGTTCGCTGAGGAAGCCGAGCGAGGTGGCCACGGTGCCGGCGAGCGCGGTGGCCGCCGTCAGGTCGGGGACCCGCACCGGCAGGTGGATGACGTAGCCGGGCTCGTCCTCGTCCCGACCCCGCCCGCCCCGCCGGACCAGGCTGCGGAGGACCTCGGCCGGCGGCCGGTAGGACCGCTCGTTGAACGGCACTCCCGTGCCGGGCACCTCGGCTTCGCCGGGCCGTCCCGCCCGCTCACCGGGGGAGAACTGGGCTCGGGGAATGTTCTCCGCGTCGCGCATCCGCTGCCTCCGGGCCTCGTACCTGTTCACAGTCACCACCATCCGGCTCGGAACCCCTGCCCGGTCCGGCCCCCGCGTCGCGACGAACGTAGGACCTGCGCGGAGTCCCAGCAACGGGACGCGCACGGCCGGTCACCTCCAGTCACATATGCGACACATTGCTGCTCCGGAATGCGACGGCGGCTTCACGTCCGATGTGGCGTGGCGCGGCGGACGTGGGGCTGGCAAGCCGCCCGCCGACCGCTACCCTTCCGGTCTGGACGAGCGCCCGCGTTCGCCCGCCACGCTCGATCACGTGTCCGTCGCCTGGGGCGGCGACGGCGCCGCACTCCGGGGGAACACATGACCCAACCGCCCATCGGTGGCGCCGCCGGCTCGCCCGGAGGTCCCGCCCACCAGGAGCCGCCCGCCGGCGCCACCCCGGCCCCCGGGGCCCTGCCTCCGCCGGCACCCGGCTACCCGCCGTACCCGCAGCCGGCGGCCCCGAAGAAGCGGCGCGGCCTGTTGATCGCCTCGATCGTGCTGGGCGCGGCGATCCTGCTCTGCGGTGGCGGCGGCACGGCCGCGTTCCTCACCCTGCGCCAGGCCGAGGACGGCCAGGGCGCCAAGGAGCCGACGGTCGCGGTGGACGGCTTCCTCACCGCGGTCTACCAGGACCGGGACGCCCGCAAGGCGGCCACCTTCGTCTGCTCCGCGTCCCGCGACGACGGCAAGATCGCCGCCAAGGTCGACGAGGTGCGGAAGTACGCCGGGCAGTACCAGAACCCGCGGTTCCGGTGGACCACCCCGAAGGTGGACAACCAGACCGGGGACCGGGCCACGGTCAGCACGAAGGTCACCATGACCACCGCCGACGAGAAGGTGGCCGACCAGGAGCTGCGCTTCACCGTGGTGCGGAAGACGGGTTGGTGGGTCTGCGAGGTCGCCTGATCCCGGCGGCTGGATAGGCTCGACGGGTGGCAGCGACTGAGCAGCCGGCCGAATCCGCCGGCAGATGGCCGGCCCGCCTGCACGTGGTGACCGGCAAGGGCGGCACGGGCAAGACCAGCGTGGCGGCGGCGCTGGCCCTCGGGCTGGCCGCCGGCGGCCGGCGCACCCTGCTGGTCGAGGTGGAGGGGCGGCAGGGCATCGCCCAGCTCTTCGGCACCGACCCGCTGCCCTACGAGGAACGGCACCTGGCCGACGCGCCGGGCGGCGGCGAGGTGCGCGCCCTGGCGGTCGACGCCGAGGAGGCGCTCCTCGAGTACCTGGACATGTTCTACAAGCTCGGCGCCGCCGGGCGGGCGTTGCGCAAGCTGGGCGCCATCGACTTCGCCACCACCATCGCCCCGGGCCTGCGGGACGTGCTGCTCACCGGCAAGGTCAAGGAGGCGACCACCCGGACCAGCGGACAGCGCCGGGTGTACGACGCCGTGGTGCTGGACGCGCCGCCGACCGGGCGGATCGGCCGCTTCCTCAACGTCACCGCGGAGACCGCGCGGCTGGCCAAGGTGGGCCCCATCAAGACCCAGAGCGAGGGGGTTTCCGCGCTGCTCCGTTCGCCGATGACCGCCGTGCACGTGGTCACGCTGCTGGAGGAGATGCCGGTCCAGGAGACCGTCGACGCGATCGCCGAGCTGACCAAGCTGGGCTTCCCGATCGGCCGGGTGATCGTCAACGGGGCCCGTCCCCCGGTGCCGACCGGCGGGCCGGTGACCGCCGCCGAGCTGAAGCGCGGGCTGGCCGCCGCGGGCCTGCCGACCGACGCCCGGACCGTGTCCGGCCTCGCCGCCGAGGCCCGCGACCAGCACGTCCGCCGGGAGCTGGAGGATTCGCTCCGCGCCGACCTGGTGGAGCTGGGCCTGCCCCTGACCGAGGTGCCGCTGCTGCCCGCCGGGGTCGACCGGGCGGGGCTCGAGACGCTGGCGGAGACGCTCGTCCGGGCGGATTGACTCACACCTGCGGCCGGCACGGAGCAGAGAGACCCTCGAGACCGATACGCTCGATTGGTGCCTTCCGAAGACGCGGCGCCACCGCTGGACCTCGACCAGATCCTCGCCGATCCCGGCGTGCGGATCGTGGTCTGCTGCGGGGCGGGCGGAGTGGGCAAGACGACCACCGCGGCGGCGCTGGCGCTGCGGGCGGCCGAGCGGCACGGCCGGCGCACGGTGGTGCTCACCATCGACCCGGCCCGCCGGCTGGCCCAGTCGCTCGGCCTGACCGAGCTGGACAACACCCCGCGTCAGGTCAAGGGGATCGACGTCGAGGACAGCGGCGGCCAGTTGCACGCCATGATGCTCGACATGAAGCGCACCTTCGACGACGTGGTGCTCCAGCACACCGATCCGGCGAAGGCCGCGGAGATCTTCTCGAACCCCTTCTACCAGGCCATGAGCTCGACCTTCGCCGGCACGCAGGAGTACATGGCGATGGAGAAGCTCGGCCAGTTGCACGCCCGGGGCGAGTGGGACCTCATCGTGGTGGACACCCCCCCGTCCCGTTCGGCGCTGGACTTCCTGGACGCGCCGGCCCGGCTCTCCCGCTTCCTCGACGGCCGGATGCTGCGGCTCCTGCTCGCCCCCGCCCGCAGCGGCGGGCGGAGCATGTTCAGCTTCGTGACGGCCAGCTTCGGGATGTTCTCGAAGGTGGTGCAGAAGGTGCTCGGCGCGCAGCTGCTCACCGACCTGTCCGGCTTCGTCGCCGCCCTGGACTCGATGTTCGGCGGTTTCCGGCAGCGGGCCGAGCAGACGTACCGCATCCTCCAGGCCCGGGAGACGGCGTTCCTGCTGGTCGCGGCGCCGGAGCCGGACGCGGTCCGGGAGGCGGCCTACTTCGCCGGCCGGCTGCGCTCCGAGCGGATGCCGCTGGCCGGCCTGGTGCTCAACCGGGTGCACCGGCCGGCCGTGCCGGACCTGTCCGCGGCGGACAGCCTGGCCGCCGCGGAGCGGCTGGCCGGCGCGGGCGGGCACGAGAGCACCGCCGAGGTGCTGCGGGCGCACGCCGCGCTGGCCGAGCAGGCGGCACGCGAGCAGCGGGTGGCGGCCCGGTTCACCGAGGCGTTCCCGGAGGTGCCGGCGGTGTCGGTGACGGCGCAGCCCGCCGACGTGCACGACGTCGACGGGCTGCGGACGATCGGCGAGGCGATCAGCCGGCGGTGAGCACCGCCGGCCGGCGCGCCGGTCAGTTGGCCGTGGTCACGAGGACCTTGTCCCGACCGGCCTTCTCCTTGGCGTTCTTCTTCATGGCCGCCTCGAACATCTTGCGCCAGCTGGTCACCTGCGGGTGACGGCGCAGCAGCGCCCGGCGCTCGCGTTCGGTCATGCCACCCCACACGCCGAACTCGATCCGGTTGTCGAGCGCGTCGGCCAGGCACTCGTACCGAACTGGGCAGCTCCGGCAGATCCTTTTCGCCACGTTCTGTTCGGCGCCCTGTACGAACAACGCGTCCGGGTCCCCGTTCTGACACGCCGCCAGTGACGGCCAGTCAGTGATCATGCCCATCTGTACACGTCCCCCCTTGCAGTACCTACCGACTTCGCGCGACCAGCCGTCGAATTCCCCCCGGTCGTCCGGGCCGGCCTCCCCAGGGCGGCACGGACGACGTGTGGCTGCTGTCGCCGCCACCATCATGCTGTGTAGTCGCCTGATTACGCAACGTTGTCGGCGAAATCCATCATTCCGGACACTCCCGGCTTCCCGGGCTTTCGCCCGCCGTCTACCCGGCCCGAGTACGGGAAAACGCTGCGGCACTCCCCCGTTCGGAGGAGACTTCTGCCAGGTTTTACGCAACCACGCACCGGGGTTCGTGCGTTTAGCACAACGAGGTCGGCGCGCGCAGGAAATGGGGAAAGTTCCCCGCGCGCCCCTCGTTCCCTACTCGCGTACCCTGTCGAGGTGACCTGGATGCGGAAACGTGACCACAACGTGCTGACCAACGCCGCATCGCTACTCATCTGTGGCCTGTTGGCCGGCGTGGTGGTCGCGGCGGCGGCCTTCCCCGCGGTGGCGATGTCCGGACTTGCCGCCAAGGCGGGAGCCGAGACCTTCGGCGCGCTGCCCAAGGAACTGACGGTGGCCCGGGCCCCGCAGATCACCTACCTGCTGGCCTCCGACGGCAAGACCCCGCTGGCCACGATGTACGACGAGAACCGGCGCGACGTGGAACTCAAGGACATCTCGCCGATCATGCAGAAGGCCATCATCGCGGCCGAGGACCACGACTTCTACAAGCACAACGGCGTGGACCTCAACGGCGTGGCCCGGGCGTTCGTCAACAACCAGGCCGGCGCCCAGCGGCAGGGCGCGTCGACGCTCACCATGCAGTACGTCCGGCTGGCCATCTCCTACTCGGCCACCCACCCGGCCGACGTGGTCGCCGCGACCGAGGACACCAGCGCCCGCAAGCTCCGCGAGATGCGCTACGCGCTCCAGATCGACAAGGAACTCTCCAAGGACGAGATCCTGCGGCGCTACCTGAACATCGCCGCCTTCGGCAACGGCGCGTACGGCATCTACGCCGCCAGCCAGGTCTACTTCAACAAGCCGCCGAGCAAGCTCGACATCCAGGAGTCGGCCCTGCTGGCCGGCATGGTGAAGGCGCCCACCGCGTTCGACCCCACCACCCCGATCGGCTACCCCCAGGCGGTCGACCGGCGCGACTACGTCATCAACAACATGGTGCAGATCGGCGCCATCACCCAGGAGCAGGCCGACCAGGCCAAGAAGATCAAGCTCAAGGTGGCGAAGAAGCGCACCCCGAACGGCTGCGTCGCCACCAACACCCGCTCCTGGGGCTTCTTCTGCGACTACTTCTACCGCTGGTGGCTCCAGCAGGAGACCTTCGGCTCCACCTCCTACGACCGGGAGCGGCGGCTGAAGAGCGGCGGCTACACCATCACCACCACCCTCGACGTGCAGGCGCAGAGGGGCGCCGACAAGGCCGTCCGCAACCAACTGAGCGAGGACGCGACGGCCGCCCGGATGGTGGCCGCCATCGAACCGGGCAGCGGGCGGGTCCGCGCCATCGCGGTCAACCGGAACTTCAAGCTCGACGACCCCAACCACCCGCAGAACAAGATCTCCAGCGACCCGAAGAAGGCCAAGAAGAACATCCGGGGCAACCGGCCGAACACGGTGAACCCCCTGATCAGCGGCGGCGCCGGCATCACCGGCTACCAGGCCGGCTCGACCTTCAAGATCTTCACGCTGGTGGCGGCTCTGGAGAAGGGCTACCCGCTCAGCTACACCATCAACGCGCAGCCGCAGTTCAAGTCGGAGTACATCATCGACACCGGCAATCCGGCCGCCTGCCCGGGTACGCACTTCTACTGCCCGCAGAACGCCGCGAAGTCGATGGCCGGCGTGCACAACATGTGGAGCGCCTTCGGCGCTTCGGTCAACACCTTCTTCGTGGAGCTCCAGCAGCGGGTCGGCGCGGAGAACGTGGTGAAGGCCGCGCAGAAGCTCGGCATCACCTTCCGGGCCTCGAATGATGCCAGCTACGCCGCCAACAAGGACGCCGCACACCAGTGGGGCGCGTTCACGCTGGGCGTCTCGCAGACGACCCCGCTGGAACTGGCCAACGCGTACGCCACCCTGGCCGCGGACGGCAAGTGGTGCGAGCCGATCCCGGTGCAGGAGATCCGCGGCCCGGACGGCGACAAGCTGGACATCGCCAACCCGCACTGCGAGCAGCGGATCAGCACCGAGGTGGCCCGGGCCGCCGTGGATGCGGCTCGCTGCCCGTTGGGTGACCACTCGTCGACCTCGAAGTGCAAGAACGGCACCGCGGGCAACGTCCGCGGGATCGTCAACGCGCCGGTGGCCGGCAAGTCCGGCACCACCGACGGGGACAAGACCTCCGCGCTGGTCGCCATGACCAAGCAGTACGCGGTGGCCGGCATCGAGGCCGACCCGGACTGGCCGCAGACCACCCAGAAGATGAAGCACAACGAGGTGCCGTGGGGCATCAACCCGGCGGTCTACCAGACGCTGCGCGACGCCATGATCGGCAAGGAGCGGATCAACTTCACCCCGCCGAGCGGGAAGATCATCGAGGGTGACCAGCGCGCGATTCCAGGGGTGAAGTGCGAGTCCATCGAGACCGCCAAGTCGCGGCTGCGCGGCGCCGGCTTCGAGCCGGTTGTGGCCAGCCAGAAGGTCCCGTCAGAGTGCGAGGCCGGCATGGCGGCGGGCACCAGCCCGGACGGGCGCACCATCAAGGGCGGCGTGGTGACCATCGAGGTCAGCGCCGGCGGCGGCCAGCCGAAGCCCGGCACCGGCACGGGCCCCGTGGTTCCGCCGCCGGCCGGTCCCACCAAACCGGGCCGGCCACGCGGCTGACCCGAACAGACGACAGCGGGCGGGCACCCCTGGTGGGTGCCCGCCCGCTTCGTCGTACCCGGGCGGTCAGAGACCGAGCTGCCGGCGTACCTCCGCGGCGACCCGGCCGCCCTCGGCCCGACCCGCCACCGCAGCCTGGGCCGCCTTCATGGCCGGGCCCATCTGAGCCTTGCCGGTGAAGCCGCCCGCGGCCAGCGCCCCCGAGACCAGCTCGGCCAGCTCGTCGTCGGAGAGCTGCTTCGGCAGGTAGCGCTCCAGCACCTCACCCTCGGCGGTCTCCTTGCCGGCCTGCTCGGTGCGACCCGCGTCGGCGAAGGCGGTGGCCGCCTCGCGCCGCTTCTTCGCCTCCTTGGTCAGCACGGCGAGCACCTCGTCGTCGCTGAGCTCGCGCTTCTCCTTCCCGGCGACCTCGGCGGTGCCGACGGCCGCGAGGGCCATCCGCAGGGTGGAGGTGGTCAGCTCGTCGCGCGCCTTGAGAGCGGCGCGCATGTCGGCGGTGAGACGGTCCTTCAGCGTGCTCATGGACGGTCAAACTACCCTGAACGCCATGCGAAAGCGCACACTATTCCGGCTCGCGGCCGGGACCGTCGCCGCTGGGGCGGCCACCCTGGCCTACGCGTCGCTCATCGAGCGCAACATGTTCACCCTGCGCCGGTACGACGTGCCGGTGCTCCCGACCGACGCCGAGCCGCTGCGCGTGCTGCACCTGTCGGACCTGCACATGATGCCCGACCAGCGGCGCAAGCAGGACTGGGTGGCCTCGCTGGCCGCCCTCGACCCCGACCTGGTGGTGGTGACCGGGGACAACATGGCCCACCCGGACGCCGTGCCGGGCGTGCTGCGCGCCCTGCAACCGCTGCTCGACCTGCCCGGCGCCTTCGTCTTCGGCTCCAACGACTACACCGGGCCGGTCCTGAAGAACCCGTTCACCTACTTCCTGCCCGACCGGGAGTACACCGAGGGCGTGCCGCTGCCGTACGAGGAGCTGCGCGACGTCTTCACGGGCGCCGGCTGGGTGGACCTCAACAACGCGCGGACCACCCTCAAGGCCGGCGGCCGGGAGATCGAGCTGGTCGGCGTGGACGACCCGCACATCGAGCGGGACGACTACCCGGCCGTGGCCGGGCCGGTCAACCCGGGCGTGGCGCTCTCCATCGCGCTGGCCCACTCCCCGGAGCCCGCCGTGCTGGACCGGATGGCCGCCGACGGCTTCGGGCTGCTGCTCGCCGGCCACACCCACGGTGGGCAGGTCTGCGTGCCCGGCTACGGCGCGCTGGTCACCAACTGCGGGCTGCCTCGGTCGATGGCGCGCGGACTGCACCGCTGGCCCGGCTCGGATTCCTGGCTGCACGTCTCGGCCGGTCTGGGCACCCACCCCACCGCGCCGGTGCGCTTCGCCTGCCCCCCGGAGGCGAGCGTCCTCACCCTGATCCCCCGCTGACCTCGCCGGTCGGCGCGGGGGGTACCGAGTTTGACCATCGGGTCGGGTGGGCTACTATTTGTCGGCACGCCTCGGGGTGTGGCGCAGCTTGGTAGCGCGCTTCGTTCGGGACGAAGAGGTCGTCGGTTCGAATCCGGCCACCCCGACCAGAGGTAACAGCAGGTCAAGGCCCCTCCTCGGAGGGGCCTTGATTCGTTCCGGGAGATCAACGCTCTCGCGGGCACGCGAAAGACCTCACACGAGCCCTTGACACCGGGTCTCGCTGGAGAGTCTGATCTAGTGCTGGTTTGGACCATGTTCGGACGGCTGGACCGTGCGCAGCGCCGGTTGGCTCGGTGGGGAGACAGACCATGAAGGTGCTCTGGCGGCGGCGTGCCCTGGCCGCTGCCCTGTCGCTCACGGCGGCCGTCGGCGGCCTGCTCGTGGCCGGCACGGCCCAGGCGCAGACGGTTTCCACCGGGTCCCTGAGTTTCAGGGGGGACAGTGGTGACTACATCAGCCAAGGTAAGTCGTACTCGTACTCCACCGGCAAGGGCGACGGGTTGACCGTCTCCAGCTCGACCGGCAGCACGGTCAGCATCTCGGTGAACGCCTACAACGGCGACTGGTGGACCCTCACCTTCGACGCACCCGGCACGCAGGTTCTCGTCCCGCGCACCTATACCGCCGCGCACCGGCACCCGTTCAACGGGACCGGCCCAGGCCTGGACCTGAGCGGCGAAGGCCGGGGATGCAACGAGCTGACCGGTTCCTTCACCATCAGCAAAGCCGTCTTCGGCCCCCAGGGCTATGTGCAGGCGTTCGACGCCACGTTCGAACAGCACTGTGAGGGAGGGACTCCGGCGGCGCGTGGTGAGGTCCACATCTCGAACCGGCCACCCCCGTCCGGGGCGGCGCCCAAGCCCGCCACCACCAGGCCGCGGGCCGCGACCACCAGCCCGAACGCCGGAACCAAGCCCAAGGCCACGCCGACCGGCAGGCACAGTGCCACGCCGACCAGCAGACCCAGCGCCACGCCGACCAGCGCGCCGAGCGCCACCGCCGCCGGAATCGGCAACACCTCCACCGACGACACCGACGCCAACACCGCGGCGGTGGTGAGGAACACCTTCTTCTCGCCGCTTCTGCTGGTCGGGGTGCTCCTCATCGTCCTGGCCGGCCTCGTCGCCATGGTGGGCCTCGCCGTCGTCCTCGGCATGTACGTCCGCCGCCAGTGACTCGCGAGCGCGCCCTCGGCATCAGGCGGTGGCGGGCAGACGGCCCGCGGCGGCACGATGTTGATTCTCGACGCGCCGGGTGGGGTGAAGTGCGCGGTCGGTGAGGTGAGCTGACCTGTGGAGATGCGGAGGCCCGGGCCGTTGCGGTCAGGGCTCCGCGGCACCTCCGGCCGGCCACGGGCGATCGGTCCGATCGCCTGGCAAGGTTGATGGCATGGCCGCCAAGATCCGATCCCGCCTGACCGACTGGACCACCGTCCTACCCGTGATCGCGGTCCTCGTGCTCGCGGCCACCTGGGGCCGGCACCTGCCCGGTCCGCTGATCCTGGTGGTGGCCGCCCTGCTCGCGGGGGCCGTGCTGGCGGCCGTGCACCACGCCGAGGTGGTGGCGCACAAGGTGGGCGAGCCGCTCGGCTCGCTGGTGCTCGCGGTGGCGGTCACCGTGATCGAGGTCGGTCTGATCGTCACGCTGATGATCAGCGGCGGCGACAAGACGCAGGCGCTGGCCCGGGACACGGTCTTCGCCGCCGTGATGATCACCTGCAACGGGATACTCGGCCTGTCCCTGCTGCTCGGCGCGCTGCGCCGCCGGGTGGCGGTGTTCAACCCGGAGGGTACGGGTGGGGCGCTGGCGACCGTGGCCACGCTCGCCACCCTCAGCATGGTGGTCCCGACCTTCACCAGCCGGCCCGGCCCGCAGTTCTCCCCCGCACAGCTCGCCTTCGCGGCGGTCGCCTCGCTCGCCCTGTACGGCCTGTTCGTGATGGTGCAGACCGGTCGGCACCGCGACTACTTCCTGCCGGTGACGCAGGAGGGCAGCATCATTCCCGAGGACGCCGACGGCGACGGGCACGCCGACCCGCCGTCCACGCGTACCGCCCTGGCCAGTCTGGCGCTGCTGGTCGTGGCGCTGGTCGCGGTGGTCGGCGACGCGAAGACCGTCTCCCCGGCGATCGAGGCGGGCGTCGAGGCGGCGAACCTGCCGCAGGCGTTCGTCGGCGTGGTCATCGCCCTGCTGGTGCTGCTGCCGGAGACCCTCGCCGCCGCCCGGGCGGCCCGCCGGGACCGGGTGCAGATCAGCCTCAACCTGGCGCTCGGTTCGGCCATGGCCAGCATCGGCCTGACCATCCCGGCCATTGCGCTGGCCTCGATCTGGCTGGAGGGCCCGTTGCTGCTGGGCCTCGGTGGCACCCAGATGACGCTGCTCGCGCTGACCGCGGTGACCGGCGTGCTGACCGTGGTGCCGGGTCGCGCCACCGTGCTCCAGGGCGGGGTGCACCTGGTGCTGCTCGCCGCGTTCGTCTTCCTGGCCGCCAGCCCGTGACCGTCCCCGCCGGTGGTCAGTCGTGCAGTTCGGTGCGGGCGACCTCGGCGAACGCCGCCGACAGGTAGTCGGCCAGGGGCCGTCCGGTGGCCGCCAGCAGGTCGGCGACGAGCAGCGGGGCGTGCCGGGCGATCGCGGCCGGATCGGGCGGCGCGTCGTCGTCGCCCGGGTCGTAGACGCCGAGCGCGCCCGCCAGCAGCACCAGCAGCACGTGCGGGTCGACGTCGGGCCGCCAGGCCGCATTCGACCGGACGCAGCGCTCCAGCACCTGGCGGACGTCGTCGCCGTCCAGCCCGTCCGGGTGGCCCTCCTCCAGCAGCAACCGGACCACGCCGCCGAGCACCAGCCCGGCCCGGTCGGCGGAGGTGAGCCGTTCCACCGCCGGCCCGTAGGTCTCATCGTCCTGCTCGGCGGCGGCGGTCACGGCCTCCGTGGCGGCCTCGGCGATCTCCCGGGCCGATGCGGGGAGGTGGCGCCAGGTCGTGGTCACCGGGCCAGCATGGCAGACCGCACCGACAGGTCGCCGGGCCGGCCGGAGTGTTTTGAGCTCAAATATCCGGGGCAACGAGATCCGCATCGTTGATCGAGCGGCACGCGGCGCCCGACAGGCCGGAAGCGCTCGGTCGTACGTCATGACAGGACCGTGGCACGCGACGCGCGTACCGGAAATGGAGCTGGCCGTGAGCACACCGGAACTCACTCCGTTGTCCCTGGACGAGTTGGCCGCAGAGGCGGCGACCGCACTGCCCACGAAGGAGGTGATCTCTCTCCTCGACCTCAACGTGGACCTCGACCTCGGGCTGGATCTCGCGGCGCCGATCGACCTCGCGGTGGCCGCCAACGCCAACGTCGCCGCCCCGATCGACGCCGCTGTGGGCGCCAACATCCTCTCCACGGGCTCGACCGCGGCCGCCCTGTCCGACCAGGGCGTGCTCATCGACCAGGCCATCTCCGGTCACGCGATCGCCACCGCTCCCCAGGACAGCGCGATAGACCAGTCCAACGACGTGATCGACGGCGGCACGACCGACCCGGGCACCACGGACCCGGGCACCACCGACCCCGGCACCACCGACCCCGGCACCGGTGGCACGACCGACGGAGACGTCACCGTCCCGACCGACCCGGCGTCGATGCTCGACGGCGACCTGCTGAACGTCGACGTCAACGTGGCCCTCGACGCCGACCTCGCCGCGCCGGTCGCCGGCGCGGTCGCCGCCAACGCCAACGTCGCGGCGCCGATCGACGCCGCCGTCTCCGCGAACGTCGCGTCGGTGGACTCCAGCGCCACCGCCATCTCCCAGCAGGACGCGATCATCACCCAGCACCTCGACGACGTGACGGCGCGGGCTACGGCCGACCAGCAGGCCGAGATCACCCAGTAGCGCGATGAGTGTCATCTCGCCGTCCCACCCGATCACCTCTTCGGGGCGGGGCACCGTCGACACGGTGCTCCGCCCTGCGGGGGGTCCCCGACCGGAGCCGGACACCGCCGAGGCCACCGGGTCCGGCCCGCGGGAGGTCGTGCCGGCCCACGCGCCGGGACTGGAACTGCTGGGCGAACTGCCGGGCTCCGGGTATCGCCAACCACCCGGGCTGGTACGGCGTGACGACGGCCAGACCTGCCAGCTCACCCGGCTGTTGTATCTCGTTCTCGAGGCGATGGACGGCCGGCGCGGCTACCCGGAGATCGCGGCGCTGGTCAGCCGGAGGATCGACCGTCTGGTCACCGCGGACAACATCCGCATGCTGACCGAGCAGAAGCTGCGCCCGCTCGGCCTCATCGCACGGTCCGACGGCTCCGCGCCGACGGCGCGAAAGGCCAATCCCCTGCTGGCGCTGCGGTTCCGTCTCGTGGTCTCCAACCCTCGGGTGACCCGACGGATCACCCGGCCGTTCGCGGCCCTGTTCCGCCCACCGGTCGTCGCCCTCGTCCTGGTCGCCTTCCTGCTGTCCACCGGATGGGTGCTGTTCGAGAAGGGGCTCGCCTCCGCGACCCACCAGGTGTTCGACAAGCCGGGGCTGCTGCTGCTGGTCTTCGCGATCACCATCGTCTCGGCCGGCTTCCACGAGTTCGGGCACGCCGCGGCCTGCCGGTACGGCGGCGCCACCCCCGGCACCATGGGCGTGGGCCTGTACCTGGTCTGGCCCGCCTTCTACACCAACGTCGACGACAGCTACCGCCTGGGACGGGCGGGCCGGATCCGCGTCGACCTCGGCGGCCTGTACTTCAACGCGATCGTCGCGGTGGCGATCTTCGCCACCTGGGCGGTCACCCGGTGGGACGCGCTGCTGCTCGTCATCGTGGCCCAGGTGCTGCAGATGCTCCGGCAACTGGCGCCGTTCGTCCGCTTCGACGGCTATCACATCCTGGCGGACCTGACGGGGGTGCCAGACCTCTACGCCCGCATCAAGCCGACGCTGCTCGGCCTGCTCCCGACCCGGTGGAACCGCCCGGAATCCAAGGTGCTGAAGCCGTGGGCCCGGTTGGTGGTGACCCTGTGGGTGCTGGTCGTGGTGCCCCTGCTCCTGATCACACTGGTGCTCATGGTGACGGCCCTGCCCCGGGTCATGGCGACCGCCTGGCAGGGCCTGCAGCGGCAGTCCATGCTCCTGGTCGCGAACTGGGTGGACGGGGACGTCCCCAGCATCGGCGTCCGGCTGCTGTCCGTGCTCGCCATCTGCCTGCCCCTGCTCGGCACGGCGTACCTCCTGGTCCGGCTGGTGCGGCGGACCGTCCGCTCGGTCTGGCGCGCCACGGCGGGCCGGCGGCTGCATCGCGTCGGCGCGGTGGTGGCCGGCGGCGCGCTGGTGGCGGCGCTGGTCTGGGCCTGGTGGCCGGACCCGGCGAAGTACCGGCCGGTGCAGGAGCACGAACGCGGCGCTGTCGCCGACGTGCTGCCCACGGGGCAGCGGCATTCCGCCGTGCCGGCGGTCAAGCCGACGCTCCGGGTCGGGGAGCGGCGCACGGTGACCACCGTCTGGTCCGGCGCCACCACGCCACCCAGCCCCGGCGAGCAGCGACTGGCGCTCGTCCTGGTGCCCCGGGAGCCCGCCTCGCCCGCGGCTGGCGGCCACCCGCGATCGACCTGGGTCTTCCCGTTCAACCCGCCGGAGGCACCGGGTCCGGGTGACAACCAGGCCCTGGCGGTCAACACCCGGGACGGCTCCACCGTCTACGACGTGGCGTTCGCCCTCGTGTGGGCCGACGGGGACGAGGGCGACGTCGACAACCGCAACGAGGCGTACGCCCTGGCGAGCTGCCGGGACTGCCGCACGGTGGCGGTCTCATTTCAGGTGGTGCTCGTCGTCGGGCCCGCCGACGTGATCGTGCCGGAGAACGTGTCGGCGGCCGTGAACTACTCCTGCCGGGACTGCCTGACGTACGCGGTGGCCTCGCAACTCGTGTTCACCCTGCCCGAGGGGCTGAGCGACGACACGAAGGACCGCATCACCGCGCTGTGGCGGGAGATCGAGCGGTTCGGCCAGCACATCCGGGGGCTCGGTCCGCAGGAGATCCAGGTCCGCCTGGAGGGGTTCAAGGCACAGATCGTGGAGATCATCGGGCAGGACCCGGCGGTCGCGGCGACGGCCGGCGGCACGCCCTCCCCGACCGCTACGACCCCGCTGCCGGCCGCCGGCATGACCCCGAGCCCCACCGACACGCCGTCCGTCACGCCGTCGGCGCCCGCCGGCTCCACCGCACCGGCGGCCGACACCCCGTCGTCCGCGGACTCCGCGTCCACCTCACCGGTGCCCACCCCGTCGGGTACGACTCCGTCGGCCACCCCGGCCGAGGGGTCACCGTCGGCCACCACGATCCAGGAGTCCCCGTCGGCCGCCACGGTCGAGGGGTCGGAGATGCCGACACCGACGCCGGTCGGCTGAGACCCACCTCACCCTGTGAGCAGCGGGGTGAGGTGGGCCACCCGAAAACCGTTCGCCGCCTGTCGTACCCGGCAACAGAATCCAGGCATGCTGCGCCGCGCCCTGCCCGCCCGTCCCGAAGCCCGTCGGATCCTGATCGGCACCCTGCTGTCGGCCGTCGGGCGCGGCCTCACCCTGCCCTTCCTCTTCATCTACCTCACCGACGTGCGCGGCCTGAGCGACGCCCGGGCCGGCCTGATGATCGGCTGGTTCGGCGCCGTGACGCTGGCCCTGTCGCCGCTGGGCGGCACGCTGATCGACCGGTTCGGCGCGCGTCGGGTGGTGCTGCCGTGCCTGGCCGTCGAGGCGATCGGCACCGGCTCGCTGGCGCTGGTCGACTCGACCGCGACGGCGTTCGGCGTCATGACGCTGATCGCCATCGGCAGCTCGGCGATCTGGGCCGGTCAGAACACCATCCTCGCCTCGCTCACCGGGGACGGTGAGCGGCAGCGGGTGTTCGGGTTGAACTTCGCCCTGCTCAACCTGGGCATCGGCATGGGCGGCCTGATCTCCGGCGCGGTGGTCGACGTGGCCCGGCCGGTCACCTTCCAGGCCATCTACGTGCTGGACGCGGTGAGCTACCTGATGCCGGGGCTGATCCTGCTCAGCCTCCCGCACGTGGGGCACCGGCTGGCCCAGGACCGGGCGGCGGACACCGGAACGGCACCCGGGGGCTACCTCACCGTGCTGCGGGACCGGCCGTTCCGCCGGCTGGTCATCTTCGGCCTGGTCCTCACCACCTGCGGCTACGCGCAGATCGAGGTGGGCTTCGCCGCGTACTCGGTGCGGGTCGTGGAGGTGTCGCCCCGGGTGGTGGCCTGGGCGCTCGCCGGCAACACCGTGATGATCGTGCTGTCCCAGCTGCTGGTGATCCGTCGCATGGAGGGGCGCAGCCGGACGGGCGCGCTCGCCGCGGTGGGCGCGGTCTTCGCGACCGCCTGGCTGGTCCTCGGCGCGGCCGGCGTGATCGGCACGGGCAACGCGCTGCTCGCGGCGCTCGGCGTGGTGGTTTGCTCGGCGATCTTCGGGTTCGGCGAGACGATGCTCTCGCCGGTGATGCCGGCGCTGACCAACGCGCTCGCCACCGACGAGCTGCGCGGCCGGTACAACGCCATGAGCTCGATGATCTTCGGGATCAGCGGGGTCATCGGGCCGGTCACCGCGGGCCCGCTGATCGGCGCGGCGCACGGCCGGCTCTGGGTGGCGGTCGTGGTGGGCGGCTGCCTGACCGCCTCGGTGCTGGCCCTGTCGCTGCGCCCGCTGCTCACCGCGGCCCAGGACGGCCGCGCCGCTCCCGCGCCGGCCCGGGCGCTGGAGCCCGTCGCCGGCTGACCGCGGTCGGCCTCGCGGCCGTGGGCCAGGTCGATCACCTGGGCCACGGCCGCGAGAGCCCGCCCGGGTCGCGGCGCTCGGGCGACCTCACTCAGCTGCTGACCTTGACCGGGGTCGATAGCAGCTCGTTGTCCGCCGGTAGGGCGTCCGGGTGCAGGCTGATGGTGGCCAGCGCCCTGAAGGTGACCTTCCCGGTGGTCAGGTCGTCGCCGGTCACGCTGTAGTTGAACGAGTAGCGGGTGGTCTGGCCGGTGGTCGACACCTTCACCAGTTGGGTGGACGAACCGATCTCGGTGTAGCCGGACGGGACGCTCTTGTAGAGGGTGACCCGCACGTTCTCCGGGTAGCGGGTGTTCTTGACGTAGACGTTGACGCCGATCGTCTGCCCCACCCGCGCGTTCGCCGGCACGTTCAGCCGATCGATCGAGACGTCGTGGGTGCGGATCTGCACGACGTGGGACACCGAGTCGGTCCGCCCGTCGAAGGTCCGCACGGTCAGGCTCACCGTGTAGTCGCCGTCGGCGGCGAACCGGTGGCTCGGGTTGTAGCCCGTCCCCGTGGTCCCGTCGCCGAAGTCCCAGGCGTGGGTGGCGATCCCGGCGCCCGCCGGGTCGACGGACGGGTAACCGTTGAAGTTGATCATGTCGTACGAGCTGGGCTCGTACGGGTAGTAGTTGTACTCGGCGATCGGGTCCGGGGAGACGTCGAGCTGGAACGTCATCTGACCGTTCCCGTTCGCCTCGACCTGGAAGTGGTACGTGGTGCCGGCCTGGGCGACGAAGGTCAGCGACGACGAGGTGTAGGTGCCGCGGCACCCCACCTGGGTCAGGTTGTCGAGCGAGGCGCCCGTGTAGGCGGCGATGCCGCTGTAGTAGGGGATGCTGGCCGTGATCGGGCCGGTGCCCGTGGCGGTGTACGAGTACCACACGGTGTTGACCGGGTTGAAGCAGGACGAGGGCTCGCCCGGCTCTGCGGTGGCGGCGGTGTAGTCCTGGGTGTTCGAGTAGGGCAGCGACCCGACGGTGAGCGCATCGGCGAAGTCGTCGTTCACCGACGCCTGGATCTCCTGCACCGAGAACACCAGGGAGCCACCGCCGCTCTCCCCGCTGCCGCAGCACCGGGCGAGCAGGAAGTAGTAGGTCGTGCCGGCGGTGGCGGCGAAGTTGATCTGGGACTGGGTTCCGTTGTAGTCGTCGTTGCAGTACACGAGGCTCAGCGAGCCCTGGCTGCCCGTCCACGCCGACAGCACGGTGTCGTAGTTGCTGCCGAAGGTGTCGGCCTGGATGCGCATGTTCGATGTCGGCGTGAAGGAGTACCACACCGAGCCGTTGGTGGAGCATTCGGCGGGGTCGCTCGGATCCCACGTGGCGTCGCTGGTGTCGAGAGTCGTGGTGAAGGGCAGGCCCTCCATCGCGACGGCGGCCGTGAAGTCGTCGTTCGTCGGTTGCGCGAAGGCCGCCGTCGGTCCGCCGACGACCAGGGCGACCACCCCGGTCAGCGCTACGACGAGCCGGGCGAGATGGCGTTTGACCACATTTCCTCCTTGGGCCCCGTCCCCCGTGACGGTTGTCATGGGGCAACTGTCACCGGGCAAGGCGGTCCGCGGAGCGATGGTGTTACATGCGTCCATGCAGGTCGCGCCGCTGGCTGCGTACTCCGACAAACAGCGGCATGCGGGCTTTCCAGGGTAGGAGGGGCGGACGAGGACGGGCCCCGGAGCAGCTGCTCCGGGGCCCGTCGTCGTGCGGTCGGCCGTCAGGCGGCGGGGACCTCCGCGGTGGTCTGGATCCGGTCCAGGGCCGGCGCGGAGACCGGCGACTTCTCGGTCAGGTACGCGGTGAAGGCGTCCAGGTCGATCATGCCGGTGACGGCGTTCGTGCCACCGGTGAGGACGCTGAAGCCGTCACCACCGCCGGCGAGGAAGTTGTTCACCGTCACCCGGTAGGTCGCGGTGTCGGTGACCGGGGCGCCGTTGATGGTGAGGCTGCCCCGGACCACGCGGGTGCCGCTGCACGGCGTGCCGGCCGGCGCCGTGGTGCCGTTCACGTCGACCACGTAGTGCACGGTCGAGGACGCGTAGAGCACGCGGCCGACCCTGAACTGCTGCTCCAGCATGCAGTAGAGCTGGGCGCCGGTCAGGTCCAGCGTCACCAGGTTGTTGGCGAACGGCTGGACGGTGAACGCCTCGGCGTAGGTGACCGGGCCGGCGTCGAGGTCGGCGCGGACGCCACCGGGGTTCATGAACGCGGCGACCACGTTCTGCTCGTTGTCGGTCGCGGCGAGCTGGGCGTCGGCGATCAGGTTGCCGAGCGGCGACTCACCGGTCTGGTACGTCGGCTTGCCGTTGGCGTCGACCCCGGTCTGGTACAGGTTCTCCTGCGTCTTGGTGATCGCGCTGGTGGTCTCGCCGACCACCTTGTCGGCCACCGGGCCAAGGGCGGTCTTGTAGCGGCTGATCAGCTCGGTGCTGGCCGGGTCCTTCGGGACGTCCCGGGTGACCACGACGTTGTTCGCGGAGGCGCTGACGATGTCCTTGGTCCGCCGGTCGATCTTCAGGTCGATGTCGGTGACCAGGCGGCCGAAGGAGCTGGCGCTGGTGACCAGCTTGCCGTTGATGTTGCAGTTGTACGCGGCGTGGGTGTGCCCGCTGACGATCACGTCGATGGACGGGTCCATCCGGTTGGCGATGTCGACGATCGGGCCGCTGAACCCAGTGCAGTCGTTGATGCCGCCGCCGTTCTGCACACCACCCTCGTGCAGCAGCACGACGATGGCCCGCACGCCCTCCTGCTCACGCAGGATGCGGGCGTACTTGTTGGCGGTCTCCGCCTCGTCGGCGAAGCTCAGGCCGGCGACGCCCTGCTGGCTGACGATCTGCGGCGTGCCCTCGAGGGTCATCCCGATGAAGCCGATCTTGACGCCGTCGATCTTCTTGATGCCGTAGGGCGGCAGCAGCGGGTTGCCGGTGGCGGTCTTGAAGGCGTTCGCCGAGAGGTACTGGAACTTGGCGCCCTCGAACGGGGTGCCGTCGGCGCAGCCGTCGACCGGGTGGCAGCCGCCGTTCTGCATACGCAGCAGCTCGGTGGCGCCCTCGTCGAACTCGTGGTTGCCGACGCTGGTGAACTCGAGCCCGGCGAGGTTCATCTCCTCGATGGTCGGCTCGTCGTGGAAGGCCGCGGAGAGCAGCGGGGAGGCGCCGATCAGGTCACCCGCGGCGACCGTGACGGTGTGCTCCCGCTCCTCGGCGGTGGTGCCCCGCAGCATGTTGAGCTGGGTGGCCAGGTACTCCGCGCCACCGGCGGTCTTCCCGTCGATGGTGCCGCTGGAGCCGGTCGGCGGCTCGAGGTTGCCGTGGAAGTCGTTGATCGCCAGCAGCTTGACGTCGACCGCCGTCGGGTCGGCCGCGGCCTGGTTGGGGTTGACGGCGACCGCGGTGAACGCGGTCGCGGCGAGTGCGGCCAGGCCGACGGCGGCCCGGCGCATCCCGGGGACGGACATGGAACTCCTCGTGAGACTCGGCGCGTGGCTGTCCGGGCGATGGTTCGCACCGGTGACCCTGGACGTGCCGTGACAGGGGTCGATCGCGGATGACGGCGGTCGGGGGGACGCCGCCTGCCGAAACAAGCTTGCCACCCGTCAAGCGATCGGTCGACCGGGGCAGTGCATCTCAACTGTGGATATCGACGGCAACCTGCGGCGGTACGCCTGACTAGTCCGATATGACCGGCGGGTGAATACCTTCACGTCGCCCCGCTGTCGGAGGTATGGGCTAGGAATGTAGCCATGGAGTCGAGCGGGACCAACTGGACGGTGGACTCGGTGCGGTCCGCCGACGGCACCACGATCGCCTACGAGACGGCCGGCGACGGGCCGCCGATCCTGCTGGTCGGCGGGGCCTTCAACGACCGGAGCACCACCCGCCCGCTGGCCGTCGCGCTCACCGCCGACTTCACCGTCTACGGCTACGACCGCCGGGGCCGCGGCGAGAGCGGCGACACCGGCCCGTACGCGGTGCAGCGCGAGATCGAGGACGTGGCCGCCCTGGTCGACCGGGCGGGCCCCGGCGCCCACCTCTACGGCCTCTCCTCCGGCGCGATCCTCGCGGCGTACGCGGTGGCCGAGGGGGTGCCGGTCAGCGGGCTGGCGCTCTTCGAGCCGCCGTTCCAGGCCGGCCCGCACGGCGGCGCGAAGCCGGGGCTGGCCGAGCGGTTGAGCGAGTTGGTCACGGCCGGCCGGCGCGACGACGCCGTCGCCCTCTTCCTGACCGACGCGGTCGGCGTGCCCCCCGAGGCGGTCGGCGGGATGCGCGGCGCCCCGGAATGGGCCTGGATGGTGGGGCTGGCACACACCCTGGCCTACGACACGACGGTCACCGGCTACGCCGGCCTGCCCGCCGACCGGCTCAAGTCGATCGCCGTTCCCACCGTGGTGCTGGACAGCACCGGCAGCCCGCCATGGCTGCGGGACGCGGCCGTGGCGACCGCCGGGGCGATCCCCGGGGCCACCCACCTCAGCCTGGCGGGCGGGTTCCACGAGGTGCCGCCGGACGTGCTGGCCCCCGCGCTGCGCGACACCCTGCTCGGCCTCGGCCGCTGATCGCGACCTCTCCGCCGCACTCGCGGCACGCCCACGGCGCCGACTCCCAGGGACCAGGGAGCCGGCGCCGTGCGCCGGGCGGACCAGCCGGCGGTGTGCCCGCCCCCGCTGTCCACGGGCCGAAGTCGGAGCCGCACCTGGTGCGGAGGCACGGTCTCCGGCGACCCGCCCTGGCGAGGACACCGTCCATGTCATGCCGAGACGCTTGCCTGCACAACCTTCCCCGCCGGAAATAGATCGCCGGACGAGCCGATCGTGACCGATCGGCGGATCACCGTCGGCGGCCGGCCCGAAAAGGCCGACTGTCCGATCTCGACCAACGCGCGCGCCGCACGGCGCTGCGCGCCGGGCGGGTAGATCAACGGGGCCGCGAGCTGCGGCGCGCTGTCCGAAACCGATCGAAAGTGAAGAATTTTATTGGAATCGTCGGGTGGATCAGGGGTACCGGATGGACGGCACGTAGAGAGCCAGAGGAAGGAAGAGTTCATGCATGCAGCACGTCTCCGGACCGCCTCGGTCGCCCTGGCCGCGAGCGTAGGACTGGTCCTCGCCACGACGGGTGTGGCGCAGGCCGCCCCGGCCAGCCAGCAGGCCCCCGCTGCCGCACCGGCCGCCGCACCCTCGGCCTCCGCGGTGAGCACGCCCGTCACCGGCAGCTTCACCGACGCGCTGGGCGGAGCCGGCAGCTTCGCCGGCACCTTCACGCCCACCCGGTTCGTCAACCAGAACGGCCAGCTCGCCGCCGTCGGCACGCTGGCCGGCACCCTCACCAACTCCGTCGGCACCTCGCTCGGCACGATCAGCCAGCAGATCACCGTGCCGGTCCAGGCCAGTGCCACCTGCGACATCCTCAATCTCGACCTGGGCCCGCTGGACCTCAACCTGCTCGGCCTCCAGGTGCACCTGGACGAGGTCGTGCTCGACATCACCGCGCAGCAGGGCCCGGGCAACCTGCTCGGCAACCTGCTCTGCGCCGTCGCCGGCCTGCTCGACAACACCGGCGGTGCCGGCGGCGCCCTGAACGGGCTGATCGCCCTGCTCAACCGCATCCTCGGGGCGCTCTGATCCACCCCGACCTCACGGAGCTGAGGGCGGAGGCCATCGGGACCGCTCCCGGTGGCCTCCGCCGCGTCCCGGCCCGGCCACCGCCTGTCCGGCCAGGCGCCGGACCAGCGACCGCGACGCACCAGAGGAGACGCTCGGTCAGAACCAGCAGGTCCGCCCGGCGGCGTGGCTGACCTGGACGGTGTGGGTCACGCAGCCGCCGCCCGACACCAGGTGCAGCAGGAACGCGGTCGGCTCGGCAACCCACCCGATCTCCTCCTCGTCCGTCATGGCGAGGCTGACCTGCATCCAGGTGCTCGGCGCGGTGGTCAGCACCGTGCCGGCGAAGGCGCTGGTCACCGGCCGGTGCAGGTGGCCGGCGGCAACGCGTACCACATGGGGGTGGCGCCCGATCACCTCGGCGAGGGCGTCCGCGTCGGTGAGCCCCATGGCGTCCATGGCCGGGACGCCGACGGCGACCGGCGGATGGTGCAGGCACACGACGGCGGGCACCTCGGTGCGGCCGGCGAGCACACCGTCCAGCCAGCCGAGCTGATCGTCCCCGAGCCGCCCGGCGTCGTCCCCGGGGGCGTGCGAGTCGAGCACCACGAGCGTCCCGTCCGGCTGGTCCACGTGGTAGTGGGCCGAGAAACCGCCACCCAGGTACGGGGTGCCGCCGAAGGTGTCGAGCAGGGACTCCCGGTCGTCGTGGTTGCCGGCGGCGAGGTGGACCGGCAGCGGGAAGCGCGCGATGATCTCGCGCAGCGCGAGGTACTCGTCCGGACGGCCGTTGCTCACCAGGTCACCGGTGATCACCACGCAGTCGGGCCGGGGACGCAGGGCGAGCACCCGGCCGAGCGCCCGGTGCAGCCCGGACGCCTGCTCGGCGGCGAGCGGGCCGGTGGTCACATGCGGGTCGCTGAGCTGGGCGATGAGCATCGGCGCCTCCTGACGAGCCCGGGACCTCCACGCTATCGCCGCCCGCCCGGCCACGGGTCCCGGCCGCACCCACAGGCCCCGTCCACAGCCTGTGGATAGCACATGTGTACGAAGGCCAGCGGCCCCTCCCCTGAGTACCCTTGATCGCGCCCCGCCCCCTCCGAGCAGGAACGACGTGGATCACGAGCGAGTCGTCCGGGACGTCACGGTCCGCCTTCCCATGGCGTCGACCGTGCTGGAGGCGTGCCAGTGGACCGTCGCGGCGCTGGCCCGGCACACCCCGGCGACGATCTCGATCCTGCTCCAGGTCCACGACCGGCTCCGCTGCGTCGCGGCCACCGGCGCCTGGCAGGTCTTCTCCACCGTGCCGTTGAAGACCGGGAGCGACACGGGTCATGACCCGGAGCCGTCGATCGTCGCCCGGGTGTACGACTCCGGCGAGCCCGCCATCGTCCCCGACGTGACCGCCGACCCCGACTACCTCCCCGTACGCCCCGACGTCACGGCCGAGATCTGCGTGCCGGTGCGGGACCGGTCGGGCCGGCCGCTCGGCGTGCTGGACCTCCAGTGGAGCGGCCCGGTCGAGACGGACCGGTGGCGGGCGACCGCACAGCGGCTGGCCGACCGGCTCGGCGCCCGGATCGGGGCGCTCGGTGGCCCGCCCGCCGAGAGCCGCAGCGAGAAGCTGCTCCGGCACGCCACCGCCATGACCACCGCCCCCACCGACTGGGACCTGATGACCGCGGCGATCGCCGCGGCCCGGGACGTCTCGGCCCTCTCCGCCGCCGTGCTGATCCTCGACGGCCGGCGCGAGCCGCGGCTGGGCGCCCCGACGGGCACGCCCGGCCCGCTGGAGGAGCGCATCCGGGCCGAGCTGGCCGAGGCCGGGCCGGCGGCGCTCGGCCGGATGATCGCCCGGGCGCACCGGCACGGCTCGGCGTACACGCTGGGCGAGGCGGGGCACCCGTCCACCGAGGACTACCTGCCGCTGACCCGTGCCGGGGCGCGCACCCTGGTGGCGGTGCCGGTCGGGCCGCCGGACGGCGGCGGGGTGCTGCTGGTCGCCGACGAGCGGCTGCTGCGCCCCGACCCGACCACGGTCAACCTCATCGAACTGCTGGCCGGGCAGGCGTGGACCTGCCTCGACCGGCTGCGTACGCTCGCCCGGCTGCGCGAGCAGGCCAGCTCGGACCCGCTCACCGGACTGCGCCACACGGGGCCGTTCGGGCAGCGGATCGCGCGGGCCACGCCGGGGCGTACCGCCCTGCTGGCGATCGACGTGGACGGCTTCAAGGACGTCAACGACACGTACGGTCACCAGGCCGGCGACCGGCTGCTGGTGGGGCTGGCCCGGGCGCTGGAGGGGGCGCTGCGCCAGGGCGACGAGCTGTACCGGACCGGCGGTGACGAGTTCGTCGCGGTGATCGAGGTGAGCCGCCCCGAGGAGGCCGTGCGGATCGCCGAGCGGCTCACCGAGGCAGCCCGCCGCGCCGGCCGGACGATCAGCGTCGGCGTCGCCCTCCCCCGCCCCGGCGAAACCCCGGAGCGAACCCTGAGCCGCGCCGACCAGGCCCTCTACGCGGTGAAGAAACACGGCCGAGACGGAGTACACCTCTCCGCCGCGTGACCCCCACCCACGCGATCTTGCACTTTCGGCCCCTACCGCGTCGCTTTCCGCCCGGTATGCCCGGGCACAAAGTGCAAGATCGACGCGGGGGGTTAGCGGGTCAGTTCCTTTGCCAGGAGTTCGGCGATCTGGGCGGTGTTCAGGGCGGCGCCCTTTCGGAGGTTGTCGCCCGTCACGAAGAGGTCCAGCGCGCGGGGGTCGTCCACCGCGCGGCGGATCCGGCCCACCCAGGACGGGTCGGTGCCCACCGCGTCGATCGGCATCGGGAACTCGCCGGCGGCCGGGTCGTCGACCAGGATCACGCCGGGCGCGTTGCGCAGCACCTCGCGGGCGCCCTCGGCGTCGACCTCGGTGGCGAAGACCGCGTGCACGGCGACCGAGTGACCGGTCACCACCGGCACCCGGACGCAGGTCGCGGAGACCTTGAGGTCGGGCAGCCCGAGGATCTTGCGCGACTCGTTGCGCATCTTCAACTCCTCGGACGACCAGCCGCCGTCCGCCAGCGAGCCCGCCCAGGGCACCACGTTGAGCGCGAGCGGCGCCGGGAACGGGCCCAGCTCGTCACCGACCGCCTGCCGGACGTCGCCCGGCCGGGAGCCGAGCACCCGGTCCCCGGCGATCTTGCCGAGCTGGGCGTGCAGCGCGTCCACGCCGGCCTGCCCGGCCCCGGAGACCGCCTGGTACGAGGCGAGCACCAGCTCGCGCAGCCCGTACTCGCGGTGCAGCGGGGCGATCGCCACGATCATCGCGAGGGTGGTGCAGTTGGCGTTGGCGATGATCCCCTTCGGCCGGTTGCGCACCTGCTCGGGGTTGATCTCGGGAACGACCAGCGGGACGTCGCGGTCCATCCGGAACGCGCCGGAGTTGTCCACGGCGACCGCGCCACGGGCGACCGCCACCGGGGCCCACTCGGCCGAGACCGCGTCCGGGACGTCGAACATGGCCACGTCCACGCCGTCGAACGCCTCGGGGGTGAGCGCCTGGACGGTCAGCATCTCGCCCCGGCACTGGACCTGGCGGCCGGCCGAGCGCTCGGAGGCGAGCAGCCGGATCTCGCCCCACACGTTCCGGCGGGAGGAGAGGATCTGGCACATCACCGTGCCGACGGCGCCGGTCGCCCCGACCACGGCGAGGGTGGGCAGCGACGACATCCGCGCTACCGCCCGGTGCCGGCGTAGACGACGGCTTCGGTGTCACCGCCCAGATCGAAGGCGTCGTGGATGGCCCGGACCGCCTCGTCGAGGTCGGTGTCCCGGCAGACCACGGAGACCCGGATCTCCGAGGTGGAGATCATCTCGATGTTCACGCCGGCCGCGCCGAGGGCGGCGAAGAAGCCCGCCGCCACGCCCGGGTGCGAGCGCATGCCGGCGCCGATGAGGGAGACCTTGCCGACGTGGTCGTCGTAGAGCAGGCCCTTGAACTTGACCTGCTCCTGGATCTTGCTGAGCGCGGCCATGGCGGTCGGGCCGTCGGTCTTGGGCAGCGTGAACGAGATGTCGGTGCGGCCGGTGCCCTCGGTGGACACGTTCTGCACGATCATGTCGATGTTGATCTCGGCGCCGGCCACCGTGTCGAAGATCCGCGCGGCGGCGCCCGGCTCGTCGGGAACCCCGACGATGGTGATCTTCGCCTCGCTGCGGTCGTGGGCGACCCCGGTGATCAGTGCCTGTTCCACAGAGAGGTCCTCCATCGATCCGGTGACCATCGTGCCGGTGT
Source organism: Micromonospora sp. AP08 (assembly GCF_008085935.1). Lineage (NCBI taxonomy): Bacteria > Bacillati > Actinomycetota > Actinomycetes > Micromonosporales > Micromonosporaceae > Micromonospora > Micromonospora sp. AP08. Next base: position 35,792 of record NZ_VSEZ01000023.1, read on the forward strand.
TGGTCGAGTATGACGAACGGACGTGGATCGGCAACCCCGCGCGCCGGGCGTACTCGACGCTGCGCAGGTGCAGCACCTTGGCGCCGCAGGCGGCCAGTTCCAGCATCTCCTCGTAGGTGATGTGCTTGATGTGCCGGGCGTTCGGCACGATCCGCGGGTCGGCGGTGAAGACGCCGTCCACGTCGGTGTAGATCTCGCAGACGTCCGCGTCGAGCGCGGCCGCGAGGGCCACCGCGGTCGTGTCCGACCCGCCCCGGCCCAGCGTGGTGACGTCCTTGGTGTCCTGGGAGACGCCCTGGAAGCCGGCCACGATGACCACCGCGCCCTCGTCGAGCGCGCCCTTGAGGCGACCCGGGGTGACGTCGATGATCCGGGCCCGGCCGTGCACCGAGGTGGTGAGCACGCCGGCCTGCGAGCCGGTGAACGAGCGGGCCTCGTACCCCAGGTTGTGGATGGCCATGGCGAGCAGCGCCATGGAGATCCGCTCCCCGGCGGTGAGCAGCATGTCCAGCTCGCGGCCGGGCGGCAGCGGGCTGACCTGGTTGGCCAGGTCGAGCAGCTCGTCGGTGGTGTCCCCCATGGCGGAGACCACCACGACCACGTCGTCGCCGGCCTTGCGGGCGGCCACGATGCGCTCGGCCACGCGCTTGATCCGCTCGGCGTTGGCGACGGAGGACCCGCCGTACTTCTGCACCACGAGTGCCACGACGGTGCACTCCCTCCCAGCGACGACCCTGAGCGTGCCGGCGCCGCCGGTTTCTTCGGTCCGGCGGCGCGTGTCAGACCTCCCCAGGGTATCGGGCGGCGCACGGCGCCGGGTCGGGTGATCCCACCATCCGGCCCGGCGTGGGGTGGCTCACCGGGGCCGGCCCGCCCGCGCGACACGCCGACCGGTACACCCGTACGGCTGGCTCCGCGCACCCGAGCGGCACCGCAGAATGACCCGGTGCACGCACACCGACGCGCGGCCCGGCGGCTGACCGGCGCCCTGGCGCTCACCCTGCCGGCGCTCCTGGCCGCCTGCACCGCCGACCCGCCGAGCCCGGCCCCGACCAGCACCGCCGATCCGGTCCCCGCCGAGGTGGACGCGGCCCGCGACGAGCTGGCCGCGCTGGCGGCCGCCGCGCAGGACCGGCACCTCACCGCGACGTACACCTTCGAGCCGGACGGAGGCGCGGCCCGGATGGTCGCGGTGACCAGCGCGAACGACGGCACCTGGCGGGTGGACGTGCCCGGTTGGGGGCAGGGCGGCACCGTCGACGTCTCGCTCGCCGCGAACGCGGACGGGCTCTTCCAGTGCGCCCTGCTCTCGGCCGGCTGGGCGCAGCAGGCGGGCTGCGTACGCCTGGGCGACGCCGACGACGCGGTGCCCCGGAGGCTGGACCCGCGGGTGCAGCACCCGTTCACCGACTGGCTGGAGGTGCTCACGGACCGACGGGCCCCGCTCGCGGTCTCGCCGGCCGCCCCGCTGCCCGGGGTGAGCGGCGAGTGCTACTCGGTCGAGTCGACCTCGGCCTCGCTGAACGCCCCGCTGGACGTGGGCATCTACTGCTACCGGCCGGACGGCACCCCGGCCGCGGTCCGGGCCGCCTTCGGCACCCTGAAGCTGGCCGGCGAGCCGGGCGCGGCGCCGGCCACCGTGCAGTTGGCCGGGCCGGTCACCGAGGGCGAGCCGGTGAGCCGGGAGGCGCCGTCGCCGACCGACAGCCCGAGCACGGGAACGCCGTGACCCTGATGTCCGTTACGGGTGCTCTTGGCCACATCTGACCGGGACCGGTCGAGGGTGCAAAACACCCATGAGGGATGCTTCTCCGCATGCTCGACCTCACCCCGCTGCTCGCCTTCCGCTGGAGCCCGCGCGCCTTCGACCCGACCACCGGGCTCACCGGCGACGAGGCCACCTCGCTGCTGGAGGCCGCCCGCTGGGCCCCCTCGGCCGGCAACACCCAGCCCTGGCGGTTCGCGCTCGGGCACCGGGAGGACGACACCTGGAAGCGGCTGCTGGTCAGCCTCCCCGACGGCGACCAGCGCTGGGCCCGGCACGCCGCGGCGCTGCTGCTCGGCGCGCACACCGGCGGCGACCCCGAGCGGGCCGCGTACGACCTGGGCCAGGCCGTCGCCCACCTGACCGTGCAGGCCACCGCGCTCGGCCTGCACGCGCACCAGCTCACCCGCTTCGACCGGGCCGGCCTCGCCACCGAACTGGACCTGCCGGCCGGCGTCCGGCCCGCCGTGGTGGTCGCGATCGGCCGGCTCGGCGACCCGTTCGCGCTGCCCGAGGACCTGCGGGACCGGGAGACCGACCTGCGCCGCCGCCGCCCGCTCGCCGACCTGCTCCTGGCCTGACCGCTCCGGCCGACGTCACCCGCCGCCGCGGCCAGTCCGGGGCGATCGCCTCGTCGTACCAGATCCGCAGCGCGTCGACGAGCGGCAGCAGCCCGCGGGGATCGGCGAGCAGCGCCTGCCCGAACGGGCTCAGCGGCCCGCGTGGGGTGGTCGCCAGCAGGTCCTGGACCACCACGTTCGGCGGCGTCGCGGCGATCTGGTCGAGCTGCTCGGTCATCTCCATGCCCGGCTGGGCCGCGGGCGTGAGGAAGTCGGGCAGCCAGCGGCGCGGCCGGGTCAGCTCCACCAACGGACGGACCCGGTCGGCCACCTCCGGACGGCGCAACGTCAGCCGGGCCCGGTCGATCCAGGGCAGGTGCACGGCGTAGCGGACCGGATCGGCCAGCGCCCACATGCTCATCACCGTCTCGTTGGCCGGCGAGACGGCGAACCGCACTCCCGCGACGTCGGCCAGGCTGAACCGCAACTCGGACACGCGCACCCCCGGACGCAGGATTCGCCTCAGACTAAAAGGCTCGACCGAGGCCGTGGGGGCACGGTTCAATCACCGGCCATGGGGGCCAGAGACACCATCCGCACCGCCGTCCGGCACGTCGTACCGCCCGCCGGGTTGACCCGCGCCCTGGCCGTGCAGGCCATGGTCTTCGCCGTCGGCAACGGCCTGTTCCAGGCCGGCAGCGCGGTCTTCTTCACCCGGGCGCTCGGGCTGAGCGCCGCCCAGGTGGGCCTGGGCCTGTCCGTGGCGGCGGGGGTGTCGCTGCTCGGCACGGTGCCCCTGGGCGGGCTCACCGACCGGTACGGGCCGCAGCGGGTCTGGGTGGCCGGGCTGCTGCTGGACGCGGCGCTCTTCGCCACCTACCCGTTCGTGGGTGGCTTCGTCGGCTTCCTCGCCGTGGTGGTGGCGCTGGCGCTGGTCGGCACGGCCACCGGCACCGCCCGGCAGGTGTACTCGATCAACGCGCTGCCCCCGGCCGAGCGCGTCACCGCGATGGCCTACCAGCGTTCCCTGCTGAACGTCGGGTTCGGGCTCGGTTCGGTGATCAGCGGCCTCGTGCTGGCGGTGGACACCATGGCGGCGTACCGGGGGATGGTCTGGTTCATCGCGGCGGTGTTCCTGGTGACCGCGGCCTTCGTCCGGCGGCTGCCGCGGCTGCCCGAGGTGACCCGGCCGGCGGAACCGATGAGTCGGTTCGCCGTGCTGCGGGACCGCCCGTTCATGACGGTCTCCCTGCTCTCCGGGCTGCTCACCGCGCACCAGACGCTCTACCTGACGGTGCTGCCGCTCTGGATCATCACGCACACCGACGCGCCGAAGATCCTCATCGCCGGGCTGGTGCTGTTCAACACGGTCCTGATCGTGCTGCTCCAGGTCCGCGCCAGCCGGGGCGCCGACACCGCGGCGGGCGCAGCCCGGGCGTCCCGGCGCGGCGCCCTGCTGATCGCCCTCTTCTGTCTCGTCGTGCCGGTCTCCGGGGCGACCCGGGGGACGCTCACCGTGCTGGTGCTGGTGGCCGCCGCGACCCTGCTCATCGTGGCGGAGCTGGTCGAGTCGGCGGGCACCTGGGGGCTCAGCGCCACCCTGCCGCCCGCCGCCCAGCGCGGCGCGTACGTGGGGGCGCTCGGGCTCGGCACGCAGGTGCAGTTCCTGATCGCCCCGGCCGGGCTGACCGCGCTCGGGGTGACCACGGGCGGCTGGGGCTGGTACCCGGCAGCGGCGATCTTCACGCTGGTCGGGCTGGCGCTCGTGCCCGCAGTGGCCCGGGCCGAGCGGACGCCCCGGCTGGGCGACGCCGTTCCGGCGACCCCCGGAAGCGTGACTCCGGTCCCATAGTCCGGACCCGCCTTCCCACCACCCGTCCCGCCACGTAGGGTGACCTTGTCATGTGGCGGGCGTACCTTCTCCTTGGCTGCCGCGACGAGGCCTGACCGGCCGGCACCTCGTCGCGGAGTTGAACCGCGCCGTCCAGCACATCCGAACTTCCTCTCGGCACCGCCGCGCACCGTCGCCCGGCATCCCGCCGACACCTTCCGATCTGCTGACGCCACATGTTCCCAGGGAGCACTTCGAGATGGCTCAACCTGTCACCGACGCTGAGACCGATCCGATCGCCCGGCAGCGCCCCAGCCGGATGCCGTTCCAGCGTTACCTGCCCTACCACCAGCAGTTCCGGTTCGACCTGCCGGACCGCGCCTGGCCCGCCCGCCGCGTCGGGACCGCGCCCCGCTGGTGCGCCGTTGACCTCCGCGACGGCAACCAGGCCCTGATCGACCCGATGTCCCCCGAGCGCAAGCGCCGGATGTTCCAGCTGCTGGTGCAGATGGGCTACAAGGAGATCGAGGTCGGCTTCCCCTCGGCCAGCCAGACCGACTACGACTTCGTCCGCCAGCTGATCGAGCAGGACCTCATTCCGGAGGACGTCACCATCCAGGTGCTGACCCAGTGCCGGGAGCACCTGATCGACCGGACCTTCGAGTCGCTGCGCGGCGCCCGCCGGGCCATCGTGCACTTCTACAACTCGACCTCGACGCTCCAGCGCCGGGTGGTCTTCGGCCTGGACCGGGACGGCATCACCGACATCGCCACCACGGGCGCGCGGCTCTGCCAGAAGTACGCGGAGATCCACACCCCGGACACCGACATCCACTACGAGTACTCGCCGGAGTCGTACACGGGCACCGAGCTGGAGTACGCGCTGGAGGTCTGCGCCAAGGTCATCGAGGTGGTCGACCCCACCCCGGACCGGAAGCTGATCGTCAACCTGCCGGCCACCGTCGAGATGGCCATGCCGAACGTCTACGCCGACTCGATCGAGTGGATGCACCGGCGCCTGCCCCGCCGGGACAGCCTGGTGCTGAGCCTGCACCCGCACAACGACCGGGGCACCGGGGTGGCCGCCGCCGAGCTGGGCCTGCTGGCCGGCGCCGACCGCATCGAGGGCTGCCTGTTCGGCAACGGCGAGCGCACCGGCAACGTCGACCTGGTGACCCTGGGACTGAACCTGTTCTCCCAGGGCATCGACCCGATGATCGACTTCTCGAACATCGACGAGATCAAGCGGGCCGTCGAATACTGCAACCAGCTGCCGGTGCACGAGCGCCACCCGTACGCGGGCGACCTGGTCTACACGGCCTTCTCCGGCTCACACCAGGACGCGATCAAGAAGGGCTTCGACGCGCTGCACGTCGACGCGGCGGCGGCCGGGGTGCCCGTCGACGAGTTCACCTGGGCGGTGCCCTACCTGCCGATCGACCCGAAGGACCTGGGCCGCACCTACGAGGCGGTCATCCGGGTCAACTCGCAGTCCGGCAAGGGCGGCGTCGCGTACATCATGAAGTCCGAGCACCAGCTCGACCTGCCGCGCCGCCTCCAGATCGAGTTCTCCGGCGTGGTGCAGCAGGTCACCGACCACGACGGCGGCGAGGTCGAGCCGGGCACCATGTGGGAGATCTTCGCCCGCAACTACCTGGCCGACCACCAGGTCGACCCGACGATCACGCTGGCCGGCTACGCCATCGGCACCGCCGAGGGCAAGGTCGAGATCGAGGCCCGGGTCGGCTACGACGGCGAGGTCCGCCCGCTCACCGCGGTCGGCAACGGCCCGATCGACGCATACGTCAACGCGCTCCAGTCGGTGGGCGTGGCCGTACGGGTGCTCGACTACCACGAGCACGCGCTGTCCTCCGGCGGGGACGCGCAGGCCGCCGCGTACGTGGAGTGCGAGGTCGACGGCCGGACGGTCTGGGGCGTGGGGGTCGACGCCAACATCGTGACCGCCTCGATCAAGGCGGTCACCAGCGCGGTCAACCGCGCCCGGAGCTGAGCGACGGGTGGCCGGGCCCCGCACGCCGGGGCCCGACCACCCGGTCAGACCGGCACGACGACGGGATTGCCGTCGTCGAGCACGACGGCCTGCGCCACGATCACCTGCTGCCCGTCGAAGGTCGCCGCCGGCGAACCGTGCAGCCGGTAGCCGTCGGCCAGCAGGTCGCTGACCCGCCGGCAGAAGTCGGCGTCGTCCGGCCCGGTCAGCAGCCGGTACCGCAGCCGGCCCGGCGTCCCACTCTCCTGATCACCCATGGCCCGACGCTAACAGCGGCGCCGGTCACCGCCGGTCCGGTGGCGTGGAGGCGGGCAGGGACGGGCAGGGCTGGCCGCCGGGTGCGGTCCGCGCCGGCCGGTGGATCAGCAGCCCGGCCAGCACCGCCCCGGCCAGCAGCAGGCCGGCGCACCAGAGCATCGCCCCGCGGAACGCGTCGGCCAGCGCGGTCTTCTGCTCGTATCCGGTGCCGGAGAGGCCGACCAGCAGCGGCAGCGCCGCCACCGCGAGCAGGCCGCCGGCCCGGGAGGCGGCGTTGTTGAAGCCGCTCGCCACCCCGGCGAACCGGTCCGCCACGGCGGCCAGCACGGACGCGGTCAGCGGGGCGACCACCAGGGTGAGCCCCGCACCGAACAGGACCACCCCGGGCAGCACGTCCGTCCAGTACGACGCCCCGGGGCCGACCCGGCGCAGCAGCAGCAGGCCGGCCGCGGCGACCACCGGGCCGACGGTGAGCGGCAGCCGGGGGCCGATCCGGGCGGCGAGCGCCCCGGCGCGGGCCGAACCGACCAGCAGCAGCAGCGTCATGGGCACGGTGGCCAGCCCGGTGAGCAGCGCCGACCAGCCGACCACGTTCTGGAGGTAGACGGCCAGGAAGAAGGTGAACCCGCCGAGGGCCGCGTACACCACCACGGTGAAGACGTTCAGCACCGAGAAGAGCCGGCTGCCGAACAGCCCGGTGGGCAGCATGGCGGCGTCGCCGCGGCGCCGCTCGACCAGCACGAACACCACCGCGCCGAGCACACCGAGCACCGCCGCCACCAGGACCGTCGGGGAGCCGGCGCCGCGGGCCGGGGCGTCGATGAGGGCGTACGTGACGCCGCCGAGCGCCAGCGCGCCGAGCAGCGCCCCGGCCACGTCGAACCGCCGGCCGGCCCCGGTACGCGAGGCCGCCTCGTCCCGGCTCTCCGGCACCCAGCGCAGCGCGGCGAGCACCACCCCGACGGCCAGCGGCAGGTTCACGAAGAAGATCCACCGCCAGGAGAGCGCGTCGATCAGCCAGCCGCCGAGGAGCGGACCGAGCGCCGTGGACACCCCGGAGAGCCCGGACCAGGTGCCGATGGCCCGGGCCCGGTCGTCCGGGTGGAAGCTGGCCTGGAGCACGGAGAGCGAGCCGGGGGTGAGCAGCGCCCCGCCGGCGCCCTGGAGGAACCGGGCGGCGATCAGCCAGCCGGTTCCCTGGGCCAGCCCGCAGAGCACCGACGCCACGGCGAACCACACCACCCCGAGCAGGAAGACCCGCCGCCGCCCGAACCGGTCGCCGAGCGCGCCGCCCAGCAGCACGAAGGCGGCCAGCATCAGCAGGTAGCCGTTGACGGTCCACTGGAGACCCGCGACGGTGGCGTGCAGCTCGGCGCCGAGCCGGGGCAGCGCCACGTTGACCACGGTGCTGTCCAGGAAGACCATGCCGGAGGCGAGGATCGCGGCGAGCAGCGTGCCGCGTCCGGCGGCGGAGCCGATGCGCAGCGCGGGGGCGGGTGCGGTCATGGGTAACCACTCTGCCGGGCCCTCCACTGCCGACGCCACGAATCACAGAAACCGTCGCCCCGGTACTGTGCGGGATCGCCCGGAGCACGCAAGCTGGAGAGGTGTCGTCTGTGCGTACCAGATCAGGAGCCCGTGCCGGGATGGCCGCCGCGCTCACCGCGGTGCTCGCCCTCGGCGTGGCCGGTTGCGTGCCGGTCGACGAGCCGGACACGTCGCCCAGCAGCACCGGCAACGTCGACCAGCAGCTCGGTGAGCTGACGGTCGCCGCCGCCGGGTCGATGAAGGGCTACAGCCGGACCCGCTTCCCGCACTGGCGGGACACCGGCAAGAACTGCGACGTGCGGGACAGCGTGCTGCAACGGGACGGCGAGAGCATCAAGCTCTCCGGCTGCAACGTGGTCGGCGGCCGCTGGGAGAGCCCGTACGACGGGCTGGACCTGACCGATCCGGCCGACGTGGACATCGACCACGTCGTGCCGCTGGCGAACGCCTGGCGCTCCGGCGCCGACGAGTGGGACGACGCGAAGCGCGGCGACTTCGCCAACGACCTGACCCGGCCGCAGCTGGTGGCGGTTTCCCTGCGCTCGAACCGGGCAAAGGGTGACCAGGACCCGTCCCAGTGGAAGCCGCCGAACAAGGCCGTGTGGTGCCGGTACGCGGCGGACTGGATCACGGTCAAGCACTACTGGCGGCTCACGGTGACCAGTGCCGAGAAGGCCGCTCTCACCGACATGTTGGAGGGCTGCACATGGGCGACCAAGCGGTGACCGGGGCCGGCGACAGGCCGGCGCCGGAGAGGACGCCGGACGCGACCGGTGAGGACGCCGCGGCGGCGGCCGGCGGTGCCGCGGCAACCGGCGGCACGACCGCCGCCGGCGGCACGACCCCGCGCGGTGCGGCGGCGCCCGGCCCGACCTCGGCCGGGATGACGGCCGACGGCACGCCGGCGGCCCCCGCCGACGTCTCCGGGGCCGGGATGTCCGCCGACGCCACCCCGCCCGCACCCGCCGGCGCCCCGGCGGCGCCCGGGCCGCAGGAGCGGACCAGCGACATCACCGCCGGCCCGGGCGGGGTGATGACCGACGAGGAAGGCGTGGTGACCGGCGACCTGACGCTGCGCACCGAGTACGCCGACGGCCAGGTCACCCTGCGCGTGCAGTACAAGGACGCCGACGAGTGGTACGCGGTGACCGGCGGCCGGGTGCCGCTGGCCGACCCGGCCGCGCTGGACGCCGTGCACACCGTCGCGGTGGCCCTGCTCAACCGCCCCGAGGGCTGACCCGCTCCGAACGCGACGAGGCCCCTTCCCCGGCCGGGGAAGGGGCCTCGCGTCGTCACGTCACGGGGTCGGGATGAGCTCGCCGGTGTCGCCCGGCGCGGCCCCGTCGTCCGGCCGGACCAGCTCCGGCTCCACCTCGTGCGGCCGGATCCGGCCGGCGGCGATGTCCTCCGCGTAGTGGCAGGCCACCCGGTGCCCGTCGAGCACCTGGCGCAGCGCCGGCCGCTCCTCGGCGCAGCGGGTCGGCTGGGCCCACGGGCAGCGGGTGTGGAACCGGCAGCCGGCCGGCGGGTTCGTCGGCGAGGGCAGGTCGCCGGCGAGCAGGATCCGCTCGCGGCGGTCCTCCACCTGCGGGTCCGGCACCGGCACCGCCGACATGAGCGCCTTCGTGTACGGGTGCATCGGCTCCCGGTAGAGGTCGTCGCTGGACGCCTCCTCGACCAGTCCGCCGAGGTACATGACCCCGACCGTGTCGGCGATGTGCCGGACCACCGCCAGGTCGTGGGCGATGATCAGGTACGTCAGGCCGTGCTCGTTCTGGAGTTCCTCCAGCAGGTTGATCACCTGCGCCTGGATCGACACGTCGAGCGCGGAGACCGGCTCGTCGGCGACGATCAGGTCCGGGTCGAGCACCAGCGCCCGGGCGATGCCGATGCGCTGCCGCTGCCCGCCGGAGAACTCGTGCGGGTACTTGCTCAGCGCCGAGGCCGGCAGGCCGACCGCGGCGAGCGCCTCCCGGAGCCGCTTGGCGGTGGCCGCCTTGTCCTTGGCCAGGCCGTGCGCCTTGAGCCCCTCGACCAGCAGCGACTCCACCGACTGGCGGGGGTCGAGGCTGGACAGCGGGTCCTGGAAGATCATCTGGATGCGGCGGCGCATCCGGCGCATCGACTCGCCCTTGAGCGCGCGGATGTCGGTGCCGTCGAAGACGATCTCACCGTCGGTCGGCTCGACCAGCCGCAGCAGGCCCCGGCCGAGGGTGGACTTGCCACACCCCGACTCGCCCACCAGCCCGTACGTCTCGCCCTTGTTGATGGAGAGCGAGACGCCGTCGACGGCGTAGACGTAGCCGATGGTGCGGTCGAAGAGCACACCGCTCTTGATCGGGAAGTGGACCTTGACGTCGCGCAGTTCGACAAGTGGTCCGGTCCGCTCGGTCGACTCGGTCACGGCACCGCCACCTCCTCGGTTACGGGGTTGTTGCAGCGCAGGTCGCCGCCGGTCGCGGTGGGTTCGAGCGGAGGCGTGCCCTCCAGGCAGGCGTCCACCACGTTGTCGCAGCGGGGGGCGAACGCGCAGCCCTCGACCCACGGGATGTTGTCGGCCACCGAGCCGCGGATGGCGTGCAGCCGCTCGCCCCGCGGCGAGTCCAGCCGCGGCACCGAGTTCAGCAGCCCGTGCGTGTACGGGTGCCGCGGCCGGGCGAACAGCTCGTGCCGTTCGGCCCGCTCGACCACCTTGCCGCCGTAGAGCACGTTGACGGTGTCGCAGAGGCCGGCCACCACGCCCAGGTCGTGCGTGATCATGATGAGCGCGGTGCCGGTCTCGTCGACGAGCTGCTTGAGCAGGGTGAGGATCTGCGCCTGGATGGTCACGTCCAGCGCGGTGGTCGGCTCGTCCGCGATCAGCAGCCGCGGCTTGCAGGCCAGCGCGATGGCGATCAGCGCGCGCTGCCGCATGCCGCCGGAGATCTGGTGCGGATACTCCTTGAGCCGCCGCGTCGGGTCCGGGATGCCGACCGCGTCGAGCAGCTCCCGGGCCTCCTTCATGGCCACCTTGCGGTCCATCCCGCGGTGCCGCTCCAGCACCTCCGCCACCTGCGTGCCGATCGGCACGACCGGGTTCAGCGAGGAGAGCGGGTCCTGGAAGATCATGCCGATGTCCCGGCCGCGCCGGTCCCGCATGTCGTCCGGGCGCAGCTTCAGCAGGTCGGCGCCGTCGAAGTTGACCTCGCCGGTGACCTTGTTGCCCCGCCGGGGCAGCAGGCCCATGATCGCCAGGCTGGTCACGCTCTTGCCGCAGCCGGACTCGCCGACCAGGCCCACGGTCTGCCCCGGCTCCACGCTGAAGCTGACCTGGTCGACCGCGGTGAACGGCCGCTCACCGCGACGCTGGAACACCACGCTCAGATCGCGTACGTCGAGCAGGCTCATCGGGTCACTTCCTCACCGTGCAGGTCCTTGGTCCGCATCGCCGTCACCGCCGGCTCTTCGGGTCGATCGCCTCGCGCATGCCCTCACCCAGCAGGGTGAAGCCCAGCGCGACCACGATGATCGCGACGGCCGGGTAGTAGGCCAGCTCCGGCCGGACCTCGAAGTAGCGCTGCCCGTCCACACCGAGCATCAGGCCCCACTCGGCGCGGTTGATGTCGGGGTCACCGAGACCGAGGAAGGACAGCGACGCCGCCTCCAGGATCGCGGTGGAGAGGGTCAGCGTGGCCTGCACGATCACGGCGGTCATCGCGTTGGGCAGCATGTGCCGGAGCACGATCGACCCCTGCTTGACGCCGAGCGCCCGGGCGGCCAGCACGTGGTCGCTCTCCCGTTGGGCGAGCATCGAACCGCGCAGCAGCCGGGCGAAGATCGGCACGTTGACGATGGCCACCGCCAGGATGACCGTCCACTGGCTGGACCGGCTGGCCATGGCCACGAGGCTGATGGCCAGCAGCAGGGCCGGCAGGGCCAGCATCACGTCGGTGAAGCGCATCAGGATGTTGTCCACCCAGCCGCCGAAGGCACCGGCGATCGCGCCGATCAGCACGCCCAGGGCCAACCCGATCAGCGTGGCGAGCACGCCGACGAAGAGGGTCTGCCGGCTGCCGTGGATCATGCGGGACAGGAAGTCCCGGCCGAGCGGGTCGGAACCGAGCGGGAACCCGCTGCTGGCGCCCGGGATGCTGTCGACCGTGAGGTTCTTCGTCAGCTCGTCGAAGCGCTGCGCGGGGTCGTGCGGCGCGAGCAGCGGCGCGAAGATCGCGACCAGGACGAAGAGCGCCACGATGGACGCGCCGATGATCGCCGTCGGGTTGCGCCGCAGCCGGCGGAACGCGTCCCGGACCAGGCTCACGCCGCCCTTGTCGGCGGTGGCCTGGGCGAGCTGTTCCAGCCGGGCGCGCTTGCGCTCGCCCAGCCGGTCGATGCCGCGCGGGAGGATGCCCTCGCGCTTCTCCTCGACGGCGGAGGGGTCCACGCTCTCGCGCGGGGTGCCCACGACGGGCCGGGTGATCGGGTCACTCATCGCACACGCACCCTCGGGTCGATGAAGGCGTAGGAGAGGTCGACCAGGAGGTTGACCACCACGAAGACCAGCGCGGCCAGGAGGATCAGCGCCTGGAGCACCGGGTAGTCGCGGCCGCCGCTGATCGAGTCGTAGATCAGCGTGCCGAGGCCGCCCCAGTTGTACACCCGCTCGGTGAGCACCGCGCCGGAGAGCAGCGCGCCGGTCTGGAGGCCGATGGTGGTGACCACCGGCAGCAGGGCGTTGCGCAGGATGTGCCGGCCCCGGATGGTCTTGTGGCGCAGGCCCTTCGCCTCGGCGGTGCGGACGTAGTCCTCGTTGAGCACGTCGAGCACGCTGGCCCGGGTGATCCGGACGATCACCGCGAGCGGGATGGTGGCCAGGGTGAACGCCGGCAGGATCAGGTGCCACAGCGCGTCGCCGGTGGCGTCGAACTCGCGGGTGAGCAGCCCGTCGAGGACGAAGAAGCCGGTGATGTCGGTGTTGTCCACCCCGGTGCTGATCCGGCCCGAGGGCGGGAACCAGTGCATGTTCTGGGTGAAGACGTCCTTGAGCAGGTAGCCCAGGAAGAAGATCGGGATCGAGATGCCGAGCAGGGTGCCGGCGATGCTCAGGTTGTCGAGCAGCCGGCCGCGGTGCCGGGCGGCGAGGTAGCCGAGCGGCACGCCGAGCCCGATGGCGATGATCATGGCGGCCGCGGCCAGCTCGATGGTGGCCGGGAAGGCGCGGCCGATCACCTCGGTGACCGGGTCGCCGCTCCGGATCGAGTTGCCGAAGTCGCCGGTGAGCAGCCGCTGCATGAACTTGGCGTACTGCACCAGGATCGGCTGGTCGTAGCCGAGGGCCTTGACCAGCAGGGCGCGCCGCTCCGGCGTGGCCCGCTCACCGAGCAGCGCCTCGATGGGGCCGCCGGGGAGGTTCCGCAGCCAGATGAAGACCAGCGCGGACAGCCCTATCAGGGTCACCACCAGCTGCAGCAGGCGGCGGACTATGACTCGCAACATCTCTCACACACCAGATTCTCGGTAACAGCGGGTCGGCCCGGGCCGGGAGAGAGAGCCCGGCCCGGGCCGATTCCGCGTACGGCGTCAGCGGTCAGTGGCGCTTCAGCCGACGCTGACGGTGTTGAACCGCTCGTCGGTCAGGGGGCTGGCGACCAGACCCTTGACGTCCTTGGTGACCACGATGGCCGGCGGGGCGTGCCAGATCGGCACGGCCGGCAGCCACTTGCCAGCGATGTCGCGGTTGACCTGCTCCCAGGCGGCCTTCTTGCCGGCCTCGTCGACCGTGCCGTCGGCCTTGGTGATGGCGGCGAACATCTCGGTCATCGCCTGGTCGCCGAACTCGACCTTGGCGCGGCCGAAGAAGGTGCCGACGAAGTTGCCCGGGTCGTTGTAGTCACCGGTCCAGCCGAGCAGGTGCAGGTCCTGCTTGCCGAACTGCTGCACGTCGTCCTTGTAGCCACCGTTCCACGGGCGGGCCACACCGTTGACCTTGATGCCGACGGCCTGCAGGTCGTTGGCCAGGACGGTGAAGATCTCCTGCGGGTTCGGCATGTACGGCCGGGAGACGTCGGTCGGGTAGTAGAAGTTGAGCGTCAGGTTCTCGGCGCCCGCCTCCTTGAGCAGCTGCTTGGCCTTCTCGACGTTGTAGTCGTACTTCTGCACGTCCTGGGCGTAGCCGAGCACGGTGTCCGGCATGAACTCGTCGGCGACCTTGGTGCCACCCGGGCCCTTGGTCTGGACGAGCTGCTGGCGGTTGAGGGCGTAGGCGATCGCCTGGCGCACCCGCAGGTCCTTCAGCTTCGGGTTCTTCTGGTTGAAGCCGAGGTAGAGGATGTTGAACGCCGGGCGGTCGAGGACCTGGAAGCCCTCACCGGAGAGCGCCTTGCGGTCGGCCGGGGCCGGGAAGTCGATGCCCTGGACGGTGCCCGCCCGCAGCTCCTGCTTGCGGGTGTTCTCGTCCTTGATGACCTTGATGACGAGCTTGTCGACCTTGGCCTTCTCGCCCCAGTAGTCGGGGTTCCGGTTCAGGGTGATCTCACCCTTGGCCTTGTCCCAGCCACCGAAGGTGAACGGGCCGGTGCCGACCGGGTGCTCGTTGGCGAACGCGCTGTACTCGAAGGAGTCGCCGTTCTGCTTCACGATGTCCGCGTCGTACTTCTTCAGCGCCTCGGGGCTGGCGATCGACAACGCGGTCAGCGCGAAGGCACCCGGGAAGGCGCCCTTGTACTGGTTCATCGTGACGACGGCGGTGGAGTCGTCCTTCGCCTCGCACTTGTTGTAGACCGGGTCGCCCACACCCTCGGCCTCGTTCTTGGCGAAGCCGCCGAAGACGTCCGAGTAGTAGATCATCTGCGACTGGGCGGCGGCACCCTTCATGTTGAACCAGCGGTCGAAGTTGAAGCAGACCGCGGCGGCGTTGAAGGGGGTGCCGTCGTGGAACTTCACGTTCTTGCGCAGCTTGAAGGTCCAGACCTTGCCCTCCGCGTCGTGCTCCCAGCTCTCCGCCAGGGCACCCTGCAGGTCGGCCGTGCCGGGCTTGTTCTGCACGAGGGTGTCGTACATCTGCCGGATCGGCCGGAAGGACTCACCGTCGTCATTGAAGATCGGGTCGAAGTTCTTCGGGTCACCGGCGCCCGCGAAGACGAAGGTGCCGCCGGTCTTCGCCCCACCGCTGTCCTCGTCGCGCTCGCTCTTCGCGCAGCCGGACGCTCCGACCGCCAGAGCGGCAGCGGCCGCGAGGGCCACGGCCGCTTTAAGCCTGCTCGCCTGCATCTCTCACCTCTGTCATGCGCATGTGTTCACGCCGAGCTGTGACTCAGTCCGTGTGCGGGAGGCTATGACACGACACACAGAATGCGGAACGCCCGTTAGGCAATCGCTACCAAGCCGACACCAAGTGGCCGGGTCTGACAGCGGCGGATCTCCCGACAAACAGGACTGTCACAGCCGCGAGCAGATAGTGGGATCGGATGAATCGGGGCGAAACAGGTCAATCACCGGCCAGGCGGCGCGCCAGTGGCGAATCGCACTCTTCCCACATTCCGGATGGGCGGACGACGCCGGCCGGCCCCCGAAGGGAACCGGCCGGCATGGTCGTGGCCGCGGGTCAGATCGCCCGGCGGCCCTCGAACGCGCGGCCCAGGGTGATCTCGTCGGCGTACTCCAGGTCGCCGCCGACCGGCAGGCCGCTGGCCAGCCGGGTCACCGCGATGCCCATCGGCTTCACCATCAACGCCAGGTAGGTCGCGGTCGCCTCACCCTCGGTGTTCGGGTCGGTGGCGAGGATCAGCTCGCGGACCGCGCCGCCGCCCAGCCGGGTCATCAGCTCCCGGATCCGCAGGTTGTCCGGGCCGATGCCCTCCAGCGGGTTGATCGCGCCGCCGAGCACGTGGTAGCGACCGCGGAACTCACCGGTCCGCTCGATCGCCACGACGTCCTTCGGCTCCTCGACCACGCAGAGCACCTCGTCCGTACGCCGGGGATCGCGGCAGATCCGGCACTGCTCCGACTCGGCCACGTTGTAGCAGGTGGTGCAGAACCGCACCAGCTCCTTGACCTTGCGCAGCGCACCGGCCAACCGGTTCACGTCGACGGGATCCGCCGAGAGGACGTGGAACGCGATCCGCTGGGCGCTCTTCGGGCCCACGCCCGGCAGCCGGCCCAGCTCGTCGATCAGATCCTGGATGGCACCCTCGTACATCTGCCGGCTCAGAACCCGGGCAGGCCGAGGCCGCCCATCCCGCCCGCGACCGGGCCCATCTTCTTCTCGGTCAGCTCCCGGGCGGCCTCGGCGGCGTTGTGCACGGCGGCGACGACCAGGTCCTCCAGCGTCTCCACGTCCTCCGGGTCGACCGCCTTCGGGTCGATCTTGATCGCCTTCAGCTCACCGGTGCCGGCGACGGTGGCGGTGACCAGGCCCCCACCGGCGGTGCCGGTCAGCTCGGTCTCGGCCAGCTCGGCCTGGGCCTTGGCGATCTGCTGCTGCATCTTCTGCGCCTGCTTCAGCATCTGCTGCATGTTCGGCTGTCCACCTGGGCGCACGGATGGCTCCTTCTCGCACTCGTCTGATCCGCCGCGCCCAGCCTAGTCGGGCGACGGCACTGCTCCTTGGCGGTCGACGCGCGCTCAGCGCGCATCCACCTCGTCGATCTTCTCGGCTCCGAACGCCTCGCGCAGCAGCTGCACGGCCTGCTCCTCGCTGGACTGCCGCGCGGTCCGCTCGTCGATCACGTCGTCCAGCGGCTCGTCGCCCGGGTCGAAGCCCTCATAGGCGGGCGCCGCCGGGGCCGCGCCCGCCGACCGGCCGCCCACCGGCCCGTCGTAGTCCGGGTCGTAGGGCGGCTCCCCGGCCCAGTCGGCGTCCGCGGTCTTCCGGGTCGCCTGCGCCGCCCGCGGGCCCTTGCTCGGCCCGCCACCGGCGGCGGCCGCCGCGGCCGCCCGGGCCGCCGCGATCGCGCTGTTCTTCGGCGTGCCACCGGCCGCCGGCGCCGTGGCCGGTGGTCCGGCCGGCCTGGGTACGGCGGGCGCGGCCCCGCCCGACGCGGTGGCAGCCGTCGGCGCAGTCGTCGTGGTGGCGGCCGAGGCAGCAGCCACGGTCACGGGTGCCGCGCCACCCGGACGGGCGGGTACGGGCCAGTCTTCCGTGTCGGCAGCCCTCGGGGCAGCGCCGTCGCCCGCCGGCAGTCCGGCGCCTCCCGGCCGGGCCGGTTCCGGCCAGTCCTCCTCGTCGTCGTCCCCGCCGGCAGCCGTCCCGCGAGCGGCAGGGCCACCGGACGGCTCGGACGTGCGGGCGGCGCCACCGGACGGGCCGGCGTTCCCGCCCCGGCCTCCGGCCGAGCCACCAGCACGGTTCGCCGGAGGGCCGGACGGTCGGGCGGTGTCCCCGGGCCGCCCCCCGGCCTGGTTCGGCTGAGGGTCGGACGGAACCGCCGTGGCCCCGGGCCGGCCCCCGGCCTGGTTTCCCGCTGTGTCGGACGGCCCGGCCGGGCGGACCGGATCCGCCGCTGGACGGGCCGGTGCGGCATCCGGACCGGCCGCCGAGCGGGTGGGGTCGGCCTCGGGCGCCGGACGGGACGAGCCGGAGGGCCGGGACGGGCCGCCGAGCGAGGCCGCGCCCCGCTCGCCGGCCACCTCGCACCGGATCTGCCAGCGGCCGCCCAGCTCCTCGTAGAGCGCGTCGGTGAGCACGGCGGCGTGGTCGGCCATCATCTTCGCCAGCACCGTCGACTTCACGGTCAGCACCAGCGTGTCGCCGTCCAGGTCACGGACCACCGCGTCGCGCATCAGCGCCGCGATCCGCTTGTTGCTCCGGTTGACCTTGCCGACCACCTCCGGCCAGACCCGGCGGACCGCCACGGCGTCCAGCGCGCCGGCCGGGGCCGCGCCGGGGCGCGGCGGCTCGGGGGTCGCCGGATCGGGCAGCACCGCCGAGGCCGGCACCGGCCGCCGGGCGGGAGCGACCGACGCCGGACCGTCGGCCGCCGGGCCGCCGGGCGTCCGGTCGGCCGGGGAGCCGGCCGAGGCGGGCTGGGCCGGGCCGGCCCGGTCGGCGGGACGGGTGCCCGGACCGGGCTGGGCGGGACCGCTCGCGGCCGGGTCGGCGGGGCGGGCCGGCGCCGAACGGGCACCGGCCGCCGCGGCGGCGGCGCGGGCGGCGGCCGCCCCGGTCGGGGCACCGGCAGCCGCCGGCGTGCCGGCGGTGGCCTGGTCGGGCGCGGCGGCAGCCGCGGTCGGGGCGGGAGTGGCCGGGCGTACCTCCGCGGCCGGGGCGACCGGCGTGGGGCCGGCGGCGGCCGGCGGCGGCTCGGCGCCACCCAGGGTGAGCCGGCGCTCCATCCGCTCCAGGCGCTGGAGCAGGCCGCCGGCCGAGTCGTCCACGCCGGGCAGCAGCATCCGGGCGCAGATCAGCTCCAGCAGCAGCCGGGGCGCGGTGGTGCCGCGCATCTCGACCAGGCCGTTGTGCACGATGTCGGCGCAGCGGGACAGGGTGGCCGGGCCGAGCCGCTGGGCCTGGGCGGCCATCCGCTCGATCTGGTCGTCGGGGCCGTCGATCAGGCCCTTGGCGGCGGCGTCCGGCACCTGCTGCATGACGATCAGGTCACGCAGCCGCTCCAGCAGGTCAGAGGCGAACCGGCGCGGGTCGTGCCCGGCCTCCGCGACCCGGTCGACGGTGGCGTACGCGGCCGCGCCGTCCCCGGCGGCGAGCGCGTCGCACATCTCGTCGATGAGCGCGGAGTCGGTGACGCCGAGCAGCGCGGCGGCCCGGGCGTAGCTGACGCCCTCCGGGCCGGCGCCGGCCATGAGCTGGTCGAGCACGGAGAGGCTGTCCCGGGCGCTGCCGCCACCGGCGCGCACCACCAGCGGGAACACCGCCGGCTCGACCTTCACGCCCTCGGCCTCGGTCAACTGCTCCAGGTAGGGCCGGAGCACCTTCGGCGGGATCAGCCGGAACGGGTAGTGGTGGGTCCGCGACTTGATCGTGCCGAGGACCTTCTCCGGCTCGGTGGTGGCGAAGATGAACTTGACGTACTCCGGGGGCTCCTCGACCAGCTTGAGCAGGGCGTTGAAGCCGGCCGACGAGACCATGTGCGCCTCGTCGATGACGTAGATCTTGAAGCGGCTGCGGGCCGGCGCGAAGAACGCCTTCTCGCGCAGCTCACGGGCGTCGTCGACACCGCCGTGGCTGGCCGCGTCGATCTCGATGACGTCGATCGACCCGGCGCCGTCGGTGGCCAGCGAGCGACACGACTCACACTGCCCGCA
Organism: Micromonospora sp. AP08; assembly: GCF_008085935.1. NCBI lineage: Bacteria > Bacillati > Actinomycetota > Actinomycetes > Micromonosporales > Micromonosporaceae > Micromonospora > Micromonospora sp. AP08. Next base: position 55,003 of record NZ_VSEZ01000023.1, read on the forward strand.
CGGCTCGGGCGTGGGCCCCTGCTCGCAGTTGAGCGAGCGGGCCAGGATGCGGGCGCTGGAGGTCTTGCCGCAGCCCCGGGGGCCGGAGAAGAGGTAGGCGTGGTTCAGCCGCCCGCTGCGCAGCGCCTGCGACAGCGGCTCGGTGACGTGCTCCTGGCCGATGACCTCGGCGAACGTACGGGGCCGGTACTTGCGGTAAAGGGCCAGTGCCACCCGTCCCGCCTCCTCTCGACCGAGCCATTCTGCGCCGGTCGGCCCCGGGTGACCACCCACCACCCCGTGACCTGACCCGCAGGGACGTTACCGGCAGCCGGAGACAGAAAGGCCCCCCGTGCACCCGTCAGAGCCCGCTTATCCTTGCTGCCTTCCGGCCCTGGGGAGGTTCACGAGATGCACGCCGCACGGGGGGTGCCGCCAAGCGTACCCGACCCGGGGTGGATCTTCAGGGGGTGGTGGGGTGTCCCGCCCGTCGGGGACCTGTATCCTGGCTCGCGGAGGATTCGCCTAGAGGCCTAGGGCGCACGCTTGGAAAGCGTGTTGGGTTAACACCCTCACGAGTTCGAATCTCGTATCCTCCGCTCTCTTGAGCAGGACAAACGGAAGGGCCGGCCCCATCAGGGACCGGCCCTTCCGCTGTCACCCACTCAGGGCAGGGTACGGATCCGCAGGGTCACCATCTCCGGCTCGGACAACTGGTCGGTGATCGCGTAGATCTTGTTGCCGGCCACGGCCAGCCCCCCGGTGACCAGGTTGTGCGCCCAGGTCTCCTGGTTCGGCAGGTGCCCGAACTCGTAGGTGGCGGTCGGCGTGGTGCCGCCCGGCTCGAAGACCCAGACGTCCTTGTCGTACGACGCGTTGGTGCCGGCGACGACGAGGCCGTCGGGCCGGACCGCCACGGCATTCGGGTACGGCACGGTCGGGTACCGGTGCACCTCGACGAGGTCGGAGGTGCGCAGGACCGGGTGGTAGTACGGCGCGCCCGAGGGGACGATCACCTCGGTGCCGTCCGGGGTGACCGCCAGCTGCGCGACCGAGCCGCCGTCGGTCCGGCTGATCGCCCGCTGGACCAGCCCCGTCGCGGTGGCCTCGAAGCGGACCAGCAGGGCCGGGCTGGTGCCGGTCGCCCCGGCGATCACCATGTCGGGCTGTGCGGGCGAGGTGGCCAGCAGCATCGCCGAGCTGATCCGCTGGTCGATGGCGTCGACGGCGTACACGTCGAACTTCCCGGTCGCGAGGTCGACCCGGCCGATGCCCGCCGTGGGCTCGTTCTCGCACCCCCAGGAGACCCAGAGCTGGCCGGCCGCGAAGGCCATGTCCTTCGGGCACGTCATGGTCCCGTCGGTCTTCCCGGCGAACTGCCCGTCCAGTTCCCAGGTGTCCAGGTCGACGATCCGGAGCCAGTCCTGGTCGCCGGCGGCGATGTAGAGCTTCCTGCCGTCCGGGCTCAGCGTCATCCCGGCGGCCCCCGGCGCGATGCCCGGAAGGGTACGCAGGACGGTGCCGGCCAGGTCGGTGACGATCAGACCGTCGGTCCCCTTGCCTCCCGTGATGTACACCCGGCCGCGCGCCTCGTCCACGACGATGTCGCCGAACCGGAAGTTGGTGACGTAACCCGGGATCGGGATCTGCACGTTCACGTCGGTGCTCGGCGGCGACGTCGTGGCGGTCGGGGTCGGCGTCGGCGTGGGACTCGCGGTCGGGCTGGACGTCGGCGAAGGGGTGGGACGTGGCTTCCGTCCCGGCTGCGGAGACCTGGACGCCTTGTCGACCTTGGCGGTGGTGCCGGCGGCGACCAGTTGCGGCTCGGCGGTCCTGCCGCCGGCGGGCCGGTCGCTGCCCGCCACGGCCGTGCCCGCACCCGCGGCCAGGAGGGCGAACGCGCCCACTCCCACCAGCCAGATCCGTGCGCGCCGGCCCTTGTGTGCTGTTCGGCTCATCGTTCCCCGTTCATGATCCGATACGCGACGCGGGCCGGAATCGGACCCTGGCCCGCCGACCGGAAGGCGCTCCACTCTGCTCGGACGTTACGCAGAACACCCGCGACGCAGCCGCTGGTGGCCGGTTTTCCCACCGCCCAACGCGGCGTCTGATCGCCGCCAGACTCGCCGCCCGCCACCGGCCAGGCTGGTGACATGACCGGAGTTCTGGACGGAAAAGTGGCATTGGTGACCGGCGGCAGCCGGGGCATCGGGGCGGCGGTGGCACTGCGGCTGGCCCGGGAGGGCGCCGATGTGGCGCTGACCTACGAGCGGCGCGCCGACCGGGCGGCCGAGCTGGTGAAGCAGATCAAGGCGGTGGGGCGGCGCGCCCTGGCGGTGCCCGCGGACAGCGCCGATCCGGCGGCGGCGCGCGGGGCGGTCGACCGGGTCGCCGGTGAGTTCGGCCGGCTCGACGTGCTGGTCAACAACGCCGGCGTGTTCCTGACCGGCCCGGTGACGGACCTGGGCACCGACGAGGTCGAGCGGACCATCGCGGTCAACGTGCGGGCGCCGTTCGTGTTCGCGCAGGCGGCGGTCGGGCACCTGACCGAGGGCGGCCGGATCGTGAACATCGGGAGCAACGTGGCCGAGCGGGCCGTCTTTCCCGGTCTCGCCCTCTACTCGATGAGCAAGACGGCCCTGCTCGGCCTGACCCGGGGCCTCGCCCGGGAGCTGGGCGGTCGGGGGATCACCGTGAACCTGGTCAACCCCGGGCCGACCGACACCGACGCGAACCCGGCGGACGGGCCGAACGCGGCCGCCATCCGCGGGTTCACCGCCCTGGGTCGCTACGCCGCGCCGGCCGAGATCGCCGCCGTGGTGGCCTTCCTGGCCGGGCCGGACGGCGGCTACGTCACCGGCGCGACGATCAACGCGGACGGCGGCTTCACCGGCTGACCGGCGCCGCGTCAGGGTCCGGCCCCTGACGGGGTACGCCGTCAGCCCCGCTCCACCGTCCCGGCGGCCAGTGGGGTGGTCGGTCCCGGAGCAGGCTCCTCCGGGCGGGCGGAAGGCGGGCCGCGCACTGCCCAGGCGGCGAGCAGCACCGCGCCGAGCGCCCCGGCCAGCTGGATCACCCGGTAATCGATCAGTTCCAGCAGGCCGGCGCCGGCCAGGACGGCGAGCGTGCCGGGGCCGAAGGTCAGCGTGTTCACGGTCGCGGACACCCGCCCGACCAGCGCGTTCGGTGTCTCCCGTTGCACGGCGGTCCAGACGGTGATCAGCACCAGCGGCGCACCGACCCCGACCGCCAGGGTGCCGGCGGCAACCGGGGCCAGGCCGGGCGCGGCCCGCAGCGCCAGGCCGGCGGCCAGGAGCGCGGCCGCCACCGCGGTCACCCGCCGGTCGCCGAGCCGGCGCAACAGGGCGCCCGCGGCCAGGCCACCGACCATCGACCCGACGCCCTGCACCGTGCCGAGCACCCCGTTGAACTCGGGCGGCCGGTGCAGGCCGTCGTCCACCACGGCGTACGCGAGGGCGCCGTTGACCCCGATCAGCAGCATGGCGGCCCCCGTGCAGGCGACCAGGTGCCGGAGCGGGGCGTGCCGGCGCAGGTGCCCGAGTCCCTCGGCGAGCTGACGGGTCCAGCGCTCCGGCGGGGGCGGGGGCGCCTCGTGGACCCGGATCAGGGTGAGCAGCAGTGCGGCGAGGGCGAAGGTGGCAGCGTCGAGAAGCACCACGGGGTGCCCGCCGTACGCGGCGAAGAGGCCCGCGCCGGCCAGCGGGGCGACCAGCTTCATGCCCTCGTTGACCGTCATCCGCAGCCCGTTGAAGTCGCCGAGCAGCTCGCCGGGGACCACGGCCGGCACCAGCGCCGCCTCGGCCGAGTCGATCAGCACGAAGCTGACCCCGTACACGACCATCACCGCGAAGATCAGCCAGACCCGGGCGGCGGAGTCGACCAGCAGCAACACCGGCAGCAGGGCGGCCATGGCCAGGTGCAGCCAGATCAGCAGTGGCCGGCGGCGGAACCGGTCGGCCAGCACTCCGATGAGCGGGGCGACCAGGGTGGGCCCCCACGTGCCGAGGGTGACCAGCCCGGCCAGGCTGCTCGAACCCGTGAGGTCCTTCACCCAGATCCCGGCCACCAGCAGCATGGCCGCCGTGCCGAAGCCGGACACCAGCACCGCGATCAGGTAACGCGCGGCGTCGCGGTTGCCCAGCACTCTGGTCGTACCCCAGCTCATGGCACCTCCCCCGTGCAGTGCGATTGTGTCCACACGCGACCCCCAAGTCAATGCTTGGGGGTGGAGGTGCTGACCGGTGCGGTTCAATGGCGGCCGTGAGCACCACCGACCCGCGCCTGCGCGCGCTGGCCCATCCGGTACGTCTGCGCATGCTCTCGCTGCTGTGGAGCGCGCCGCTCTCCGCCGCCGCGCTCGCCCGGGAGCTGGCCATCTCCCACGCCCTGGCCAGCCAGCACCTGCGCCGCCTGGACGCCGCCGGCCTGGTCGAACTGGCCGACGTGCGCGCCCGGCGGGGCGGCCGGGAACGCCGCTACCGGGCGGTACGCGGACCGTGGCTCACCGAGCAGCAGGAGGGGCAGCCGCTGCTCGCCGAGTCGCTCGCCCGCAACCTGCTCGACCGGGTGGCCCACCGCGCCCCGGGGACGGCCGGCGTCACCACCGACGCGGAGCTGTGGGTCTCCCCCGACGCCTGGGAGGCGGCACGCGGGCGGCTGCAAGCGATCATGACCGAGCTGCACGACGCCGCCCAGCCGCCGCACGCGCCCGGTACGGTCCGGGTGGGCGCCACCCTCATGGCCTTCGAGATGACCGACCCGCCGCCGGCCGCCGAGGACTGACCGGCCGTCGTACACATGTTCCATCCACAGCCTGTGGACGCCGAGGGGATCGGATGAGTTACCAGCTCAGCGCGGTGGTCGCCGACGTCGAGCTGCTCCGCGAGCAGACCGCCGGCCTGGACCACGCGGTGCTCGCCGCGCTCCGCCAGGACTTCGCGCTGCTGCCGGTCACCCCGCAGCTCGTCGAGGAGCTGACCGGCCGGCTGCCCGACTTCGCCACCGGGGAGCCCTCGGCGGAGCAGCCGTTCCAGCTCGTCCTCGCACCCGCCCTGGACGAACTGCTGGGCCGCTGGTCCCGGGAGGGGCCGGTGGCGTACCTGGAGGCGGAGTTCGCCGGCGGGCTGGGCCACCAGGCCGCGGCGGTCTGGCTGGGCGGCGAGCCGAGCTGGGGGCCCTGCTTCGACGACCGGCTGGACCGGCCGCGCGTCGAGTGGCCGATCAACGCGGCGCTCGCCCGGCTCGGGGCCGAGCCGGGGCCGTGGATCGACCCGTTCGCCGAGCTGGGCCTGCACCTGGAGCGCGACACGGCCGGTTGGCTGGCGCACGGTCGGCGCGGACTCTCCGCGGACTACTGGGACGAGCTGGCCGAGGAGTGGGAGCTGCGGCAATCCGAGCAGCACCAGCAACCTCCTCGCCCCGGTCCCGTTGGGGACTGGGGGATTGCATGAGATTGCGACAATTCGGATTCATCGCCGCGCTGATGACGGCCGCCTCGATCGCCGGCAGCGGCGTCCGTCCACAGGGGCCGGACGTGCCGGCCCGGCCCGTCGGCGCCGCCGAGGTGGTCAGCCTCGACGGGCTCGGCAACGCCGAGTTCGGCGCCACCGAGGAGGACCTGACCCGGCGCGGCGTGCTGCGCACCGACGAGGACGCGTGCGGGCCCACGCTGGCCGGCCACGGCTCGGTGAGCCCGATCTTCGTCGACGACCGGCTCGTCCTGCTCTGGCTCGACGACCCGATGAGCACACCCGAGGGGATCACCGTCGGCACGCCGGTCGACGCGGTGCACGCCGCGTACCCGTCGGTGGTCGACCTCGACGCTCCACAGGAGATGCACCGGTTCGACGGGCTGCTCGCCCGCAGCGGCGACCGCGCGTACCTCTTCCTGCACGACGGCAGCACGGTCCGGAAGATCATCGCCGGGTACGCGGACTGGGCCCGCCGCCTCTTCGACGAGGGCTACGGCCCCTGCTGACCGGAACTAACGATGCATCTATGCCTGAATCCTCCGGATTGCCGGAGCTTCCCCGCACGCTGGCGGCGACGGCGGCGCTGTCCGTGGCCACCCGCTACTGCTCGCCCGGGCTGCTCAACCACTCCATCCGGTCGTACGCGTGGGGAGTGACGTACGTCGGCGCACACCGCATTGCCTTCGACGACGAGCGGTACTACGTCTCGGCACTCCTGCACGACACCGGGCTCACCGAGCCGTTCGACAGTCACTCGCTCCCGTTCGAGGAGGCCGGCGGGCATCTCGCGTGGGTGTTCGGAGTCGCCGCCGGCTGGCCCGAGGCCCGCGCGGCCCGCGCGGAACACATCATCGTCACCCACATGCGCGCCGACGTGTCCGCCGAGGACGCCGAGTCCCACCTGCTCCAGGTCGCGACGTCCCGGGACGTGGCAGGACGGCGCGACCTGAAGAATTTCCCGAGGCCAGTTGGAGGAGCGTGCTCGACCGGTATCCCCGGCTCGACTTCGCCACGGAGTTTCCTGGGCTGGTTCGAGGACCAGGCGGAACGCAAGCCGTCCAGCGCGGCGGCGCGATCGATCGAGTCCGGCGGACGCCTCCGGATCTGCGCGCATCCGCTGGACGTCTGAGTCGTCCCAGCTCTGCAGGAGCCAGGGAGGCGTGGCCGCGGGGCACGTCGGAAAGCGGAACGCCCGGTCGATCCTCACGGATCGACCGGGCGTTCGCGCATCTCACGAGCGGTGGCGGCGGGATTTGAACCCGCGGAGGGCGTAAACCCTCACACGCTTTCGAGGCGTGCTCCTTAGGCCACTCGGACACGCCACCGCCGAGTAGGCTACAGGACCCCGGGTCTGGACGCCGAACCGGTATCCCCCGGCCCGGCCTGGCAGGATCTTTGCCATGAGTACGCACATCGGCGCTGAGCCGGGAGAGATCGCCGAGCGGGTCCTGATGCCGGGCGACCCGCTGCGGGCCAAGTGGATCGCGGAGACCTACCTCGAGGACGCCCGCTGCTACACGACGGTTCGCGGCATGCTGGGCTTCACCGGCCGCTGGAACGGCGTCGAGGTCTCCGTCCAGGGGTCCGGCATGGGCATGCCGTCCGCCTCCATCTACGCCCACGAGCTGATCAACGAGTACGGCGTGAAGACGCTGATCCGGGTCGGTTCCTGCGGCGCCCTGACCGAGGACCTCCAGCTGCGGGACGTGGTGGCGGCGATCGGCTCGTCCACCGACTCGAACATGAACCGGATGCGGTTCGACGGGCTGATCGACTACGCCCCGGTGGCCGACTTCGGGCTGCTGCGTACCGCGGTGGAGGTGGCCGAGCGGCGCGGCATCACCATGCGGGTCGGCCCGATCCTGGCGGCGGACGCCTTCTACACCGACCGGCCGGACCTCTACGACACGCTGGCCGACTACGGCGTGCTCGCGGTGGAGATGGAGTCGGCGGCGCTCTACACGATCGCGGCCCGCTTCAAGGCCCGCGCGCTGACCGTGCTGACCGTCAGCGACCACATCAAGACCGGCGAGAAGACCACGTCGCAGGAGCGCGAGCAGACCTTCGGCCAGATGGTCGAGATCGCCCTGGACACCGCCATCGCCTGACCGATCCGATTCCGCGACCGCCCCGTCACCGCCCGGTGGCGGGGCGGTCGCGTTAGCGGGGTCACATAAAAGAATACGACCGGTCGTTCTTATTTCCGTTAGGCTGCCCGCATGACCTCCGACGGCCGCGTCGCCCGCGGCGACCGCACCCGCACCGCGGTGCTGGACACCGCCGTGGCGCTGGCCACCGAGGTCGGCCTGGACGGGCTCTCCCTCGCCCAGCTCGCCGACCGCCTCGGGGTCAGCAAGTCCGGCCTCTTCGCGCACTGGCGCTCCAAGGAGGCGCTCCAACTCGCCACCGTCGACCGGGCCGTGGCCCAGTGGGAGGAGCGGATCGCCGCCCCGGCCCTGCGCGCCCCCCGGGGCGTCCGCCGGCTGCGCGCGCTGCACGAGGCCCGGATCGAGTTCTACGCCGCCCGGGTGCTGCCCGGCGGCTGCTTCTTCGCCAACACCGAGTTCGAGTACAACGCCCGCCCCGGCCCGGTCCGGGACCGGCTCGCCGAGGCGTTCGGCCGGTGGACCGCGTTCCTCGAACGCCTCGTCCAGGAGGCCGTCGACCTCGGTGAACTCCCCGCCGACCTGGACGTGCCGCTGCTGGCGTACGAGATCGACGCGCTGGGGATCAGCGCGGCCATGCGGTCCCGGATGCTCGACCCGGACGCCACCTACCGGCACGCCCGCCAGGGCCTGCTGAACCGGCTGCGGGCGCTCTGCCCGGATCCGACCCTGCTACCGGAAGGCCAGCCATGAGCCAGCAGTTCGGGCACGTCGAGCACGTCCCCGTGCACTTCGACGACCTCGACGCCATGGGCATCCTGCACAACGCCCGCTACGCGGTGCTGCTGGAACGCGCCCTGACCCCCTACTGGGCCGAACGCGGCGTCGCCTACAGCGGCGACCTGCGGAGCGCCCCCGACGTGTTCCACGCGGTCCGCGAGTTCACCATCACCTACCGGGCCCCCGTCACCGGGGTCGGCCCCGTGGCGGTGCACTTCTGGCTGGAGCACTTCGGCACGAGCAGCGCCCGCTACGCCTTCGAGTTCCGCTCCATGGACGGCAGCGTCCTGCACGCCGACGGCACCCGGTCGATCGTCCGGCTGGACCCGGCCACCCTGCGCCCCACCGCCTGGACCGAGGCCGGCCGCGCCGTCGCCGAGACCCTGCTGCGTCCCGCCCCGCAACCCGCCTGACCGGGCGGGTCAGCGGAAGAAGGCGCGCAGCAGCGCGACGCTCTCCGCCTCCCGCACCCCGCCGTACACCTCGGGGCGGTGGGTGAGGCGGCGGTCGCGCAGCACGTCCCACAGCGAGCCGACGGCGCCGGTCTTCGGCTCCCAGGCGCCGAAGACCACCGTCGAGATCCGGGCCAGCGCGATCGCCCCCGCGCACATCGTGCACGGCTCCAGGGTCACCACGAGGGTGCAGCCCTCCAGCCGCCAGCGGCCCAGCCGCTCGGCGGCCCGGCGCAGCGCCAGCACCTCGGCGTGCGCGGTCGGGTCTCCGCTCAGCTCCCGCTCGTTGCGGCCGATGGCCAGCTCGGCGCCGTCCGGGCCGTAGACGACCGCGCCGACCGGGACGTCCTCGATCGCGTCGGCGCCGTCCGCCGGCACGCTGTCCGGGCCGGTCACCGCGACCTCCAGGGCCCGGCTCATCCACAGCTCGTGCCGCTGCCGGCGGCCCACGCCGCCCACGTCGGCCAGCCCCTCGTCGGCGCCGGGACCGACCCGGGCCGGCCGGCCCGGGGTGGGCTGCCCCGGGCGTACGGTCTCCAGGGCCGGATCGGTGGCGTCGGCGGGTTCCGCCCCGCCGGTCCACGCCGGGCCGGGCGGTTCAGACCTCACGCAGTTCCTCGACCTCGTCGGCGCAGCCGAGCACCTGGCAGATCTCAGCGGTGACGTCGGCCGGCATCATCCCCTCGGAGCCGCTGAGGGCGAGCAGCTTCGGCGCCGGGATACCCAGGTCGGCGAGGATGTCGGCGTCGCCCACCGGGTCGGCCTCCGGGTCCACGGCCGGCTGCTCGGTCTCCTCGTCGCCACCGGTGGCCGGGCGCGGCTCGTCGGCGTCCTCCAGCCCGGTGACCGAGGTCTTCAGGTCCCCGACCAGCAGCGCACCCAGCCGGGACTCCTCGGCGTACGCCGAGTCGGAGCCGAAGACCCGCAGGTCCTCGCCCTCGTCCAGGCGCAGGATCACGAGGTACGTGTCGTCGGCCTCGACGAAGAGCAGCGAGAGGTCGGCGTCCGGCTCGACGTCGCGCAGCCGGTCGGCCACCTCCTCGATGTCGGTGACGCCCCGCAGGCTCACCTCGTCGGCGGTCCAGGCGCCCTCGACGCGCGCCACGGCAGCAGCGAAGTACGACACGGTCCCCCCAAATTGGCCTCGGCAGCACGCCGACTCGTCACGCGATGCACGTTAACCGGTCGGGTCGGCAGCCGACCGGTCAACGCCCCGAAGGGCCGGCCGTTCCCGGAGAAAGTCGTGTCAGCCGGCGATGCGCCGGCGGGTGGCGATCAGCTCGCGCAGGCGCTCGCTGCGGGCCCGCTGCGGCCGCTCACGCTGCCGCACGGTGCGGGCACCGGCCAACTCGGCGAGGAGCTGCAGGCGGCGGCGGCTCCGCTCGGGGTCGAGCCGCGGCGGGGTGGTCCAGGCCATACCGCGAGCGTGGACCGTCACCGCGCGTACGTCAAGACGGTCTTCACTACGCAGTGAAACCGGCACGCAGGGTCACCAGAGCGGCCAGTCGCCGCTCTGCGCCCAGCGCACCGCGACGATCGCCGCGGCGATGCTCCAGCCACCCGCCGTGACGATCGCGACCCCGGTGGCCACCCCACGGTCACCGTGCCGGACCAGCACCGCGGCGGCCAGCCAGGCCAGCCCGCCGGCGAACAGCGTCCACCACGCGTAGCCGGGGACGTCCCGGCCGAGCAGGCCGAACAGCAGCAGCCAGGCGAAGGCGGTCACCGCGCCGACCGCGACGCCGGCGCCGGTGACCGGGTACGGCTCGCGGTAGCTCGGCCGCATGGGCGCCCCGGACGGGAAGAGCCCCGACGGGGTACGCGGCAGCGGCCGCGCCGGCCCCGCGCCGGCCTCACCGGCACCGCCCTGCCAGCCGTTCGTCACCGCGGCCCCCTTCACGGAACGTAGATGTACCGAGGTCACGCAGAGCGACCGTGCGGTACGCACCTGTCTCAGCGTTCGTCCCCACGGTAGTGGTCTGTCAGGATGGCCGGATGCGCTCGCCATCGATCGGACGCCGCGCGCGTCCGGCGTACCCGGTCCTGCTGCTCGTTGCGGCGCTGGCCGCCGGGTGCGCCCCGGGCGACCGCCCCACCTCGGCGCCGGGCAACTCGTGGCAGGGTCCGAGCACGCAGGCCACCGGGCCGCGGCCGACCGCGCCGGCCGACCCCACGGCGTCGGCCGCCCCGCCTACGCCGTCCCCGTCGCCGACCCGCACCGACCTGCGGCACGTCTTCCCGGTCCGCGCCGGGAACGTCGACTACCACCCGACCCACTCCGCGTACCCGGGGACGGACATCTTCGCCGACTGCGGCGAGCCGGTGGTGGCGGTCACCGACGGGGTGATCCTGGAGGTGAGCCGGGTCGACCAGTTCAGCCGGCGGGGGCCGCTCGGCCCGTACAACGGCGGCCTGTCCGTCTCGCTCCTCGGCGACGACGGGGTCCGCTACTACGGGTCGCACCTGAGCGCGATCGCCACCGGCGTCGACGCCGGGATCCGCGTGCGGGCCGGGCAGCAGCTGGGCAAGGTGGGCCGCACCGGCAACGCCAACAACGTCTGCCACCTGCACTTCGGGCTTTCCCCGAAGTGCACGGGCCACGACGACTGGTGGATCCGGCGCGGCGTGGTCTGGCCGGCGAAGTACCTCGACTCGTGGCGCAAGCGGGGCAACCGCGCGCCGGCCGCCGAGGTGACCGCCTGGCAGCGCAGGCACGGCTGCCCGAAGGCGCCGAGCGACTCCGCCGCGGCCGGCTGACCGCCGTCCACTCCCGACACCCCTGGCGACACCGCGCGGCGGGCCGCGCGGGCGCGTAGGTTGCAGGGCATGACTGCGCGGGACCCCATCGCCGACCTGCGGCGGATCGCGTTCCTGCTGGAGCGGGCGAACGAGGCCACCTACCGGGTCCGGGCGTTCCGGTCGGCGGCCAAGGCGCTCGCCGCCCTGGCGGCCGGCGAGGTGGCCGAGCGGGCTCGCACCGGCAAGCTCACCGAGCTGTCCGGGGTCGGCGACGTCACGGCCCGCTGCGTGGCCGAGTCGCTGGCCGGCGAGGAGCCGGTCTACCTGCGCCGGCTGGTCGCCACCGAGGGCACCGACCTCGACGAGGCCGCGGCGAAGCTGCGGGACGCGCTGCGCGGCGACTGCCACACCCACTCGGACTGGTCCGACGGCGGCTCACCCATCGAGGAGATGGCCCTGGCGGCGGTCGAGCTGGGGCATGAGTACATGGTGCTCACCGACCACTCGCCCCGGCTCACGGTGGCCCGGGGGCTCACCGCGGACCGGCTGCGCAAGCAGCTCGACCACGTGGCCGCGGTGAACGAGGCGCTGCCGAAGGGCTTCCGCATCCTCACCGGCATCGAGGTGGACATCCTCGCCGACGGGTCGCTGGACCAGGACGAGGAGCTGCTGGCCCGGCTCGACGTGGTGGTCGGCTCGGTGCACAGCGGCCTCAACGACGACCGGGCGAAGATGACCCGCCGGATGTTGGCCGTGATCGCCAACCCGCACCTGGACATCCTCGGCCACTGCACCGGGCGGATGGTCTCGTCCCGGCCGGCCGGGGTGACCGGCCCGGGCGACCGGGGGCACCGGGCGCGTACCCGCAAGGAGAGCGACTTCGACGCGGACGCGGTCTTCGCGGCCTGCGCGGAACACGACGTGGCCGTCGAGATCAACTCTCGGCCGGAGCGGCAGGACCCGCCGAAGCGGCTGATCCGCCGCGCCCTGGAGGCCGGCTGCAAGTTCGCCATCAACACCGACGCGCACGCCCCCGGCCAGCTCGACTGGCAGCGCTTCGGTTGCGAGCGGGCCGCGCTCTGCGGCGTGCCGGCGAGCCGGGTGGTCAACACCTGGAAGGCCGACCGCCTGGTGAAGTGGACGGCCGGCCGCGGCTGAGCCGCCGTGGTGGCGGCATCCGGGACCCCGGACCCCGCCACCTCGCCGGTGCCGGCGGTCAGCGCCCGGCCGGCACCGCCGGACGGGTGGCGGCGGCGGGGACGGACGCGGGCCGGCGGCGGCCGAGCATCCCCTGCGCGACGGCCACGCCGAGCAGCACGACCACGGCCCCCACCGGCTGGTGCCAGTTCATCCGTTCGCCGAGCACCACGGCGCCGACCAGCACCGCGAACACCGGGATGAGGTAGGTGACGGTGGAGGCGGTGCTCGCCCCGGCCACCCGGATGTTGCGCAGGTTGATCACGAAGGCCAGGCCGGTGCCGAGCGCACCGAGCGCCAGCACGGAGGCCACCACCTTCGCGGAGAGGCCGGTGGGCACCGGCGGCGCGCCCGCCACCAGCGGCGCGACCAGCGCGAGCTGCGCGGTCGCCACCAGCAACTGGGCCGCCGACAGCGACAGGCCGGAGTACGAACTGCCCGCGATGAACTTCTTCTGGTACGGGATGGCCACCCCGTAGCAGGCCGCCGCCCCGAGGCACATGAGCTGGCCGGTGAAGTGCGACCCGCCCACGCCCTCCCAGACGCCGAGCACCACGAGCACGCCGGCGAAGCCCAGCCCCAGCCCGATCGCCCGCCGCACGGTCAGCCGCTCGGTGCGGAACACCAGCACCGCCAGCGGCAGCACGATCAGCGGCGTGGTGGCGTTCCAGATGCCGGCGAGCATCGACTCCACCCGCTGCTCGCCGAAGCCGAACAGGGTGAACGGCAGCGCCACCCCGAAGGCGGCCACCACCACGAGGTGCGCCCAGACCCGGGGCTCGCGGGGCAGCCGGTCGCGCAGCACGGCCAGCACCACCAGCAGCGTCACGGCGCCGGTGGCCACCCGGTAGAGGGTGAGGTGCAGCGGGTGCAGCTCGGCCACCCCCACCTTGATGAAGAGGAAGCTGGAACCCCAGATCACGCCGAGCGCGAGGAATCCGGGCAGCCAGCTCCGCAGTGGGGCCCGGTCAGGAGTGGTATCCGCTGTCACCCCTGACACTCTGCCGTAGGGGTACGACGAAGTCCCGCGAAAATCGGACGCCGTGTCGACCGCCACAGCCGCTCGACCACGCCGGCCCCTGCTCCCTCGAACGCGGCGAACTTGGTCGACATCGGGGTGGCGCGGTCACGTAGGGTCGCAGCGTGGGACGAATCGATGACCTCGCCAACCGCTACGTGGCCGACTGGGCTCCGCTGAGCCCCACCGGCGCCACCTACGTCGGTATCGCCGGCTACGACGACCAGCTCGACGACCTCTCCCCCGACGGCTACGCGGCCCGCGCCGACCTGACCCGGCGTACCCTCGCCGACCTCGACGTGACCGAGCCGGACACGGAGTTGGAGCGGACCGCCAAGGAGGCGATGCAGGAGCGCCTCGGCCTGGAGCTGGCCCGCTACGAGGCCGGCGAGGCCACCAGCGAGGTCAACGTGATCACCAGCGGGCTGCACGACCTGCGGATGGTGTTCGACCTCATGCCGACCGAGGGCGACGACGCCAAGGCGAACGTGGCCGCCCGGCTCAACGGCTTCCCGGGCGCCCTGGAGGGCTACAAGCGCACGCTGCGCGAGGCGGCGGCGGCCGGCCAGGTCAGCTCGCAGGTGCAGCTCGTCGAGGTCGCCAAGCAGTGCGACATCTGGGTCGACCCGAACGGCGACAACTTCTTCCACGGCCTGGCCGAGCGGCTCGGCGCCGAGGGCGCGCTCGGTGCGGAGCTGCGCAAGGGCGCGGCCGCCGCGACCGCCGCCACCGCCGAGTTCGGGCAGTTCCTCCGCACCGAGCTGGCTCCCCAGGGCCGACTCAAGCAGGCCGCCGGCCGGGAGCGTTACGAGCTGGCCTCGCAGTACTTCCTCGGCGCCCGGGTCGACCTCGACGAGACGTACGCCTGGGGTTTCGCGGAGCTGGCCCGCCTGGAGGGTGAGATGCGGTCGGTGGCCGCCCGGATCGTCGGCCCCGGCGCGAGCATCGACGAGGCCGTGGCCGCTCTCGACGCGGACCCGGCCCGGACCATCCAGGGCAAGGAGGCGTTCCGGGACTGGATGCAGGCGCTCGCCGACAAGGCGATCAGCGAGCTGCACGGCACCCACTTCGACATCCCCGAGCAGGTCCGCCGGATCGAGTGCTGCCTCGCGCCCACCAGCGACGGCGCCATCTACTACACCGGGCCGAGCGAGGACTTCTCCCGGCCGGGCCGGATGTGGTGGGCGGTGCCGCAGGGCATCAGCGACTTCTCCACCTGGCGCGAGGTGACCACGGTCTACCACGAGGGCGTTCCGGGTCACCACCTCCAGGTCGCCCAGACCGCCGTCCGGGCCGACCTGCTCAACCGCTGGCAGCGGCTGCTCTGCTGGGTCTCCGGGCACGGTGAGGGTTGGGCGCTCTACTCCGAGCGGCTCATGGACGAGCTGGGCTACCTGGAGGATCCGGGCGACAAGCTCGGCATGCTCGACGGGCAGGCGTTCCGGGCCGCCCGGGTGATCGTCGACATCGGCATGCACCTGGAGCTGGAGATCCCGGCCGACAACCCGTTCGGCTTCCACCCGGGCGAGCGCTGGACGCCGGAGCTGGGCTGGGAGTTCATGCGGGCGCACTGCCGGGTGCCGGACGAGAACCTGCGCTTCGAGCTGAACCGCTACCTGGGCTGGCCGGGGCAGGCGCCCTCGTACAAGGTGGGCGAGCGGATCTGGCTCCAGGCCCGCGAGGAGGCGAAGGCCCGCAAGGGCGCCGGGTTCGACCTCAAGGAGTTCCACCGCCAGGCCCTCGACCTGGGCTCGCTGGGGCTCGACCCGCTGCGCCGGGCGCTGGCCCGACTCTGAGCGACGACGACGGCCGGGAGTCGGAGGGATGCCTCCGGCTCCCGGCCGTTCGGCTCACCGTCGCGCGTCAGGCCAGGTCGAGTTTCAGCACCGGCCGGGCGGTGAGCGACCGGGAGTTCTCGTACGCCAGGTCGATCACCGGGTCGGTGAAGCTGATCGGGATCGGTGAGGTGATCGGCAGGCCGTCGGGGAACGGCAGGTCCGGGGTGAGCGTGATCTTGATGCCGAGCAGGCGTCCGGCGAAGCGGGTGGCGTAGAAGGAGACGTCGCCCTCGACGGTGAGCCGGTCGGTGACGTACCGCTGGGCCTTGCCCGCCGGGCCGCCGGCGAGGAGCGCGAAGTCCTCCGTCACCGCCTTGTCCATGGTGAACTTCAGGCACTTGAGCGTGCCGTTCCGGGTGGGCAGCTCGACGATCCCCTCGAACCGCAGCCCGGTCATGGTGACCTTCGAGCCGGTCAGCCTGGACGGCTGCTCGGCCACCTTCGGCTGGCCCGGCTCGGGGGCGATCTTCGGCATCACCTCGCCCTCCTCCACCTTGCGGGGCGGGCTCGGCTTCGCCGGGGCACAGGTGGGGGCGGGAGCGGCGGTCGCGGGGGGGGGGGGGGCGGCCGGCGTCCCGACCGTTCCGGCGCTCGGGCTGGGACTCGCCGACGGGGAGGGCGACGCGGCCCGGTCACCGCCGGTGAAGAGATCCCCGATGCCGTCCAGGATGTCCGTGAGGATGTTGCCGTCCGGGCTGGGCTCCGCCGACGGACTCGGGCTGGCCGTCGGGGTGGGGGTGGCGCTGCTGGGCGAGGGGGACGGGGTGGCGGCCCGCACCGGCGGTTTCGCGCAGGTGGCGGGCGCGGCCGCCCGTACCGGCTGCGGGTGGGTGGCCACCAGCGCCGTGGCGGAGAGGCCGAGCACCACCAGCGCCACCGCGAAGTACCGGGAATCGTGGGAGGCGCCGGGCCGCCCGGTCGGCGACGCCTCGTCACGCTGCCGTGGCACGCCCCCGTCGGCCGGCACCGGCTCGGCCGCCGGCGGCTGGTCGTCGGATCCGAGGACGCTCCCCCCGGCCGGCTCGCCGTTAGCGGGACCGGCGGTGGGGTCGCCGGCGGGCCGGGCGGTCGGGGTCCAGGCGAAGGCGAGGGCGCTGCCGATGATGCCGAGCAGCAGGCCGAGGAAGAAGCCGCCGAGGTTGAGCCCCATCAGCGAGTAGATCGTGGTGACCACCGCGACGATCGAGTAGAACACCCGCTGCCCCGGGCTGAACCAGAGCAGCAGCCCGCAGCTGACCAGGATGACCGGGATCAGCAGCGAGTAGAGCCCGGTGGATCCGCTGTGGAAGCTCAAGCCGTTGAGGGTCATCTTGGTGGAGGCGAACATCTCCACCCCGGCCAGCGCGGTGAGCAGGCCGCCCCAGAACGGCCGGGTCCGTCGCCAGCTCTGGAAGCCCCGCCACACCCGGCCGGCACCACCGGCGCGGACGTGTTGCGGATCAGCGTTCGTCACGTACTCCTCCTGGCAGAGCGGAAACGAGGGACGGGAACGGGCCTGCG
>NZ_VSEZ01000024.1:0-66300 GCF_008085935.1 Micromonospora sp. AP08
TCCGCTTCCTGACGATCCGAGCAACACGCGAAAGGGCCCGACCCCTCACGGGGTCGGGCCCTTTCGGCGTCTCGGTCTAGCGGTCGCCGGCCGGCACGCGCTCGTCGGCCTCGTCGGGCACGTCGGCCGACTCCAGATGGCGGGCGCGGCGGCGCAGCCACCAGGTGCTGGCCAGGCCGGCGACCACCGCGAGGGCCAGCCCGGCCCAGGAGATGTCCTTGAGCCAGTGCTCGGCCGCGCGGCCCACCGAGAAGAGCAGGTAGGTGGTGCCGAAGGCCCAGACCAGGCCGCCGGCCGCGTTGGCGACCAGGAACCGGCGGTACGGCACGTGCAGCGCCCCAGCGAGGGGGCCGGCGAGGATGCGGAGCAGGGCGACGAACCGCCCGAAGAAGACCGCCCAGACACCGTGTCGGGCGAAGCTCTGTTCGGCGCGGGCGAGCTGCGCCGGGCCGAGGTGCTTGGGGAAGCGCCGGCCCAGTCGCTGGAGCAGCGGCCGGCCGCCGCGGCGGCCCACGGCGTAGCCGACGGAGTCGCCGATGATGGCGCCGGCGGCGGCCGCGGTGGCCACCCACTCGGGCTCGACCACCCCGGTGGCGGCGAGCAGGGCGGAGCTGACCAGCACGATCTCGCCGGGGAGCGGGATGCCCATGCTCTCCACGCCGATGACCCCGGCGACGATCAGGTAGAGCACGCCCGGGGGCAGCGCGGAGAGCCAGTGCTGCACGTCGACCACCCCCGAACCCTACCCGGGGAGGCTCAGTACACGGGGGCGAGGAACTCCAGACGGTTGCCGTGCGGGTCGTACGTGTGGAACCGCCGCATGCCGGGGACCTCGTCGTCGCCCCAGGTCACGGGGTGCCCGGCGGCGTCGAGCCGGGCGGCGAGCCGGTCGAGGTCGGGGCGGAGCAGGGCCGGGTGCGCCTTGCGGGCGGGCCTGAATTCGTCCTCGACGCCGAGGTGCAATTCCGCTCCGTACCCGCTGAACCAGCAACCACCGCGGGCGGCGAGGGCCGGTGGTTTGGGCTTCTCGACCAGGCCGAGCAGGCCGGCGTAGAACGCCCGCGAGGTTTCCTCGGAGCCGCGCGGGCAGGCGAGCAGGACGTGATGGATCATGGTGGCACCTCCTCGTCCCGAACCCTGGCATGAGGTTGCGCGAATAGCAAGACGGACGTACGGTTTTGTTGAAGACCGCGCGGGTAAGTGTTGCCTAACCACGGCGGCGCCCCGGCCGGTGCGACAAACTGCTCAGGACTACTCACGGTCGCTGGTGTGAAGGAGTACGACGTGGCGAGCCTCGACACCTTCGGTGCGAAGACCCAGCTACGCGTCGGAGACGCGAGCTACGAGATTTTCAGGATCGACAAGGTGGAGGGCCACGACCGGCTGCCCTACAGCTTGAAGATCCTGCTGGAGAACCTGCTGCGGACCGAGGACGGCGCGAACATCACCGCCGACCACATCCAGCAGCTCGGCGCGTGGGACCCCACCGCCGACCCGAGCGTGGAGATCCAGTTCACCCCGGCCCGGGTGCTGATGCAGGACTTCACCGGCGTGCCCTGCGTCGTCGACCTGGCCACCATGCGCGAGGCCGTCCGCGACCTCGGCGGCGACGCCACCAAGGTGAACCCCCTCGCCCCGGCCGAGCTGGTCATCGACCACTCGGTCATCGCCGACCTGTTCGGTCGCGAGGACGCCTTCGAGCGCAACGTCGAGCTGGAGTACGAGCGCAACAAGGAGCGCTACCAGTTCCTGCGCTGGGGCCAGACCGCGTTCAACGAGTTCAAGGTCGTCCCGCCGGGCACCGGCATCGTGCACCAGGTCAACATCGAGTACCTGGCCCGCACGGTCATGGAGCGCAACGGCCAGGCGTACCCGGACACCGTCGTCGGCACCGACTCGCACACCACCATGGTCAACGGCCTGGGCGTGCTGGGCTGGGGCGTCGGCGGCATCGAGGCTGAGGCCGCGATGCTCGGCCAGCCGGTCAGCATGCTGATCCCGCGGGTCGTCGGCTTCAAGCTCTCCGGCGAGATGCCGGCCGGCACCACCGCCACCGACCTGGTGCTCACCATCACCGAGATGCTGCGCAAGCACGGCGTGGTCGGCAAGTTCGTCGAGTTCTACGGCCCGGGCGTGAGCGCGGTGCCGCTGGCCAACCGGGCCACCATCGGCAACATGTCCCCGGAGTACGGCTCCACCGTCGCGATCTTCCCGATCGACGCCGAGACCGTCCGCTACCTGGAGCTGACCGGCCGCGACCCGCAGCAGGTCGCGCTGGTCGAGGCGTACGCCAAGGAGCAGGGCCTCTGGCACGACCCGGCCCGCGAGCCGGAGTACTCGGAGCGGCTGGAGCTGGACCTCAGCACCATCGAGCCGTCCCTGGCCGGCCCGCGGCGCCCGCAGGACCGGGTGCCGCTGGGCAGCGCCAAGACGCTCTTCCGCTCCGCGCTGACCAACTACGTCGCCGAGGGCCAGGTGGACGGCGAGCGCGACCTCAAGCCGAGCGTGCCGCGGGAGAAGCTGCCCAGCGGGGCGGCCGGCCCGGCCGACGAGGCCAGCGCCGAGTCCTTCCCGGCCAGCGACCCGCCGGCCAACGAGTTCAGCGACCCGGCCGACGAGCCGCGCGACCTGGAGACCGCGGCGGCCGGCGCCGGCGGCCGCGCCACCAACCCCGTGCGGGTGACCGGCGCGGACGGCGTCGAGTACGAGCTGGACCACGGCGCCGTGGTGATCGCCGCGATCACCTCCTGCACCAACACCTCGAACCCGCAGGTCATGATCGGTGCCGCGCTGCTGGCCCGGAACGCCGTGGACAAGGGCCTGTCCCGCAAGCCGTGGGTGAAGACCACCCTCGCGCCGGGCTCCAAGGTCGTCATGGACTACTACGACCGCGCCGGCCTCACGCCCTACCTGGAGAAGCTCGGCTTCAACCTGGTCGGCTACGGCTGCACCACCTGCATCGGCAACTCCGGCCCGCTGCCGGAGGAGGTCTCCGCCGCGGTCAACGACGGCGACCTGGCCGTCGTCTCGGTGCTCTCCGGCAACCGCAACTTCGAGGGCCGGATCAACCCGGACGTCAAGATGAACTACCTGGCGTCCCCGCCGCTGGTGGTGGCGTACGCGCTCGCCGGCACCATGGACATCGACCTGGCCAACGAGCCGCTCGGCGAGGACGCCGAGGGCAACCCGGTGTTCCTGCGGGACATCTGGCCGAACAGCGCCGAGATCCAGGACGTCATCGCCTCGGCGATCGGCGCCACGGGCTTCAGCTCCGCGTACGCGGACGTGTTCGCCGGTGACGAGCGCTGG
Source organism: Micromonospora sp. AP08 (assembly GCF_008085935.1). Classification (NCBI taxonomy): domain Bacteria; kingdom Bacillati; phylum Actinomycetota; class Actinomycetes; order Micromonosporales; family Micromonosporaceae; genus Micromonospora; species Micromonospora sp. AP08. The sequence continues at coordinate 3,310 of NZ_VSEZ01000024.1, forward strand.
CAGTCGCTGCCGACCCCGACCGGTGACACCTTCGCCTGGGCCGGCGAGTCGACCTACGTGCGCAAGCCCCCGTACTTCGAGGGCATGGCGCGCGACCCGCAGCCGGTGCAGGACATCGCCGGCGCCCGGGTGCTGGCCAAGCTGGGCGACTCGGTGACCACCGACCACATCTCCCCGGCCGGCTCGATCAAGGCGGACTCCCCCGCCGGCAAGTACCTGGCCGAGCACGGCGTGGCGCGGCACGAGTTCAACTCGTACGGCTCCCGCCGGGGCAACCACGAGGTGATGATCCGGGGCACCTTCGCCAACATCCGGCTGCGCAACCAGCTCGTCCCGGGTGTCGAGGGCGGCTTCACGGTCAACCACCTGACCGGCGAGCAGACCTCGATCTACGACGCCTCCATGGCGTACCAGGAGGCGGGCGTCCCGCTGGTCATCCTGGCCGGCAAGGAGTACGGCTCCGGCTCGTCCCGCGACTGGGCGGCCAAGGGCACCATGCTCCTCGGGGTGAAGGCGGTCATCGCCGAGTCGTACGAGCGGATCCACCGCTCGAACCTGATCGGCATGGGCGTCCTGCCGCTGCAGTTCCCGGTCGACACCACCGCGGAGTCGCTGGGCCTGACCGGCACGGAGACCTTCTCGATCAGCGGCGTCACCGCGCTCAACGACGGCGACACCCCGCGCACCCTGAAGGTCACCACCGACACCGGCGTGGAGTTCGACGCGGTGGTCCGCATCGACACCCCCGGTGAGGCGGACTACTACCGGCACGGCGGCATCCTCCAGTACGTGCTGCGTCGCATGATCGCCAGCTGACGTCGTACCCGACGGAGGGCCCCTTCCCGCGCTCGCGGGGAGGGGCCCTCCGGCGTTTCCCGCCTCCGGCGCTCGCCGGCCGCGACTGAAGGGGGGCTGACCTGTTAGCTAAGGATGTGGACCGTGACGCCGAAGCAGCAGGCCAATACGACATTCACGATGCCAAGACGAACCTCTCCCGGATTATCGAGCGCGTCGAGCACGGCGAGGTGATCGTGATCAACCGTGCTGGCACCCCGGTCGCCAAGGTGATTCCGCTCCGGCCCCCGGCTCGCACGGGGCGCGGATCGCTTCGCGGCGAACTCGTCCTGCACGAGGGCTGGGACTCCGACGACCTCAACGAGTCGATCGCCGCTGACTTCGGACTGCACGAATGAGCCTGCTGCTCGACACCCCCGTGGTGCTGTGGTGGTTGACCGATTATTCGAACCTCTCGGCCGACCTCAAGGACCTGATCGACACCCAGCCCGAGGTGTACCTCAGCGCCGTGACGGTATGGGAGGTGGCGATCAAGCAAGCGTTGGGGAAGTTGAGCGGGCCTACCGACCTCGCGGCGCGGGTCGCTCAGGCTGGCCTCCGGGAGCTGCCGATCCGGCACGACCACGCAGTTGAGGCCGGGCAACGACCGCCCCAACTTCCGCCCGGCCGATCGCTGCTCATCGCAGTCTCAGCGCGACCGCCCGGGCCTCCTCGTCGGTCAGCGGCAGGAACCAGAGGAAGCGCCGCACGATGGCCACCGGGTCCGGGCCCCCGGGCCGGCCGCGGAGGTCGCGGATCGCCTGGCGGGTGATCCGGGAGTACTCAGGGATCAGCGTCGCGCGCCGGGCCGCGTCCGTGGGGGTCGCGCGCAGCACCGGGCAGGGCCAGTCCCGACCGCAGGCGTCGCACGTCCAGGACGGGCCGCGGGCGGTGTGCGCGACGGGCCGGCCGCACCGGGCCCGCCAGCGCGTGGCGGGCACGACGTTCGTCACCCGGCCGGGGCCACGGTACGGAGGAACGAGCGGCCCGATCGGTCCGGGCACGACCAGGCGGGCCGGCGGCCGGTCCTTCTTCGGTTCCGCTGCCGGCTTCGGCTTCTCCTCGGGCATCGGTCATCCCTTCTCGGCGTCGTCCTGCACAGCAGCCTTCCGAGGGTTGTCGGACAATCACACAGCGTTGTCTAATCTCCTTTGGACGGTTGTTTTGTTCCTGAGAGGAACAGGGATGAACCATGCCTTTGTTGCCGCGCTGGCCGAGGCGGGCCACACGGCCGAGAGCCTGGCGGGTCACCTCGGGGTGCATCCGAAGACCGTCGCCCGGTGGGCAAACCCGGGGCACATCCCGCAGGGCAGACACCGCGCCACCGTCGCAAACATGCTCGGCCGGCCTGTCGACGCACTCTGGCCGGATGTGGTCAGGCGCCGCGAGCCCGTGTGGTTCCGGCCGTGGGTCGACATCGAGCGCGAGGCGGTCGCGCTGCGCGCGTTCCAACTGGCGTGGGTGCCGGGGCTGCTCCAGACCGAGGCGTATGCCCGCGCCACGTTCATCGGCCAGCCGCTCACGCCGGCCGAGGTCGCCGATCTGGTCGCGGCGCGGCTGGACCGGCAGGCGATCCTGACCCGGGAGCGGGGGCCGCTGTTCGTCGCGGTGGTCGACGAGCAGGTTCTCCGCCGCCCCGCCGCCGGCGACCGGCAGCTCATGGCCGCGCAACTGTCCCACCTCGTGGCCTGCGCCGAGCTGCCCAACGTCCAACTTCACGTCGTTCCGCGCGACACGTCGACGTATCCCGGGCTGGACGGGCCCTTCACGCTGGCGGAACTGCCGGACGGGACGCGGGTCGCCCTCGTCGACAGCCAGGCCCGCGCGCAGATCATCGACCAGGCTTCCGAGATTGCTACGCTTGAGCGTCGGTGGGAACGCATCCGGGGCGAGGCTCTTCCCCGCGGGCGGTCCCTGGATCTCCTGAGAGAAGCGGCGACAGCATGGACCTGACCGGCGCGCGGTGGCGCAAGAGCACCAGGAGCGGCGGCAACGGCGGTGACTGCGTGGAGGTCGCGGACAATCTCGCGGGCGTCGTCGCCGTACGCGACTCGAAGGACCCGGCCGGGCCGGTCCTCACCTTCGACCCGGCCGCCTGGATGCGGTTCATCGAGACGGCCAAGCGCGGCTGACCCGTACCCCGAAAGCCCCCGGCGGAGATGCCGGGGGCTTCCGTGCCTCTCCCGGGAGGACGGCCGCGCCGTCAGGCGCTCGTGAGGATGACGAGTTGCCGGGTCGCGCGGGTCATCGCGACGTAGCGGTCGACCGCGCCCTCGATGCCGGTGCCGAACGCCTCGGGGTCGACGAGGACGACCAGGTCGAATTCGAGCCCCTTGGCCAGCTCCGGGGTCAGCGACCGGACCCGGGACGTCGCCGGGAAGGTGGGGTCGCCGATGACGCAGGCCGTTCCCTCGGCGTGCGCGGCGAGCCAGGTGTCGAGGATCGACCCCAGTTCGGCGACCGACCCGTGCACGACGGGGACGTCGCCGCCGCGGATGGAGGTCGGCACGTTGGCGTCCGGCAGCACGGCCCGGATGACCGGCTCGGCTTCCGCCATGACCTCCTTCGGCGTCCGGTAGTTGACGGTCAGGGAGGCCAGGTCGATCCGGTCGAGCCCGATCCGCTCCAGCCGTTCCCGCCACGACTCGGTGAAGCCGTGCCGGGCCTGGGCGCGGTCACCGACGATGGTGAAGCTCCGGGACGGGCAGCGGAGCAGGAGCATCTGCCACTCCGCGTCGGTCAGTTCCTGGGCCTCGTCCACGACGATGTGCGCGAACGGGCCGGCGAGTTGGTCCGGGTCGGCGCTGGGCAGTGCGGCCTCGTCTACCAGGGCGTCCCGCAGGTCCTGCTGGTGCAGCATGGTCAGCAGGCCCTCACCGTCGTCGTAGACGGAGGCCGCGATGAGGTCGTCGACGACCGTGGCCATCCGCGCGCGTTCGGTGGCGACGGTGGCTTCGTGCCGGCGGTTGCGTCGTGACGTCTCCGGGTCGCCGAGCCGCTGCCGTGCGGCGTCCAGCAGCGGCAGGTCGGCCACGGTCCAGGCCCGCGGGTCGTCGCGCTGGAGCGTGCGGATCTCGTCGGGGCCGAGCCAGGGAGCGCACCTCCTCAGGTACGCGGGCACCGACCACAGGTCCGCGACCACGTCGGTCGCTTCGAGCAGGGGCCAGGCGCGGTGGAGGGTCGTCCGCAGTTCCCGGTTCTGCTCCAGGGACCGGCGGACCAGGTCCTCCGGCTCGTCGCCGTCGTAGCGCTCCAGCAGGATCGTGAGCAGTTCCGCCCAGATCTCGTCGCGCGCCTCGTTGTGCGGGGTGCCCGGTCCCGGCGCCGCGAACGCCTCGGCCCAGTCGTCGGCGCTCAGCCGGAGGTCGGTGTCGCCGGCCGTGACGGTCGTGTCCTTGGCCGGCGGCTCCTCGTAGAACCGGACGGCCTCCTCGATGGCCCCCACCAGGTCCGCGGACGACTTCAGGCGCGCCACCTCCGGGTCGGTCTCCACGCCCGCCGCGGCGCCCTCGGGGACGAGGTCCCGCAGGGTGCAGGTCTGCACCTCCTCCTCACCGAGGCTGGGCAGGACGTCTGCGACGTAGGCCAGGTAGGGCTGGTGCGGGCCGACGAACAGCACACCGCCCTGGCGGTGACCGAGGCGCGGGTCGGAGTAGAGCAGGTAGGCGGTGCGGTGCAGGGCGACGACGGTCTTCCCGGTGCCCGGGCCGCCGTCGACCACGAGAGCGCCCCGGGAGCCGGCCCGGATGATGGCGTCCTGGTCGGCCTGGATGGTGCCGAGCACGTCCCGCATCCGGTTCGACCGACTGCCGCCCAGGCTGGCGATGAAGGCGGACTGGTCGTCGAGGGCGGCGTGCCCCTCCAGGCCGTCGGGGGTGAACACCTCGTCCCAGTAGTCGATGACGCGGCCCCGGGTCCAGCGGTACCGGCGCCGGCTGGCCAGGCCCATGGGGTTGGCGTGGGTGGCGCCGAAGAACGGCTCGGCCGCGGGGGAACGCCAGTCGACCAGCAGCCGGCGACCCGTGCTGTCCGTGAGGCCGTGCCGCCCGACGTACACGGGCTCGGGGTTGTCGGCACCGACCATGCGCCCGAGGCACAGGTCCATCCCGAAGCGGCGCAGGGCGCGCAGGCGACCGGTCAGCCGGCGGATCTCCATGTCCCGGTCCGACGCCCGCCGGCCGATGCCGCCGGGCGCCCGGCGCTCGGCGTCGAGGCGGTCGGACAGGTCGGCGCGCAACTGCTCCAGGGTTTCGGCGATGGCCGCGAAGTGCCGCTCGTCGCCGGCGATCAAGGTCGGGTCGGCCTTGGCGGTCAGGTGGTCGGGAAGGTCGAACGCGCTGGTGGCCTGAGAATTCAATTCATCAAATCCGATCTGAAGTCGCACGTCGCGACTCCCCCGATGTGCGCGGGCACTGGCCTCGGCCAGCGATTCTGCGTCACGAACCGGGTCTTGCCGCAAGACCCCCCTTGCGGTATACCTTGAAGGTGGAGGGGTTCATGCCCTCCTTCAGGATGTGATCGAGATCAGCCAGGCGCCGGGGCAGCCGCCCGGAACGACGGCGGGAGCTGTCGATCCGCCAGCGGATCCGGACAGCTCCCGCCGATCTCGTGACGTCAGTCGGTGGCGGCGCGCCGCCGCTCCTCGCGCAGCTTCATGGCGTACTCCAGCAGCGTGATCAGCACTTCCTTGACCGACTCCCGGCTCCGTGCGTCGCAGAGCACCACCGGCACCTCCGGGTCGAGGTCGAGCGCTCCCTGCACCTCGTCCAGCCGGTACTTCTTGGCGCCCTCGAAGCAGTTGACCGCCACCACGAAGGGCGTCCCCCGCCCCTCGAAGTAGTCGATCGAGGGGAAGCAGTCGGCCAGCCGCCGCGTGTCGGCCAGCACCACCGCCCCGATCGCACCCAGCGCCAACTCGTCCCAGACGAACCAGAACCGGTCCTGCCCGGGGGTGCCGAACAGGTACAGCACCAGGTCGTCGCTGAGGGTGATCCGGCCGAAGTCCATGGCCACGGTGGTGGTGGTCTTCTCCTCGACCCCGGACAGGTCGTCGATGCCGATCCCGGTCTCGGTCAGCACCTCCTCCGTCCGCAGCGGTTTGGTCTCGCTGACCGCGCCGACCAGGGTGGTCTTGCCGACGCCGAAACCGCCGGCGATCAGGATCTTGATCGCGGTGGGCAGCGGCGCAGCTCCCGCCGGCCGCTCAGAGCGCCCGTAGTCCATTGATAACCGCCTCGAAAACGCTGTCGTCGGGAAGGCCGGCGGGGGTCGCGCGCGGCTCACGGACCTGCACCAGGCTGCGGGCCGCCAGATCACCCAGGAGGACCCGTACGGTGCCCACCGGAAGGTCGAGATGGGCGGCGATCTCGGCCACGGACTGGATCCGCTGGCAGAGGCCGACGATCGCCACGTGCTCCGGGCCGAGCCCGGACTCCGACCCCACCTCGGCCTGGGTCGCCGTGACCAGGGAGATCAGGTCGAACGTGCCGGTCACCGGGCGGGCCCGGCCACCGGTCACCGCGTAGGGGCGCACCACCGGACCGGCGTGGTCGTCCACCCACTCGTGCTCCGCGGTCTCCCCCGGGCCGGTCATCGCGCCGGATTCTCGCCGAGGGGCTGTTCCCGTGTCGGTGAGGCGACGAACCGGCCGACCCGGGTGACCAGCATGGCCATCTCGTAGGCGATCAGGCCGACATCGGCGTCCTCGGACGCCAGCACGGCCAGGCAGGCGTTGCGGCCGGCCGCCGTCACGAACAGGAACGACGACTGCATCTCGATGATGGTCTGCTGCACCTGACCACCGCCGAACCGCTTGCCCGCGCCCCGCGCCAGGCTCTGGATGCCCGCCGCCATGGCCGCCAGGTGCTCGCCGTCGTCCCGGCTCAACCCGCGCGACGAGGCCATCAGCAGTCCGTCGGTGGAGAGCGCCACGGCGTGGTCCGCCTGCTTGACCCGGCCGACCAGGTCGTCCAGCAACCACGTCAGGTCCGCGCTCGAAGCCGTCTTCTGCGCCACTCGTCGTCCTCTTCTCCCCCGGCTGGTGTGCCGTGCTCGTCCGGGACCGCGGATCGGCGGTCCCTAGGTCGCCTGACCGTCGCCGGTGTCCGGCGTGCCGGCCTCGTGCGCCCCGCCGAGCAGCCGGGCCGCGTCGGTCCGGCCGCGTCGGGTGCCGCTCTGGTAGGAGCTCATCATGCGGCGCACCTGCTCCGGCGGGCGCACCGCGTCGTCGTCCCCGTCGTCTTCCGAAGTGGACGGCTCGTGCCGCAGCTCCGGCGCCAGGCTCGCCTGACGGACCCGGACCGGGAGACCGCCGTCGGTCCGCGGCGACGCCGCGTCGGCCGGCCGCGGCTCGGCGGGCGCGGCGTCCACCGCCAGGCCCACCGCGGCCTCCGCGGGCGCCGGCTGCCGCTTCCGGGTACGCGCGGGCAGCCCCGACGGGGTGCTGCGCCGGGGCTCGGCCGGTTCGGCCTCCGACGCCGGGGCGGGCTGGTCCGCGCCGTCCTCGGCGGCCTCCACCGTGCCGGTGCTCTCGGCCACCGCCACGGGGGCGGCCGGCCGGTCGCCCGCGGGCCGGGCCGCCTCGCCCTCCGGTCCGCCGGGGGCGGGCTGCCCGGTGCCGACCGGGAAGCTGCCGGAGGTGCTCGCGTCCGGCTCGTCCTGGGTGACCAGCTCCAGCGGGATCAGCACCACCGCCGTCGTCCCGCCGTACGCCGATTCCTTGAGCTGCACCTTCACGCCGTGCCGCTCGGTGAGCCGGCTGACCACGAACAGGCCGAGCCGGGCGGCGTTGGCCAGGTTCAGCTCCGACCGGTCCACGATGCGACGGTTCGCGGCGGCCAACTCCTCGGCGCCCATGCCGAGGCCGCGGTCCTCGATCTCGATGGCGAAGCCGTTGGCCACCATCTGGCCGCGCACCTCGACCGTGGTGTGCGGCGGCGAGAAGGAGAGGCCGTTCTCGATCAGCTCGGCCAGCAGGTGGATGACGTCACCGACGGCCCGGCCGGTCAGCGAGACCGGGCCGAGCGGCCGTACGGTCACCCGGGTGTAGTCCTCGACCTCGGCGACCGCGCCGCGCACCACGTCGACCATCGGCACGTTGCGCCGCCAGGCCCGGCCCGGCGTCGAGCCGGAGAGGACGATCAGGTTCTCCGCGTTGCGCCGCATCCGGGTGGCCAGGTGGTCGACGCGGAAGAGGTCCTCCAGCTCCTCGGCGTCGTGCTCCCGGCGTTCCATGGCGTCGAGCAGGGTGAGCTGGCGGTGCACCAGCGCCTGGGTGCGCCGGGCCAGGCTGAGGAAGACCTCGCGGACGTTGCGGCGCAGCTCGGCCTGCTCGACGGCGGTGCGGATGGCGGTCTCCTGGACGCGGTTGAAGGCGTCACCGACCTGTCCGATCTCGTCGCTGCCGAAGGCCAGGGGCGGCGCCTCGGCCGCGACGTCGACGGTCTCGCCCCGGCCGAGGCGCCGCACCACGCCGGGCAGTCGCTCGTCGGCGAGCTCGTGGGCCGCCTTCCGCAGCCGCTCCAGCTCACGCACCAGTGCGCGGGCGGTGGTGACCGCCAGGACGATCGACGCGACAACCGCCACGGTGCCCAGGCCCGCCGCCAGAAGCAGCCGGATGATGACCCCTACGGCCACGCTGGTGGCGCCGCTGACGATCCCGTCACCACCGACGTCGACCACGTCCCGCAGTTCCGACCGGGCGCTGTCCACCGCGCTGCGCCACTGGGCCGCGGCCACCGGAACCCTGGTGGAACCGTCGGCACGGGCGACGACCTGGTCCTCGACGGCCCGGAGGCGGCTGAACGCGTCGCCGGCGAGCAGCCGGTCGTAGCGGCCACGGTCGTCGGACGACAGCTTTCCCGAGGCGTCCGTCCCGGCGAACCGCTGGGCGCCGACCAGTCGCGTGAACTCCGCCCGCTCGGCTTCGGTGATGCGACCGCTGGCGAGGATGCCGCTCATCAGGGCGTCCTCCTGGGAGATCAGCTCGGACATCCGGTTGAGCTGGATGAGCGCCGCCGCGTAGCCGGCGAGTTCCTTGTCGTCGAGACTCGCCGTGGCGGCGTAGATGTCGAAGATGTTGTCGATCGCCTTGCCGAACTCGCGCCCGGCGCTGGTCCGGTCGATCGTGCGCGCGTCCACCGACTCCCGGGTGGCGCGGAGACCGTCCAACGTGGCGTAGGTCGCGTCGAGTCGTTGGCTCAACTTCTCACTGCCGGCGAACCCGGCCTGCCGGCTCTGCGAGGACTCCTTGAACGTCGCCGCGCGCTGCTCGGTCTCCCGGCGTTGGGTGTCGAGCGCCGTCCGTACCTCGGCACTGTCCCCCGGCCCACCCAGGTAGGCCAGGGTCAGTCGGCGCTCCTGCTGCAGCGCCGTCAGCAACGGGGCGCTCGGCTCGTAGACCGTGCTGTTCAGCGTGTTGGCCCACAGGAGGTCCAGACCGTCGCGGAGCGTCACCCACGCCGCGAACGCCCACAGGGCGGTCAGCGACGCCAGCATCGCGACGACCTTGGTACGCACATTGGTGCGAGAACGCATTACACGGTCCCCAGTCAGCTGTGGCGGCATCGGCCTGGCGCGGCGGGCGGATTGTGGTCGGTGGATATGGCGGGTGTGGGTCACGCGACTGCGGGGCACGCTAGCAGCGTCCGAGACGTCCCTCAAGCGGCCCTGATCACGGCTTCCCGACCCGTTGCGGGGGTATCGGCAGGATCGCTCCACCTTCCGCCGTCGCGCGGTCCTGCCGGTGCCGCGCGAGGCGGAACGCGGCGAGCACCGCGGCGCGGACGACCGCCACCGGGTGGTAGAGCTCCTTGCCGTACCAGAGGGGAGGGTCGGGGCGGCGACCGACCGCGCTCCGCAGGTACGCGTAGCCGCGCCGCACCGCCGCGTCGATCCGCGCGGTCGGGTGCGCGGCCAGAAGGGTGAGCAGCGCGTACGCGCTCTCCTCGACGGTGCCGTCCCACCGCCCCCACGATCCGTCGGGTCGTTGGGTGTCCAGGACCCAGTCGACGGCCTTTGCCACCGCCTCGGCCACCGACGTCCCCCGACCGTGGTCCCGCAGGGCCCGCGCGCAGCTCGCGGTGGCGTAGTACGGCGAGGCGTGCCACCGGTCGCGCCACTGCCCGTCGGGCTGTTGGTGCTCCCGCAGGACGGCCGTGAGCCGGTCCACCGTCGCCACGTAGCGCGGGGCGGCCCGGGTGCCGCGCACGTGGTGGCCGAAGGCGTCCAGGACGTGCGCGTTGGTGGTGATCGAGAAGCCGTCCTCCCCCGGCCACGTGCAGAAGCCGTCGGCCGTCTCGTACGTCCACAGCCCTCGCGGGTCCGCCGGCCGGCCGAGCGTCCCGAGCGCGTACAGGGCGACCGCGGTCGTGTCGGCGTCCGCGGGAAGACCGGGCCCGGTGGGGGTGCCGACCGGGCCGAGCGCGGCGGTCAGGGACTCCAGAATCGCGGTCGGCGCCACGAACCGGGCGCCCGCGCGGGTCAGTTCGCTCACCACCCACGCCTGCTCGAAGACGGTGATCGGAAGCGGGCAGGGGACGGGTCCGCCACGCGCCACGTTCTCCAGGTGGGCCCGGGCCGGGTCACCGGCCGCCGGTGGACCGCCGAGCCAGGCGACCGTCGCCGCGGGTGACGCGCCCACCGTGCCGGGGAGGACCGGGCGGATGCCCGCCGCGCGGCGGGCGCCCGGGCCCAGCACCTCGAGGAAGTGCAGCAGCTTGGCCGGCAGTTCCCGCCCGGTGGCCAGGGCGTGCCGTACGCGCACGAGACGCTCGTCGGTCAGGCCCGCCGGCAGGTCGAGCCGCACCCCCCGCCAGGAGGCGAGCGCGGGCGCCGCCGTGGCGTCCGCCTCGGCCAGGTGGTCGTTGATCGCCGCGACCAGCGACGGCACGATGACGTCCACTCCCGGCGTGTCCGGCAGCAGCAGATCCGCCGCCGGCAGCCAGCCGGCGAGCGCGCGGAGGCCGCCGGCGGCCGCCGCGGCCGGACCCGCGACGACCGGTGCCGCTCCGGAGCCGCCGGCCCGGACGACGGCGAGCAGCGCCTCGGTCGCGCTCAGGGTGGGGACCAGCGCGTAGCCGTCCGGCGGGCCCCACCCGCCGTCCGCACGCTGGCTGTGCAGCAGGAACGCGACGCGTTCGGCGTGCCCGGCGAGCCACGGCGCCAGCGAGACGAGCCGCGCCGTCTCGTACACCGAGGGGCCGACCTGACCCCACGGCCGCTCACCCAGACTGCTGATCAGGTCGCGCGCTGCGGCGTCGATGTCGACGGCGTCAGCGAGGACGGCGGCCAACTCGCTGCTCACAGGCTGCCCCAGAAGTCCGACACCCGGTAGAACCCGCTGGTGAACGCGATCTGGCGGCTCAGGAACGCGGCCTGCCGGGGGCAGGATCGCTCCAGGGGCCGGAGCAGTTCGCGGCTCTCGTCGACGATCATGGCGAGCCGGGCCGTGACATCGGCGGCGTCAGCGAGCATGAGCGCGTTCAGGTCACCCCACTGGAGATCGCGCCGGTAGGTGGCCAGGTCGTTGATCAGCCGGATCGCCCGTTGCGTCGCGCGGCCGGCGACCCGCAGCGCGTCGAGATGGTCCAGGCAGTCCTGGTCCCCGACGGAGGCCCAGTGCGTCACGCTGACCAGCACGGCGGCCGTGTTGTCGGCGATGTCCAGGTAGTCGTCGAGCGTGGGGCCACCCGGCCCGGTGCCGCGCGTCGTCTTCCACCGCCACTCCCGCGACATCGCCGCGAACGTCCGCCCGAGCTCGTCCCGCCAGACCGGTTCCACGACGGCGAACGCCGGGGTCGCGGACAGCTCGTCACGGATGCCGCCCAGCAGCCGGGCCAGCGGATGCCGCGCGGACGACGGACCGGCGTCGGCGGCCGCCAGGCAGGCGGCGGTCACCTCCCGCACGTCGTCCGCCGTCCGGGCCAGATAGTCGATCTGCCAGTCGGCCGCGAACACCCACAGCACGGTACGAGCCGTCACGCGGAGCTGCTCGGCGGTGTATTCCGGCGCGGTGAAGGCCACGGACATCGCGATGCTGCTGACGAGCGCCGGGTCGAAGGGTCGGCCGGCGAACAGGTCCTGGTGGTCGGCCACCACCGTGTGCAGATCGCGTTCGACGGCGACGGCCAACGCGCAGATCCGTGCCTGCTCCACCACGGCGAGCTGGTCACCTGCGCCGAACCGGACGTGGGAGGTGGGGGTCACGAGGCCGGGACGCTGTCGCGGCGCAGCAGCGTGATCGTGCTCGACCGGGGCCGCAGCGACGCGCCGATCCGCGGCGTGAGGTCGGCCGGCTGACCCAGCCGGAAACGGAACCGACTCAGCAACGTGGCCATGATGATGGGCGCTTCGAGCAGGAACAGGTATTGCCCGATGCACTGGTGCGGGCCACCGCCGAACGGGAAGTAGCTGTAGCGGTACTGGCGCTTCGGCCGGTCCGGGGCGAACCGCTGCGGGTCGAAGACCTCGGGACGCTCCCAGAACGCCGCCATCCGCTGCGTCGCGAAGGGACTGACCAGAATGGTCGCTCCGGACTCGATCCGGACACCGCCCAGCACCTGCTCCCCCACCGCGGTGCGCGGGATGGTCCAGCCGGCGGGCCAGAGCCGCAGCATCTCGTCCAGGACCATCCGGCTGTAGCGCAGCTGCGGGATGTGGGCGCGCTGCACCGTCCCGCGGACGCCGACGACCTCGTCGACCTCGGCGTAGAGCCGTTCGGCCACGTCGGGATGCTTCTCCAGGACCGGCCACAGCCAGGACAGGACGCCGATCGTGGTCTCGGTGGCCGTGGAGAACATGGCGACCAGATCGCTGCGGACCGACTCCTCGCTGGCCTGTGACCCGTCGGCCCTGGGGCGACAGAGGGTCGCGATGATGTCGTCGCCGTCGCCCGGGTTCGCGCGCTCCCTGCGGATGATCGGCAGGACCAGCGCGCCGATGCCCTGCACGGCGGCTCGGAACGCGCGGTCGCCCGGCAGCGGGACCCAGTAGGGCATGCCCGGGGCGAGCAGCCTCGGGACCATCGTCCGGGTGATCGTGCCCAGGTGCGCGTAGATCTGCAGCGCGTCGGAGAGCGGAATCTTCCGGCCGAAGAGCACCCGGGTGGTGGCCTGGCACACGATCTGCGACATCAGCGTCATCGGGTCGACGGCCTGCCCGGCCCGGGCCGGCACGTCGAGCGCGTCCACGGCTTCGGCGATCGCCACCGCCATCCGGTCGACCAGCGTCTCGGCGCGCTTGGCGGTGAACAGCGGCTGCAGGGTGTCGCGGCTGGACTCCCACTGCGCTCCCTCGGTGACGAGGATCGCGTCGCCCACCGCTCGTCGCACGGACCGCCAGAGCATGCTGTTGCCGTCGCGGATGTAGGTGGTGCGGTCGCGGAGGATCTGCTGCAGGTGCTCCGGGTGGGTGACCAGGTACGGCCGGAACGTGCCGAGGTTCAGCTGCACGATCTCGCCGTCGCCCTCGTTCGCGTAGCGCACCAGGGCACCCAGGGGATCACGGGCCAGACGCGGCAGCGCGTGGCGCAAGGGCACCTGCCGGGCCCTACCGGGACTCGCCTCGGCCATGAGCGCCTCCTCGATCGTCGTGCATCCCGAGCTGCGCGCCACAGCGCTCAAGAGGTCTCGGCAACAGTCGCCGGTTTGATCATTCCACGTGTCGAGAAGCAACTCCAGATCGACTTCCTCATCCCACCGGCCCACGGTCCTGTGTGGCGGGACGGGCCGATCACCCGCTCAGGACGACGGGTGGTCGGCGTTCTGCTCGCGGTACGCCCGCGGCGACAGGCCGTACGCCGCGCGGAACAGCCGGCTGAAGTGGGTCTTGTCCGGGAACCCCCAGCGCGCGCCGATCGCCTGGACCGGACGGGTACGCATCCGAGGGTCGGCCAGGTCGCTCCGGCACCGCTCCAACCGGCGTCGCCGGACCAGCTCCGCCGCGGTCGCGTCCTCGCCGGCGAACAGGCGGTGAAGGGTACGCAGCGAGATGTGGTGCGCGGCGGCGATGCTTCGCGGGCCGAGTTCCGGATCGTGCAGGTTGTCGGCGATGTACGCGTCGACGCGGCGCCGGAGCGCATGGTGCCGCGTGTCGGGCGGCAGGGCACTCTCCGCACCGATCTGCTGCAGCAGCATCGCCGACACCAGGTCGACGGTGATGCTGCCGAGGTGGCTCGCGTCGGCGTCGGTGAACTGCTCCGGGTGGGCGGCGATCCGACGGAGGAACGGCGCCAGGAGCCCGCCCACTCCGGTCGAGCCGCACATGCTCGTGCCCAGCAGGGCGGCCACCTTGGCGGGCGGCACGGGCAGCGCCGCGTGCGGGATGTTCACCGTCACGGTGTTGAGCAGCTCGCCGGGCGGGGCGTCGTGGCGGGCCACGAACGGGCGCGAATTGTCCAGCAGGGTGAACTCGCTGGGGCGCACCGGCGCCTCCCGGCGCTGCTGGCTCACCGTGCCGTTGCCGACACGGGTCAGCGCCAGCTGATACATCTCCGGATCGACCTGGCGGATGAGCTTGGGCGTCCGCGTCATGGTCAGCGAGGGATAGGTGAAGTCGGTGACGCGAAGGCCGTTAAGTTCGATCGAACGCGCGTGAGCGTCGAACCTGGCCGCGTGCGGGCTGGAGATGAGCGCGGGCGCCGAACTCGCGACGATCTCCAGCCACAGGTCGTACCGGTCCGCCGGTGGCAGCACCCGGGTGTCGAGGACCTGGACCGGCAGCACGGCTCAGCAGCCGATCATCGGCGCGCACGGCACGGTGCGGGGCGCGTCCCGGACGTCGAACGCCCGCTGGGTCGCCGGGCGGCCCGGCTGACGCCACTCACGGGACTCGAGCATGCCGTTCACCCCCAGATACCTGAGGCCGACTCAGGGATCCGGAATCATATCGCCGCGTGGCCGACCGGAGGCGCGGGCGCGACGGCGTCCGCTGTGCCAAGCTTCGGGCATGGACGACAAGACCATCCTGAGCCGGATCTCCGAACTCGTCGACGAGGAGCACCGGCTGCGCGCGGCCGCGCAGGAGCACGAGGCCGGCACCGACGACGAGGCCAAGGAGCGGCTACGGGCCCTGGAGGAGTCCCTCGACCAGTGCTGGGACCTGCTCCGCCGCCGCCGGGCGGCCCGCCAGGCGCACGGCGACCCGGATGCCCAGGGCCAGCGCCCGGTGCCCGAGGTCGAGCGCTACCTCCAGTGACCCCGAGCCGTCCGTCGGCCCCCGCGTCGCGTCCCGGGCGGGCCGCCACCCGCCCGGGACGCCGCGCTCAGCGGAGGCCCGCCTCCCGCAGCAGCACCTCGGTCAGCGCCTCCGGGTCGGTGTCCGCGGCGGGCAGGCCGCGGGCGGTGAACCAGGCGCCGACCACCCGGACGTCCCGGGCCAGGAACTCCGCGCCCTGCGGGTTGGCCACCACGTCGACCACCTGCGGCAGGTCGATCATGACCAGCCGCCCGGCGTGGACCAGCAGGTTGTACGGCGACAGGTCGCCGTGGGCGTACCCGGCGCGGGCCAGCACCACCAGCGCGTCGACCAGCTGCTCCCAGAGGTCGCGCAGGTCGGCGCCCTCGGGCCGGAGCTGGGCCAGCCGGGGCGCGGCCTCGCCCGCCTCGGCGTCCCCCACGAACTCCAGCATCAGCTCGGTGCCGAGCAGCTGCACCGGGTAGGGCACGGCGATCCGCCCGGAGGCGGCGCCGATCTCCCAGAGCCGGGCGAGCGCGGCGAACTCGGCCGCCGCCCACTGCCCGGCGATCATCTGCCGGCCGAACGAGGTCCGGCCGGCCATCGCCCGCATCTCCCGGGACCGGCGCACCCGGCGCCCCTCCAGGTAGCCGGCGTCGCGGTGGAAGAGGCGGTGCTGGGGATCCCGGTACCGCTTGGCGGCCAGCAGGCAGCCGCGGCCGGTGTCCGGCACGGCCCGGCGGACCAGGTGGACGTCCGCCTCCTTGCCGGTCTTCAGCACACCCAGCTCGGTGTCCTTCGCGGCCAGCTCGGTGACCAGCCAGTCCGGGTGGGGTTCAGGCCCGTGCACGGCCTGGTCCCAGGAGGACCAGTGGTCCTCCCCGTCCGGCTCGGCGTCGGGGTCGGCGAGAGCCGGCTCGGTGTGCCGGCCCCGCTTCAGGAAGTGGGGTTCGTCGTCGTCGAAGCGGCTCTTGCCGCGGCCACGGCGCTGCGGCGCCGGGAAGTCGTGATCGCGCACGGGTGGATCGGTCCTTCGATCGAGGCTGGTGGAGGCAGGTGGTACGACCCTGCAAAGACGGCCATGACCGACCTCCTCTCCTCGACCGGGACCCGCCCGGCTGCGCCCTCGCGCCGCACCATGGTCACGGGCGGCCCCGGACGGGTCAACCGAATTACCGCTCAGCCGGCCAGGACCGCGGCCACCGCGGCGATCAGCCCGTCCGCGGTGCGGGTGGGCGCGAACCGCGTGTCCGACCAGCGGCGGCCGCGGTGCAGCCAGACGCTGGGCAGCCCCACGGCGGTCGCGCCGCCGATGTCCGCCTCCGGGCTGTCGCCGATCACCCAGGCGCCGCGCAGCGGCATCCGGGCCCGCTGGGCGGCCAGCGCGAAGATGCGCGGGTTGGGCTTGCTGACCCCGGCCTCCTCGGAGATCACCCAGTCGGCGACGTACCGGTCCAGCCCGGTCTGGCGGATCTTCGCGTCCTGCTGGCGGGACGTGCCGTTGGTGACCACCACCGGCACCCAGCCGGCGTCGTCCGCGATCCGCAGCGCGCAGGCCACCAGGGGGTCCAGCCGGGTGAACGCCACCACGCCGTCGTGCAGCTCCTCGACCAGGTCGATGGAGGGGATGCGCAGCGCGTACCGGTCCCGGATGGCATCCGCGACGTCCCACCGGTCGGTGAGGCCGTCGGCGTCGACGGAGAGCAACCAGTCGATGTCGGTGGGCGGGGCGCCGATGCTGTTCAGGAACCGCTCGGCCCAGGCGCGGAACGGCCCCTCGCGGTCGAGCAGGGTGTTGTCCAGATCGAGCAGGAGCAACGGCACTCGGGAACCTTACGGGACCGGGGTGTGCCACCGACAGGCCCAGGGCACCGGGCCCTCAGCCGACGAGCGTCGCCCGGGCGAGCCCCTGGTGGGGCAGGCGGTCGGTGAGCATGGTGTGGGCCGCCCGGGTGGCGCCGAGGGCCGCCGGGTCGAGGGTCGCGACCAGCACGTCCTCGCCGGTGTCCGCGCCCCGGACCAGCGCCCGGCCCTCCGGCTCGTAGACCGCCGCCCCGCCGTTGAACCGCCACGGGTCGGCGCCGTCGACGGAGTTGGCGAAGACCACGTACATGGTGTTGTCCAGGGCGCGCGCCGCGTAGTAGAGGTCGCGGCGGTGCTCGGAGCCGGCCAGGTAGCCGCTCGGGCAGAGGTAGCCGTGCGCGCCGTCGTCGGCGGCGGCCCGGCCGTGCTCGGGGAAGCAGCCGTCGTAGCAGATGCCGAGGCCGAACCGCCAGTCGTCGACCAGCAGCGTGGCGCCCCGCAGGCCGGGGACGAACAGCTCGCGCTCGCCGCTCCAGAGCTGCTGCTTGTCGTAGCCGACGGTGACCGCGCCGGTCGGGTCGACCACCAGCGAGGAGATGGTGCGCCGCCGGTCGGGGTGGCGGACGGCCGCGCCGATCACCACGCTCGTCGCGCCGTCGCGGGCGGCCGCGCGCAGCGGGTCCAGCCGCGGGTCGTCGACCCGGCCGTCGGCGTCGGCGGCCACGTCGGTGCCGGCCGGGTCGGCGCCCAGGACCGGCGGGTGGTACGCGGGCAGGAACAGCTCCGGCAGCACCACGACCCGGGCGCCGGCGGCCCGGCCGACGAGGCGGGCGGCGGTGGCGGCGTTGCCGGCGACGTCACCGGGGACGGGCTCGGCCTGCACGGTGGCCACGGTCAGCGGGCGGGTGGGGAGCGGCACGGCCTGGGTCACGGGAGGATGGTAACCGGCGGCGCCGACCGCGCGGATCATGCGAAACCGCATCTCAAGCCGTACGTACGGTTTGCATCCGTCGGGTCCACCTGGAACGATCGTGGCGTGCCCAGAGTAAGCCAGGACCAGCTCGACGCGCGCCGACAGGAGATCCTCGGCGCCGCGCGGGCGTGTTTCGCCCGGCACGGCTACGAGGGTGCCACCGTCCGCCGGCTGGAGGAGGCTACCGGGCTGTCCCGGGGCGCGATCTTCCACCACTTCCGCGACAAGGACTCGCTCTTCCTCGCCGTGGCCGAGGACGACGCCGCCGTCATGGTGGAGACCGTGGCCCGCAACGGCCTGGTCCAGGTCATGCGGGACCTGCTGGCCCGGGCCATCTCTCCGGACACCACCGGCTGGCTCGGCAGCCAGCTCGAGGTCTCCCGGCGGCTGCGCACCGACCCGGCGTTCGCCAAGCGCTGGGCGGAACGGTCGGCGGCGATCGCCGAGGCCACCCGGGAACGCCTGCTGCGCCAGCGGGAGGCCGGGGTGCTCCGCGACGACGTGCCGATCGACGTGCTCGCCCAGTTCCTGGAGCTGGCGTACGACGGGCTCGTGCTGCACCTGGCGATGGGCCGCCCCGCCGGTGACCTGGGCCGGGTGCTCGACCTGGTCGAGGAGGCCGTCCGCCGGCACTGACCGGCCCGGGTCTCGGTCCGGTAACTCGCCCCGCCGGGAAGATCACCGCTGGCGCACCTGCTCCACAATGAGCCGCGACCCCCTCGCGACAGGAGCAGAGCATGACCGTCCTCGCGGGCGACACCTGGGGCATCCCCGGCCCCGTCTTCCTCCGCTGGTACCTCGTGGCGGCCGTCGTGCTGGTCGTCGGCGCTCTCGTGTACCGCTGGCGCGCGCTGGCCGGCACCCCCGTGCAGGGCGCCGGGCCGCTCGGGCCGCAGCAGGCCGCGTACCTGAACGGGGGCGAGCAGCTCGCCGTCTGGACCGCGCTCGGCGGGCTGCGCCGCGCCGGCGCGGTCGGCGTACGCCCCGACCGGCGGCTCACCACCGGCGGCCCGCTGCCCGCCGGGGTCACCCCCCTCGACCAGGCGATCCACCACGCGGCGAGCCGGGGCCTGCGCTCCCGGGAACTCGGCCGGGACGAGTGGGTCCGGCGCGCCCTCGACGAGCTGCGCGACGGTCTCGTGCGCCGGGGGCTGGCGCTGGAGAAGGAGCGGCGGGCGACGCTGCGCCGCGGCGCGCTGCTGGTCGGCGCGCTGCTCGCGCTCGGCTTCGTGCGGGCCTTCGTCGGGATGTCCAACGGCCGGCCCGTCGGCTGGCTGTTGCTCACCCTGGTGCCGCTCCTCATCGCGTTCGTGCTGCTCAACCGGGTGCCGTGGCGCACCCGGGCGGCCGACCAGGCGCTGCGCGAGCTGCGCCGTCAGCACACCTGGCTGCGCCCGTCCGCCGCACCGGCGTACGCCACCTACGGCCCATCCGACGCCGCCATGGGTGTGGCGCTGTTCGGCACCGCCACCCTCTGGAGCATGGACCCGGGCTTCGCCGAGCAGGCCGAGATCCAGCGCCAGGCGATGGGGGCCAGCGGCAGCTCGGGCAGCTCCTGCGGGGGCGGCAGCTCGTGCGGCGGGGGCAGCTCCTGCGGGGGCGGTGGCGGCTGCGGCGGCGGTGGCGGGTGCGGCGGATGACCACCGGTCCGTACGGCGTGGGCCTCGGGTGGCGGCCGGAGATCGCGGGCTTCGTGGCCGCCCTGCCCGGGCTGCGCTTCGTCGAGGTGGTCGCGGAGACGGTCGCACCGGCCGGGCCGCTCCCCGACGGCCTGGCCGAGCTGCGCGGGCGCGGCGTCACCGTCGTACCCCACGGCGTGAAGCTCTCCCTCGGCGGCGCGGAACCGGTGGACCCGGCCCGGGTGGCGCACCTGGCCGGTGTGGCCGGGGCGCTGGACGCGCCGCTGGTCAGCGAACACATCGCGTTCGTCCGGGCCGGCGGCCTGGAGGCCGGTCACCTCCTGCCGCTGCCGCGCAGCCGGGAGGCCGTGGCCGCCGTGGTGGCCAACGTCCGGCGGGCGCAGGCGGAGCTGCCGGTGCCGCTGGCCCTGGAGCCGATCGCCGCCCTGTTCGACTGGCCGGACGACGAGCTGGACGAGGCCGACTTCCTCACCGAGATCCTCGACGCCACCGGGGCGCTGCTGCTGCTCGACGTCGCCAACGTGCACGCCAACGCCCGCAACCGGGGCGGCGACCCGGCCGCCCTGCTGGACCGGCTGCCGCTGGACCGGATCGCCTACGTGCACGTGGCCGGCGGCGCCGAGCAGGGCGGCTTCTACCACGACACGCACACCGATCCGGTCCCCGCCGAGGTGCTCGACCTGGTCCGCGAGCTGTGCGGCCGGCGCCGGCCCCCGGCGCTGCTGCTGGAACGCGACGGCCACTACCCGCCCGCCGCCGAGCTGCGCGGCGAGCTGGACGCCCTCGCCGCCGCCTCCGGGTACCCGGTGGTCACGTGACCGGCGGAGACCAGGCCACGCCAGGCGGACACCGCCTCCGGGTGCCCGACGGCCCGGTGGCCGGCGGTCCCGTGGCCGGCGGGGACCTGGCCGCGCGGCAGGCGGAACTGGTCGCGGCGCTGGTGGCCGGCGGGCCGCTGCCGGCCGGGTTCGCCCCCGCGCCCGTCGAGGCGGCCCGGCGGGCGCTGCTGCGCAAGCGGGCCGGCGACGTGGCCCGGCACTGGCCGCTGCTCGCCACCGGCCACGGCGACGCCTGGGCGGCCACCTTCGCCGGCTGGGCGGCCGGCCGGCCCACCAACGGCTCCCTGCGCGACGGTTGGGACCTGGCCCGGGAGCTGCGCGACCGGGGCACGCTGCCGCCGCTGGGCGCCGAGGAGCTGGCCGCCCGCGAGGCGGCGAGCCGCTACGACGGCCGCACCGCCCCCCGCCCGCGCCGGTTGCCGGCCGTCGCCCGGGCCGGCGGCGCCGTCGCGGCCCAGCTCGCCGGCCGGGTACGCCTGCTCCGGCCCGCGCCGCGCTGAGAGCGGGTGGCAGGCCCACCCGGGGTACGGCAGGATCGGCCTCATGGATCTCGGACTCGCCGACCGGGTGTACGTGCTGACCGGCGCCTCGGACGGCCTCGGCTTCGCCACCGCCGAGCAGCTCGTGGCCGACGGCGCCCGGGTGGTGATCTCGTCCCGCGCGCCCGAGCGGGTGGCCGCCGCCGTCGAGGCGCTCGGCGGGCCGGAGCGCGCCATCGGGCTGACCGCCGATCTCACCGACCCGGGCACCCCGGAACGCCTGGTCGCGGCGGCACGCGAGCAGTTCGGCCGGCTCGACGGGGCGCTGATCTCGGTGGGCGGCCCGCCCCGGGGCACCGCCGCCCAGATCACCGACGAGCAGTGGCGGGAGTCCTTCGAGACGGTCTTCCTGGGCAGCGTCCGCACCGCGCGCACGGTGGCCGCCGCGCTCACCGACGGGGGCGCCATCGGGCTGGTGCTGTCCACCTCGGTCCGCGGCCCGCTGCCCGGGCTCGGCATCTCCAACGGCCTGCGCCCCGGCCTGGCCGGGGTGGCCAAGGACCTGGCCGACGAGTACGGGCCGCGCGGCGTACGGGTGGTCAGCCTCCTGCCGGGGCGGATCATGACCGCCCGGAACCGGGAACTGCTGGCCGCGGCCGGCGACCCGGAGCGGGCCCGGGCCGAGGCCGAGGCGTCGATCCCGCTGGGCCGGATCGGTGACCCCGCCGAGTTCGGCCGGGTGGCCGCCTTCCTGCTCTCCCCCGCCGCCGGCTACGTCACCGGGGTGACCGTGCCGGTCGACGGCGGCGCGCTGCGCGGCCTGTGACGGCGGCCGGGCGGCGGTATCCGCGGCCGACGAAGGAGCAGCTCGCGGCGGCGGCCGACAAGCTGCTGCCGGACGTGATCGCCCCCGGCCTGGACGTGCTCTTCGTCGGGATCAACCCGGGCCTGTGGTCGGCGGCCACCGGCTGGCACTTCGCCCGCCCGGGCAACCGGTTCTGGCCGGCGCTGCACCGGGGCGGCTTCACACCGCGGCAGCTGCACCCCAGCGAGCAGGACGAGCTGCCCGGCCTCGGGCTGGGCATCACCAACATGGTGGCGCGGGCCAGCGCCCGCGCCGACGAGCTGAGCGCCGAGGAACTGGTCGAGGGCGCGCGGGAGCTGACCGCCAAGGTGGCGCGCTACCGGCCGCGCTGGGTGGCGGTGGTCGGGGTGACCGCGTACCGGATCGGGTTCGCCCGGCCGAAGGCGGGCTTCGGGCCGCAGCCGGAACCGCTCGCGGCGGCCCGGCTCTGGGTGCTGCCCAACCCGAGCGGGCTGAACGCGCACTTCACCCCGGAGACGCTCGGCGCGGCCTTCGGCGAACTGCGCGCCGCGGTCGCCGGTTAGCCGGCCGCGGTGCTGGCCCGCACGCACGGCCCGCGCGCGCTTCCGGGACGTTTCGGTCCTGACCGTCGACGTCGCTAGCCTCGGGAGGGGACCTCGGCGGATTGAAGACGGAGAAGGTCATGGCCCTGCGGTTCGAGCATCGCGACACCGAGATCGACGTGAGCCTCGTCGACCGCGTGTGGCGCACCCGCTCTGACACGGCGGAGACCATGACGTCCGCGGCACGCACCTGCTGGCATCTGATCCTCTCGCGGACACAGGGACGCCTGCTCGCCGGCCTGCGCGGGCCGGAGACGAGGGCGACCACGGCGCCGGTCCCGCCGGGCACCGAGTTCCTCGGGGTCCGGTTCGCGTTCGGCGCGGTTCTCCGGCCCCATCCTGCCGCCTCGATCGTCGACGGGTACGTGCCGTTCCCGATGACGGAATCGGGCCGGATCGTCATCGGCGGCGAGAGCTGGGAGGCGCCGACGTTCGAGAACGTCGAGCACTTCGTCCGGCGGTTGCAGCACGCGGGTCTGCTGGTGCGATCGCAGCTCGGGGACGAGGATCGGGTGGTCGGGCATCGCGAGGCCAGCCCGACCGAGCGAACCCGGCAGCGTCGTTACCGAGCGATCATCGGACTGTCGCCGACCGCCGTGCGGCAGATCGACCGCGCGAACGCCGCAGCCACGATGCTGCGCGACGGCCTTGACTGGCGGACGGTCGTCGAGACGTTGGGGTACTTCGACCAGGCCCACCTCGCGCACGCGCTGCGTCGCTACGTCGGGTACACCGCACGCGAGCTGCGGGCGGGCCACCTTGCCGCGATGTCGTTCCTGTACAAGACCCACCCCGGGCCCGGCAGCTAGCGTCCGTCTGCCCGCCGACCCCGGCCGGCTGTCCGCGACCCGAATTCAGGGGAGAACCGTGCTGCTCAGCATCAACACCTTCGTCAGTCTCGACGGCGTCATGCAGGGACCCGGAAACCCCGACGAGGACCGCTCCGGCGGCTTCGACCGCGGCGGGTGGCTCGTCCCGCACGCCTCGACGCACACCAACGAGGTTGTCGAGAGCTGGTTCCGCGCGGCCGACGCGTTCCTGTTCGGCCGCACCAGCTTCGGCCTGCTCGGCGGTTACTGGCCGAAGGTCACCGAACCTGACGACCTGATCGCCACCAAGCTCAACACGCTGCCGAAGTATGTCGTCAGCTCCACGCTGACCGACGAGGAAGCCGACTGGAGCCCGACGACGGTCCTGCGCGGTGACCTGGCCGACGAGGTACGCCGCCTCAAGGAGCTTCCCGGCCGAGAACTCCAGGTTCACGGAAGCTGGAAACTCGTGCAGGCGCTGCACCAGGCAGGACTCGTCGATGTCTACCGGCTGCTCCAGTTCCCGGTCATCGTCGGCACGGGCAAGCGCCTGTTCCCGGACGGATCGACGCCCGCGACGTTCGCCACCGTCGAGGAGAGCTCCCGGGTACTGCCCGGCGGCGTCGTCTCGCTGACCGTCCACCCCACGGGCCTCGGCGCGATCTCCGCAGGCGCGTACACGGTCGACGAAGGGCGCTCGGCGACGGTCCTCGACTGACGTCAGCCCTAGTTGGCGGCGGCCGGGGGCAGCGCCTCCTGGGCCACGTAGGTGCCGGCCGGCACCGTGGTGACCACCGGCTCCGGCTGCTCCTGCTCCGCGTACGGGGCCGGCGAGTCGGTGACCGCGAACTGGGTGCGGTAGAGCTCGGCGTAGAGGCCGCCCACGGCGACCAGCTCGTCGTGCCGGCCGCGCTCGACGATGCGCCCCTCGTCGAGGACGAGGATCTGGTCGGCGTCGCGGACGGTGGAGAGCCGGTGCGCGATCACCAGCGCGGTACGCCCGGTCAGCGCCACCGACAGCGCCCGCTGCACCGCCGCCTCGCTCTCGGAGTCGAGGTGCGCCGTGGCCTCGTCGAGGATCACGATCGACGGCGCCTTGAGCAGCAGCCGGGCGATGGCGATGCGCTGCTTCTCGCCACCGGAGAAGCGGTAGCCGCGCTCGCCGACCGTGGTGTCCAGCCCGTCGGGCAGGGCACGGACCAGGTCGGCCACCTGCGCGCCGGCCAGCGCGGCCCAGATCTCGTCGTCGGTGGCGTCCGGCTTGGCGTAGCGCAGGTTCTCCCGGATGGTCTCGTGGAACAGATGGGAGTCCTGGGTGACCACGCCGATCTCGTCGCGCAGCGAGGCGAGCGTGGCGTCGCGGACGTCGACGCCGCCGACCAGCACCTGGCCGTCGCTCACGTCGTAGATCCGGGAGATCAGCATGGAGAGCGTCGACTTGCCGGCGCCGGAAGGACCGACCAGGGCCACCATCTGGCCCGGCTCGACGGCGAACGAGACGCCCTTGAGCACCGGCTCGTTGACCGTCCGGTCGAGGGCGGCGACCTCCTCCAGGGAGGCCAGCGAGACCTCGGCGGCGCTCGGGTAGCGGAACCGCACCTCACGGAACTCGACCCGGCCGTTGCCCCGGGGCACCGGCACGGCGTCGGGCTTCTCCTCGATGCCCGGACGCAGGTCGAGCACCTCGAAGACCCGGTCGAAGGAGACCAGCGCGCTCATCACGTCGACCCGGACGTTGGACAGCGCGGTGAGCGGGCCGTAGAGGCGGGTGAGCAGCAGCGCCAGCTTGACCACGGTGCCGGCGCTCACCGCGCCGGTGACGGCGAGCCAGCCGCCGAGCCCGTAGGTGAGTGCCTGGGCGAGGGAGGCGACCAGCAGCATGGCCACGAAGAAGGTGCGGGAGTACATGGCGGACTGGATGCCGATGTCGCGGACCCGCTCGGCCCGGCCGGCGAACCGGGCCGCCTCCACCTCGGGCGAGCCGAAGAGCTTGACCAGCAGGGCACCCGCGACGCCGAACCGCTCGGTCATCGTGGCGTTCATCTTGGCGTCGAGGTTGTACGACTCGCGGGTGATCTCGGCCAGCCGCCGGCCGACCCGGCGGGCCGGGATGATGAAGATGGGCAGCAGCACCAGCGCCAGCACGGTGATCTGCCAGGACAGGATGAGCATCGCCCCGGCGGTGAGCACGAGCTGGATGACGTTGCTGACCACCCCGGACAGCGTCGAGGTGAACGCCCGCTGGGCGCCCAGCACGTCGTTGTTGAGCCGGCTGACCAGCGCGCCGGTCTGGGTCCGGGTGAAGAATTGCAGCGGCATCCGCTGGACGTGGTCGTAGACCCGGGTGCGCAGGTCGAGGATGATGCCCTCGCCGATCCGGGCCGAATACCACCGCTGGGCCAGGGAGAAGAGCGCGTCGGCCACGGCCAGCGCGGCGATGATCAGGGCGAGCCGGACCACGGTGGCGCCCGCGTCGGGGCCGCCGCCGGCGATCGCGTCGATCACGTCACCGGCGAGCAGCGGGGTGGCCACCCCGATCACCGCGGCGATCACCACGGTGAGCAGGAAGACGACGATGTCCCGCCGGTAGGGCTGGGCGAACGCGACGATCCGCTTGGCGGTGCCGCGCTTGAGCTGGTGGGTGGAGATCTCGTCGCGGTTGCGCATCGACCGGAGCATGCTCCAGCCGCCCATGCCGCCACCGGCCATCGGGTTGGACACTCGTCACCTCCGGGTCGTCGGCAGCCGTGGACCGTCGGGGTCAATTCTCCCGACGACTACGACAACCTCGCGAGTAACCCGGATCTTCCCGAACGGTCCTTACTATTCGCCCCGGCCGGCCAGGTCGCGGATCCGCCGGGTCTGCGCCTCCCGCTCGGCCCGCTGCTGCTCGGCGTGTGTGCGCCCGCCGGCCCCGGCGAGCAGCGCCTTGATCTCCACGATCGCGTCCCGGTTGTTGGCCAGCAGGCCGGCGGTCAGGTCGCGCACCGCGCCGTCCAGCTCGGCGCCCGGCACCACCAGGGTGGCCAGGCCGATCCGGTCGGCCTCGGCGGCGTCCATCCGGCGGCCGGTGGCGCAGATCTCCAGCGCGCGGGAGTAGCCGACCAGTTCGGCGAGGCGCTTGGTGCCGGCCAGGTCGGGGACCAGGCCGATGGTCACCTCGGCCATGGAGAGCTTGGCGTCCTCGGCGAGCACCCGCAGGTCGCAGGCGAGGGCGAGCTGGAAGCCGGCGCCGATGGCGTGGCCCTGCACGGCGGCGATCGAGATCACGTCCGGCCGGTGCAGCCAGGTGAAGCCGCCCTGGTATTCGGCGATCCGGTCGGCGCACTCCTGCTCGGGCAGGGTGGACAGCTCGGCGAAGGAGCCCGGGCCGGAGGAGCCGGCGACCGACAGGTCGAGGCCGGCGGAGAAGGCCCGCCCCTCACCGCGCACCACGACAACGCGGACGTCGCCGGGCAGATCTCGGGAGAAGTCGCTCATCGCGCGCCACATCGCCGGGGTCTGGGCGTTGAGCACGTCGGGCCGGCACAACGTCACCGTCGCGACCGGCCCGTCGCAGTCGAGTCGCACTCCGGTCGTCTCGGCGGTCACCGGACCACCCGGAGCACGGCGCTGATGGACGACGCTGGGGGGCGGGTCACGCCTTCTTCCGGCGCCGGGCGCCGCCGCGCTGCCGCAGCTGCACCCCGGACTCGGTGAGCACCCGGTGGATGAACCCGTAGGAACGGCCGGTCGAGGCCGCGAGCGCACGGATGCTCTCACCCGAGGTGTACCGCTTTACCAGGTCCTTGGCGAGCGTCTGGCGCTCGGCCCCGACGATCCGGCGACCCTTCTCAGTGCTGGTGGCTGTGCCGGTGGCTGCCATGCTGATTCCTCACGTCCCAGACTGTGCGGTTCGGATACGGTCCCACCTATTAGACCGCCTCGAACGATCATGCGCCAGATATCAACTATTCGCCAACCGACACGCTATGCAATGTCAGCTTCCCGATAGAGTGATCCTTCTGACCGGTCAGCCGGCACCACCCGGCTGGATCATGAGGGGCGGCCCGGCCGGCCGACCCGTACGCTGCCTCGCGTGATCGACCTGCTCGCCACGGCGGCCGCCGCCGCCGGGGTCTTCGCCGCCACCAATATCGACGACATCGTCGTGCTCACCGTGTTCTTCGTGGCGGCCCGCGGCACCGGCCGGCCCCGCCCCTGGCAGATCGTCGCCGGCCAGTACGCGGGCATCGGCGCGCTGGTCGCGGTCTCCGTGGTGGTCGCCGCCGGGCTGCTCGTGGTGCCCGACCCGTGGACCGGCCTGCTCGGGCTGCTGCCCATCGCGCTGGGCATCCGCGCCCTGCTGGCCCGCGACGGCGACGACGAGGAGCCTCCGGCCGTGGTCGGCACCCTGCTCGGCGTGGCCGGGGTGACGGTGGCCAACGGCGCCGACAACATCGCCGTCTACGTGCCGGTGTTCCGCTCGCTCGACCCGGCCGCCGGCCTGGTCTGGCTGCTGGTCTTCGCCGCCCTGGTGGCCGTCTGGTGCGCGGTCGCCGCCGCGCTGGGCAGCCACCCCCGGGTGGTCGCCCTGGTCGGCCGCGCCGGCCACTGGCTGGTCCCGACCGTCTTCATCGCCCTCGGCGTGGTCATCCTGACCACCTCCGGCGTGCTCCCCCACCTGCTCCCCTGACCCCCCACCCCACCCCGCCCCGCCCACCCCATCCGGCCCGCCGCGTCGATCATGAGGTTGGCGGCGATGTGGATCGCCGAAAGTCCCGCCAACCTCATGATCGACGCGACCCCGGGCGGGGCCGGGCGCGGTGGGTGGGGGGCAGGCCGGGTCAGGCCAGTTCGACCAGTTCGAGGAGGTCGTCGGACCAGGCGTCCTCGTCGCCGTCGGGGAGGAGGATGGCGCGGTCGGGCTTCAGCGCCAGCACGGCGCCCGGGTCGTGGGTGACCAGGACGATGGCGCCGGGGTAGCGGGCGATCGCGTCGAGCACCTGCTCGCGGCTGACCGGGTCGAGGTTGTTCGTCGGCTCGTCCAGCAGCAGCACGTTCGCGCCGGAGCAGACCAGGGTGGCCAGCGCCAGCCGGGTCTTCTCGCCGCCGGAGAGCACCCCGGCCGGCTTGTCCACGTCCTCGCCGGAGAACAGGAACGCGCCGAGGATCTTGCGCAGGTCGGTGTCGGTCTGGTCCGGCGCGGCGCTGCGCATGTGCTCCAGGATGGTGCGCTCCACGTCCAGCGTCTCGTGCTCCTGGGCGTAGTAGCCGAGCCGCAGCCCGTGCCCGGGGCGCACCTCGCCGGTGTCCGGCTCCAGCAGGCCGCCGAGCATCCGCAGCAGGGTGGTCTTGCCGGCGCCGTTGAGGCCCAGGATGGCCACCCGGGAGCCGCGGTCCACCGCCACGTCGACGTCGGTGAAGATCTCCAGCGACCCGTACGACTTGGACAGGCCGGAGGCGGTGAGCGGCGTCTTGCCGCACGGCGCCGGGGTGGGGAAGCGCACCTTCGCCACCTTGTCGGCGACCCGGACGTCCTCCAGGCCGGACAGCAGCTTCTCGGCCCGGCGGGCCATGTTCTGCGCGGCGACGGTCTTGGTGGCCTTCGCCCGCATCTTGTCCGCCTGGGCCTTCAGCGCGCCGGCCTTCTTCTCGGCGTTGGCCCGCTCCCGGCGGCGGCGCCGCTCGTCGGTCTCCCGCGCCTCCAGGTACGCCTTCCAGCCCAGGTTGTAGACGTCGACCACGGAACGGGTGGCGTCCAGGAACCAGACCTTGTTGACGACCGCCTCCAGCAGGGACGCGTCGTGGGAGATCACGATCAGGCCGCCCTTGTGGTTGCCGAGGAAGCCGCGCAGCCAGGTGATCGAGTCGGCGTCGAGGTGGTTGGTCGGCTCGTCGAGCAGCAGGATGCCCCCGCCGTTCTCGCCGGCGTCGCGGAACAGGATCCGGGCCAGCTCGATGCGGCGGCGCTGGCCGCCGGAGAGGGTGCCGATGGTCTGCGCCAGGGCCCGGTCGGGCAGTCCCAGGTTGGCGCAGATCCGGGCCGCCTCGGCCTCGGCCGCGTAGCCGCCGAGGGAGGCGAACTGGTCCTCCAGCGCGCCGTAGCGGCGGACCAGCCGCTCGTCGTCGGCGCCCTCGGCGAGCTTCGCCTCCAACTCCTTCATCTGTGCCATCAGCACGTCCAGCCCGCGGGCGGAGAGCACCCGGTCCCGCCCCGTCACGTCCAGGTCGCCGGTCCGCGGGTCCTGCGGCAGGTAGCCGATCGCGCTGCGCCGGTCGATCTGCCCGGCGTAGGGCTGCCCCTCCCCCGCCAGCACCTTGAGGGTGGTGGTCTTGCCGGCGCCGTTGCGGCCGACCAGGCCGATCCGGTCACCCGGCTGCACCCGCAGCGTGGTGTCGGACAGCAGGATCCGGGAACCGGCGCGCAGTTCCAGGCCGGTGGCAGTGATCATTTCGAGGTACTCGCTCTCGGGGTTCGGCGAAGGCTGACTCAGGGCACGCGAAAGCGCCGGCGGGTCATCACTTCCCGTCGGCGCGGGGCCGTTCAGCCTTCGCAGCGCAGCACGGGCCAAGTGTACCGGGCGGCCCCCGGGCGGCCCGCCGGATTACCGCGCAAGATCATCGGGTACCGAAAACCTCGTCCGGACCCGGTCCGGTACCGCAACCACCACATACGGATTATTCGGTGATCGGGGTCAACATGGAGCTGAACGAGAACGCGCGGGTCGACACCAGCCAGGTGGAGGATCGGCGAGGGTCCGGCGGAGGCGGCGGGATGGGCATACCGATCCCGATCGGCGGCGGCCGGGGCGGGATCGTGGGTCTCATCATCGCCGTTCTGGTCGCCCTGGTGGGCGGCGGCTTCGGGCTGAACGCGGCCACCAACGGCGGCGGCTCCGAGCAGGGCGACAACACCTCGCTGGAGCAGAAGTGCTCGGCGCAGGACGCGCTGAAGCAGCTCGACTGCCGCAACACCCTCTACGTCAACTCGATCCAGGCATACTGGCGGACCGCCATGCCGGAGGTGTTCGGCGACCAGTACAAGCCGTCGAAGACCGTGTTCTTCAGCCAGAACGTCAGCACCGGCTGCGGCGCCGCCGACTCCGGCGTGGGCCCGTTCTACTGCCCCGCGGACGACCTGGTCTACATCGACCTCACCTTCTACCGCCTGCTCGCCGACCAGCTCGGCGCCGAGGGCGAGTTCGCCCAGCCGTACGTGCTGGCCCACGAGTACGGGCACCACGTGCAGGACCTGCTCGGCACCGAGGCGCAGATGCGCCGCCAGCAGCAGCGCGACCCGCAGAGCGCCAACGCGCTCTCGGTGAAGCTGGAGCTCCAGGCCGACTGCTATGCGGGCGCCTGGGCGAAGAACGCCACCGGCACCTCCGACGAGCAGGGCCAGAAGATCTTCAAGAGCATCACCGACCAGGACATCCAGCAGGCGATCGACACCGCCGAGAAGATCGGCGACGACGCGATCCAGCAGCGCTCCGGCCGGCCGGTGAACCCGGACGAGTTCACCCACGGCACCTCCGAGCAGCGCAAGCAGTGGTTCACGAAGGGCTTCTCCACGGGCGACCCGAAGGCCTGCGACACCTTCGGCGGCAGCCTGTAACGCCCCCGACCGCACCCGCGGACCCCGGCGACCACCCCCGGCGCCGGGGTCCCGCCGTGTCCGGGGACACCGGCGCGGGCCCGGCCGGGGAACGATGTCCGGATGACCGTTCCACCCCGACTCCGGGTCGCGGCGTACGTCCTCCGGCGCGCTCCGGACGGCCCCGAGCTGCTCGTCTTCGACCACATCGACTTTCCCGAGGCGGGCACCCAGGTCCCGGCCGGCGGGATGGAGCCGGGCGAGATCCCGACCCAGGCGGCCGTCCGCGAGGTCGCCGAGGAGACCGGACTGACCAGCGTCGAGGCGGTCGCCGAGCTGGGCGTGAGCGAGTGGCCGCACCCGGTGACGGGCCGGGCCCGGCGCACCACGTACGTCCAGCTCCGGGCGACCGGCGGGACGGCCGCTGACTGGGCGCACCGGGTCGCGGGCGACGGCGAGGACGGCGGGCTGCGCTTCGCCTGCCGCTTCGTCCCGCTGCCGCTCGCCGATCGCCTCGCCGACCATCAGGACGAATTCCTGGACCGCATCGACCCGGCGTGGCTGGCGTCGGCGGGAAGCTGATCCGCGCACGACTCCGGGGCATGGCTGGTCGCCTCGCCGAACACCGGGTGAGGTCAGCGGGCGCCGTCGGGTTCGGGGTCGCGGACCAGGATCCACACCGCACGGGCGGCGGCCACCGCGGCGACCAGCACCGCGTGCCGGGGCTCGGGCACGTCGAGCAGCCGCTCCGCGCGCAGGGCGGCGAGCGGGGCCAGCCGCCGGTCGGCCAGCACCGTGTCCACGGCCCGCCGATCACCGCCGGCGACCAGGGCCGCGAGGCGCGCCGCCTCCGGCAACAGCAGGCGTACGGCCAGTTCGGCCGCGTCGCCCAGCGCCGCCTTCGCCTGGTTGTCCCGCCGCCGGGCGAAGCGCTGCTGGGACCAGCCGCCGGCGGCGGTGCGGCCCTGCACGTACCGGGTGTCCACCTTGGAGACGACCAGGTCGGGGCCGTCGGCGACACCGACCGCCACGGCGCCCTTGCGGGCCAGCAGCAGACCCAGCCGGCGGCGCGCGCCGGCCGCGGCCACGAACCCGGGCACGTCGGCGGTGGCGGGGGCGCCCGGCGGGGTGTGCAGCTCGGCGGTGGCGCCGTCCGGGGCGGTGAGCAGCAGCCCGTACCCCTCGACGGTCGTGGTGGGCGGGCCGTGCCGGTCGGCGAAGCCCTCGACCCAGCGGGCGACGCGGCCCGGGTCGACCTCGACCCACCGGCCGCCCCCGGCTGCGGGTCGGCTGGTCACCGCCCGACCGTACGACACCGGCACCGGTGCGGCTCAGTCGGGCAGCAAGGTGGCGATCGCCAGGGCGGCGATCAGGGCGCTGGAGACCAGGCCGGTGACCAGGCGGCCGCGCGGCCCGGCCAGGGCCCGGCCGACCATGGTGCCCCCGCCGGCGACGACCAGTTGCCAGCTCGCCGAGGCCAGGAACGCGCCCGCCACGAAGAGCGCGGCGGTCGCGCCGTCCGGGTCGGCGGTGCCCTGGCGGCCGAGCACCAGCGCGGCGAAGTAGAGCACCGTGGCCGGGTTCAGCAGGGTGAGACCGAGCAGCGCCGCGTACGCCCGCCCGGGACTGTTCAGCCCGCGCCCGACCGGTGCCTCCGCGACCTCCCGGGTCCGCCGGGCGGACCAGGTGCGCCACAGCCCGTGACCGGCGAGCCCGAGCAGGACCAGCGCGGCCACCACCCGCAGCGAGCCGGCGACCGGCGCGATGACCCCGGCCAGGCCGGCGCCGCCGAGCGCGGCAACCGCCGCGTAGAGCCCGTCGGCCGTGGCCACGGCGAGCGCCGCGGCCGCGCCGACCCGGAAGCCGGTGCGGGCGCTGAGCCCGAGGATGAGGATCGCGATCGCGCCGACCGGGACGGCGACGCCGTAGCCGGCCACCAGACCGGCGAGGAATGCCCCGGTCACGACGGTGGGCGGCGGGTCGAGGCGGCCGGCGGCAGGGCGCGCTGTCGACGCGCGGGGATGGCCGCACGGACAGGAACCTGCTTCGGGTACGCCTCGATCACGCGCCCATCGTGCCCTCCGCTCCCCCACCCCGCCACCCGATTTCCGCACCCCGCGCACCACCTCGCCGAGCCGGCAGCATCGGACCCTGATGGATACCGCCACATCGCGGAGCTGGAGTCGACCAAGCGGGGGTGGCGGGCAGACCGGCGGAGATCTTGGACGGAAATGGCCCCTCCAGGGGCCGGTTGGTACCAAGATCTGCGGGGTGTTTTGGGGCGTGCGAGGGCATTGGCCGCCCGAGACGGGTCGAGCGCGACACCCGCATAGGGTGTCGCGCTCGACTGGGACCGTGGAGTGGTCAGACGTTGAAGCCGAGGGAGCGGAGCTGGTCCCGGCCCTCGTCGGTGATCTTGTCGGGGCCCCACGGCGGCAGCCAGACCCAGTTGATCCGGATGTCGTTCACCAGGCCGCCGCCCGGGCCGGTGGTCAGCGCCTGCCGGGCCTGGTCCTCGATCACGTCGGTGAGTGGGCAGGCCGCCGAGGTCAGCGTCATGTCCAGGGTGGCCACGTTCTGCTCGTCGACGTGGACGCCGTACACGAGGCCGAGGTCGACCACGTTGATGCCCAGCTCGGGGTCGACGACGTCCTTCATCGCCTCCTCGATGTCGCCGATCGCGGCCTTGCCGCCGGCCGCCGGCGTGGTGGCGGTTTCTTCGCTGCTCATGCCTTCACCTCCGGGCTCACGCCCACCCCGGCGCGTGCCGCGGCATCCTTGAACGCCATCCACGACAGCAGCGCGCACTTCACCCGGGCCGGGTAGCGCGCGACACCCGCGAACGCCACCCCGTCTCCGAGCACGTCCTCGTCGGGCGTGACCTGACCACGCCCGGACATCAACTCGACGAACGCCTCGTGCACCACGGCGGCGTCGTCGGCGGCCCGGCCGCGCAGCAGCTCGTGCAGCACGCTGGCCGACGCCTGGCTGATCGAGCAGCCCATCCCGTCGTACGAGATGTCGGTGAACACCTTGCCGTCGGTGGACACCCGCACGGTGATCTCGTCGCCGCAGGTCGGGTTGACATGGTGCGCCTCGCCGACCCGGGCGGCCCGGTCCGTCGCGTCCCGCAGGCCACGGCCGTGCGGGTGCTTGTAGTGGTCCAGGATGATCTCCTGGTAGAGCTGGTCGAGCTGCATCAGTCGAACACCTTCCGCACCTGCTCGAGACCGGCCACCAACGCGTCGATCTCCTCGGTCGTGGTGTACAGGTAGAACGAGGCCCGGGTCATGGCCGGCACGCCGAACCGGGTGCACACCGGCTTGGCGCAGTGGTGCCCCACCCGGACCTGCACACCGAGCGAGTCGAGCACCTGCCCGACGTCGTGCGGGTGCACGTCGCCGAGGGCGAAGGAGATGGTGCCGCCCCGGCCGACCGGCACGTTCGGGCCGAAGATCCGCAGGCCCGGCACGGTGGCGAGGGCGTCCAGCGCGTACGCCGTCAGCTCCTTCTCGTGCCACTGGATGGCCCGCATGCCGATCCCGGTGAGGTAGTCGACCGCCGCGCCGAGCGCCACGGCCTCGGCGATCGGCGGGGTGCCCGCCTCGAACCGGGCCGGCGGCGCGGCGAACGTGGAGCGCGCCATCGTCACGGTCTCGATCATCGAGCCGCCGCCGAGCACCGGGGGCATCGCGGCGAGCAGTTCGCCCCGGCCCCAGAGCACGCCGATGCCCGTCGGGCCGCACATCTTGTGCCCGGTGAAGACGATGAAGTCGGCGTCGTAGTCGACCACGTCCATGGGCATGTGCGGCACGGACTGCGAGCAGTCGAGCAGCAGCAGGGCGCCCACCTCGCGGACCCGCTGGGTGATCCGCGCGGTGGCGTTGACCGTGCCCAGGATGTTGGACATGTGCACCAGCGAGACGATCTTCGTCCGCTCGGTGACCAGGTCGTCCAGCCCGGACTCGTCGAGCCGGCCCTGGTCGGTGACCGGGAACCAGCGCAGGGTGGCGCCGGTCCGCTCCGCGAGGAGCTGCCACGGGACGATGTTCGAGTGGTGCTCCATCTCGGAGATGACGATCTCGTCACCGGGCCCGATCCGGAAGCGCGGGTCGGCGTCCGGCCGCAGCGAGGCGTTGGAGAACGCGTACGCCACCAGGTTGATCGCCTCGGTGGAGTTCTTGGTGAACACCACCTCGTCGACGCTGGGCGCGTTGATGAAGGCGGCGATCTTCGCGCGGGCCCCCTCGTACGCCTCGGTCGCCTCGGTGCCCAGCGTGTGCACCGAGCGCGACACGTTGGCGTTGTGCATGGCGTAGTGCTCGGCGAGCACGTCGAGCACCTGCCGCGGCTTGTGCGAGGTGTTGGCGCTGTCGAGGTAGACCAGCGGGTGCCCGTTGACCTCCCGGTCCAGGATCGGGAAGTCGGCACGCACCCGCGCCACGTCGAAGCGGGGCACGTCGTCGTACTGCGGCATGCCCGACGGGATCGCGATGGAGGTCATCGGGTGCCCGCTCAGGCCCGCGCCGAACCGGCCCCGGCGACGTACCGCTCGTAGCCCTCTTCCTCGAGCTTGTCGGCCAGCTCCGGGCCGCCCTGCTCGACGATCCGGCCGGCCACGAAGACGTGCACGAAGTCGGGCTTGATGTAGCGCAGGATCCGCGTGTAGTGGGTGATCAGCAGCAGGCCGGTGTCGCCGGTCTCGCGCACCCGGTTGACGCCCTCGCTGACCACGCGCAGCGCGTCCACGTCGAGGCCGGAGTCGGTCTCGTCGAGGATGGCCATCTTCGGCTTGAGCAGCTCCAGCTGCACGATCTCGTGCCGCTTCTTCTCACCGCCGGAGAAGCCCTCGTTGACGTTGCGCTGGGCGAACGCCGGGTCCATCTGGAGCTTCTCCATGGCGCCGCGCAGCTCGCCGGCCCAGGTGCGCAGCTTCGGCGCCTCGCCGTCGATGGCGGTCTTGGCGGTGCGCAGGAAGTTGGCCACCGAGACACCGGGGACCTCGACCGGGTACTGCATGGCGAGGAAGAGGCCGGCGCGGGCCCGCTCGTCGACGGACATGGCCAGCACGTCCTCGCCGTCGAGGGTCACCGAGCCGCCGGTGATCTCGTACTTGGGGTGACCGGCGATCGAGTACGCCAGGGTCGACTTGCCGGAGCCGTTCGGGCCCATGATCGCGTGGGTCTCGCCCGACTTCACGGTCAGGTCGACACCGGCCAGGATCGGCTTGAGCTCACCCTCGGGCAGCTTGACCGACACCTTCAGGTCGCGGATCTCCAGGGTGCTCATTATCGGGTCACTCCATTGCTCGGCGTCAGGCTGACGTAGATGTCGCCGTCGCGGACTTCGACGGGGTAGACGGGAACGGGTTCGGTCGCGGGCAGCCCGGTGGGCTCGCCGGTCCGTAGGTCGAAACGGGATCCGTGCAGCCAGCATTCCAGCGTGCAGCCGTCGACCTCGCCCTCGGAGAGGGCCACCGCGGCGTGCGAGCACTCGTCGTACACGGCGTAGAACCTGTCGTCCTCGCCGTGCACGACGGCGATCTGCGTGCCGTTGACGTCGGCGCTGATCGCGGTGCCCTTCGGCACGTCCTCGGTGGAGCAGATCTTGATCATCAGGCGCCGGCCTTGGTGAGGCGGGCCTCGATCGCGTCGCCGAGCCGCTCGCGCAGCTCCTCGACCGGGATCTTGTTGATCAGCTCGGCGAAGAAGCCGCGGACCACCAGGCGGCGCGCCTCGCCCTCCGGGATGCCCCGGGCCATCAGGTAGAAGAGCTGCTCGTCGTCGAAGCGGCCGGTCGCGCTCGCGTGCCCGGCGCCGGCGATCTCGCCGGTCTCGATCTCCAGGTTCGGCACCGAGTCCGCCCGGGCCCCGTCGGTGAGCAGCAGGTTCCGGTTGATCTCGTACGTGTCGGTGCCGGTCGCCTCGGCCCGGATCAGCACGTCACCCACCCAGACGGTGTGCGCGCTCTCGCCCTGGAGGGCGCCCCGGTAGCCGACGTAGCTGCGGCAGTCCGGCACCGTGTGGTCCACCAGCTGGCGGTGCTCCAGGTGCTGGCCGGAGTCGGCGAAGTAGACGCCGTACAGCTCGGCCTCGCCGCCGCGCTGGGTGTACTCCACCGAGGTGTACTGCCGGACCAGGTCGCCGCCGAGGCTCACCTGGACGTGCACCACCTTGGCGTCGCGGCCCAGCTTCACCTTGAGGTGCTGCGCCTGCACCGCGTCGTCGGCCCAGTCGGCGACGGTGACCAGGGTCAGCTTCGCGCCGTCGGCCACCGCCACCTCGACGTTGTCCGCCAGGGTGGCGGACCCGACGTGCTCCAGCACCAGGGTCACCTCGGCGAACCGGCCCACCTCGACGAAGGTGTGGCCGAGGGCGAGCGCGTCCGCGCCCTGACCGACCACCCGCAGGCTCACCGGGGCCTCGACCACGGCGTCCCGGGCGACCTGCACCAGCAGCGCCTCGTCGACCCCGCCGTACGCCAGCGCGCTGACCCGGTCGAACGGGGTGAGCACGCTGCCCACCCGCGGGTCGTCCCTGCCGATCCGGCCGACGGTGACGCCCTCGGGCAGGTCGCCGTGCTCGTGGCGGACCGTGCCGGTGGCGGCCTGCGCCCCACCCACGAGGCCGCGCAGGCGCTTGAGCGGGGTGAAGCGCCACTCCTCCTCCAGGCCCGTGAGGGCCGGGAAGTCGGCGACGTCGTACGAGCGGAGCGCCTGCGACTTGGTCGCGGGCGGCGCGGAAGCCTGGGTAGTCATCTCTTCCTTGGTCTTTTTGTGCGACGACGGTGTCAGGTGGACCGGAGAGCGGGCGGCGTCAGCCGACCGCGCCCTCCATCTGCAGCTCGATCAGGCGGTTGAGCTCCAGGGCGTACTCCATCGGGAGCTCCTTGGCGATCGGCTCGATGAAGCCGCGCACGATCATCGCCATCGCCTCGTCCTCGCTCAGGCCCCGGCTCATCAGGTAGAAGAGCTGGTCGTCGCTGATCTTGGAGACGGTCGCCTCGTGCCCCATCGACACGTCGTCCTCGCGGATGTCGACGTAGGGGTAGGTGTCGGAGCGGGAGATGGTGTCGACCAGCAGCGCGTCGCACTTGACCGTGCTGCGGCTGCTGTGCGAGCCCTCCAGCACCTGCACCAGGCCGCGGTAGGAGGTGCGGCCGCCGCCCCGGGCGATCGACTTCGACACGATGGTCGAGGAGGTGTGCGGCGCGGCGTGCACCATCTTGGCGCCCGCGTCCTGGTGCTGACCCTCGCCGGCCATGGCCACCGAGAGCACCTCGCCCTTGGCGTGCTCACCGGTCATGTAGACCGCCGGGTACTTCATGGTCACCTTGGAGCCGATGTTGCCGTCGACCCACTCCATGGTCGCGCCCTCGTGGCAGACGGCGCGCTTGGTGACCAGGTTGTAGACGTTGTTCGACCAGTTCTGGATGGTCGTGTAGCGGCACCGGGCGTTCTTCTTGACGATGATCTCCACGACGGCGCTGTGCAGCGAGTCCGAGGAGTAGAGGGGCGCGGTGCAGCCCTCGACGTAGTGCACGTACGCGCCCTCGTCGACGATGATCAGCGTCCGCTCGAACTGGCCCATGTTCTCCGTGTTGATCCGGAAGTAGGCCTGCAGCGGGATCTCCACGTGCACGCCCTTCGGCACGTAGATGAACGAGCCACCGGACCAGACGGAGGTGTTCAGCGCGGCGAACTTGTTGTCGCCGACCGGGATCACCGTGCCGAAGTACTCCTTGAAGATGTCCTCGTGCTCGCGCAGCGCGGTGTCGGTGTCCAGGAAGATGACACCCTGCTCCTCGAGGTCCTCACGGATCTTGTGGTAGACGACCTCGGACTCGTACTGCGCCGCGACGCCGGCGACCAGCCGCTGCTTCTCCGCCTCGGGGATGCCCAGCCGGTCGTAGGTGTTCTTGATGTCCTCGGGCAGGTCCTCCCAGCTGGTGGCCTGCTTCTCGGTGGACCGCACGAAGTACTTGATGTTGTCGAAGTCGATCCCGGTGAGGTCCGCGCCCCAGGCCGGCATCGGCTTGCGGTCGAACAGCCGCAGGCCCTTCAGGCGCAGGTCGAGCATCCAGGCCGGCTCGTTCTTCTTGGCCGAGATGTCCCGCACCACCGCCTCGTTGAGGCCGCGCTGGGCGGACGCCCCCGCGACGTCGGGGTCGGCCCAGCCGTACTCGTAACGACCGAGGGCGGCGAGCTGCTCCTCCTGGGTCAGGGGCTGGACGATCTGCTCGGTCATCTATCTGTCCTCACAGTGGTGACGGTGTTACCGGACTGGGCACGCGGCTGGGCGGGGATGTGCGTGGTGCACACCCCGTCGCCGTGCGCGATGGTGGCCAGGCGCTGCACGTGGGTGCCGACCAGACGGGAGATCACCGCGGTCTCGGCCTCGCACAGCTGGGGGAACTCGGCGGCCACGTGCGCCACCGGGCAGTGGTGCTGGCACAGCTGGCCGCCGGAGGCGATCGTGGACGCGTTGGCAGCGTAGCCCTCGGCGGTCAGCGCCCCCGCGAGCGCCTCCGCCCGGGCGAGCGGGTCGGTGCCGGCGTCCTCCATGGCGGCGCGGCAGCGCTCCTCCAGCGCGGTCACCTGCTCGGCGGCGAACGCCTCGACGGCCTGCGAGCCGCCGGTGCGGGAGATCCAGCGCAGGGCGGCCGTGGCGATGTTGTCGTAGTGGTGGGTGCCGCAGCGGACGCGGGCCGCCTCGGTGAGCACGAAGACCTTGGCCGGTCGACCCCGGCCCCGGCTGCCCCGGACGACCTGCTCGCGGGCCTCCACGTCGCCGTCGGCGAGCATCGCGTCGAGGTGCCGGCGGATCGCGGCCGGGCTGAGCCCGAGCGCCGAGCCGAGCTGGGCCGCGGTGGTCGCGCCCCGCTCCAGCAGCAGCTGGGTGACCCGGTCGCGGGTGGAAAGATCGGTGGACGCGGAAGCGCCAGCGGCCGGGACGGCTGCTGGCTGGTGCCCGGAGAGCGCCGCCGCGTTTTTCACAACGCCAACGTTACGTAATTCGCCGGGGGCCCGCAAACCCGGGGTCCGGTGATCCCGACCACCGGTGTCGCGGAGTCACCCGATCGGGATCAACTACGGTGCGTAGGATTCGCTCCGTGAAGGCTTCCGTCCGGTTCCCGGTCTCCCCCACGCTGCTGCGCCGCCTCGCGTACACCTCGATCATCGCGAACGTGGCGATCGTGGTCACCGGCGGGGGTGTCCGGCTCACCCGCTCCGGGCTCGGCTGCCCGACCTGGCCCCGGTGCACCGACGAGTCGTACATCGCCACGCCGGAGATGGGCATCAACGGGGCGATCGAGTTCGGCAACCGGCTGCTCACCTTCGCGGTGGGCGTCATCGCGCTGGCCGTGGTGCTCGCGGTGCTGGCCCAGCGGACCCGCCCGCGGGGGCTGCTGCCGCTGTCGATCGGCGTGCTGTTCGGCATCCCCGCCCAGGCCGTCATCGGCGGCATCACCGTGCTCACCAACCTCAACCCGTGGGTGGTCGGCCTGCACTTCCTCGCCTCGATGGCGGTGATCGCCGCCGCGTACGCCTGCTGGAAGCGGACCACGGAGCCGGACGGGCCGGTGACGCCGACCGTGCCGGCGCCGCTGCGTACCCTCGCCGGGCTCACCACCGTGGTGAGCGCGGCCGTGCTGGTGGTCGGCACCTGGGTGACCGGCAGCGGGCCGCACGCGGGCGACCAGGGCGCGGCCCGCAACGGCCTGGACCCGGAGGCGATCTCCCAGGTGCACGCCGACGGGGTGTTCCTGCTGATCGGCCTCTCGGTGGCGCTGCTCTTCGCGTTCCGCGCGGTGGGGGCCGCCGGGGCCGCCCGGGCCGCCGGGGTGCTGGTCGCGGTCGAGCTGGGCCAGGGCCTGATCGGCTTCGTGCAGTACTTCACCCACCTGCCCGCCGTGCTGGTCGCCGCGCACATGCTCGGCTCCTGCCTGGTGCTGCTGGCCACCCTGGGCGTGCTGTGGGCCACCCGGGAGCGGCGTCCGGCCGCTCCGCCGGCGCCGGCCACCGCCACCACCACCGCCCCGGCCGACCAGCCGGTCACCGCCGCCGTCTGAGGCCCCGGCCGGGCGAGCCGGTCACCGCGGCACGACCGGCGTTACCCCTCGCCGGCAGCGGGAAAGCGGTCGGGCCACGGACCGTCCGCCCGAGGGGAGCCGCCGGTGTCGCGCAAGGGCCTGGCCACCACCGTCCCGCAGCGGCTCACGCCGGTGGCCGGCGCCCCGCTCTGGTGCGACGCCCACGAGTTCGGGCTCACCGGCGACGGCGTGACCAACGACCAGCCCGCACTGGCCGCGCTGGTGGACCGGCTGGGCGAGGGGTACGAGGCCGACGGCCGCGCCCGGGTCATCTACTGCCCGCCGGGCATCTACTCGGTCCGGGACGCCGGCACCGTCTGGCGCAGCGGCGTATCGCTGATCGGTGCGGGACCGGCGGCGACCCGGTTCCTGCTCAGCAACGAGGGCAACCGGGACGATCCCGTGCCGCTGGCGTACTGGACCACGATGCAGCACGGCGCGGACCGGGACCGGCACATCGCCGACTGCACCTTCGCCGACTTCGAGATCGACGGCTCCGGCGTCGGCATGACCCAGTACAACTACCTGGCCAAGGGCCTCGGCCTCCAGTACGTGGTGCGCGGTATCTTCCGGAACCTCTACATCCACCACACCGGGGCGACCGGGCTGGGCTGCGACTTCCTCCAGGACAGCCTGATCGACGGGGTGGTCGTGGTGGGCTGCGGCCGGCTGGACAACGGCGAACAGATGGGCGGCGCGGGCATCGGCGTCGGCATCGGCGGCTGGAGCGACGTGGAGCGGCTCACCATCGCCAACTGCACCACGGTGGGCAACGGGACCAACGGGATCTTCCTGGAGCTGCAGAAGGACTACTGGCCGCCCCCGCGGGGCTTCCGCATCGTCGGGTGCCACAGCCAGGCGAACCGGTTCGGCATCTCCGACTGGGGCGCCGACGGGCTGATCGTCTCGGCCTGCACCCTGACGAACAACCTGGAGGCGGGCTTCGACGTCTCCGCCAACGGCACGGCCGGGATCGCCGGCCGCGGCGGGCTGCTCACCGACTGCGTGATCGACCGCAACGTCGGCGACGGGATCAGCATGGGCAACACCCCCGGTCCGTACGTGATCCGGGGCAACCGGATCAGCCGTAACGGCGGCTACGGCTACCACGAGCACGACCTGGGCCA
This sequence comes from Micromonospora sp. AP08, assembly GCF_008085935.1. Classification (NCBI taxonomy): domain Bacteria; kingdom Bacillati; phylum Actinomycetota; class Actinomycetes; order Micromonosporales; family Micromonosporaceae; genus Micromonospora; species Micromonospora sp. AP08. The sequence continues at coordinate 45,082 of NZ_VSEZ01000024.1, forward strand.
CGGCTACCGGGGCCCTGCGGAGGACGTGGTGATCCAGGGGAACCACATCTGGGAGAACGCGCTGGACGGGATCCGGATCGACCGGCCGATGACCGACGCCGCCGTGGTGGACAACCGGATCCGGGACAACGGGCGCCGGTCCGCGCCGGAATGCCGCGGTTCCGGCGCGACCGTGCGGTACGCCCCGCGCCGGGTCACCGACGGGTCGGCGGACTGGCCGCCCGGCGGGCACCGGGGCAAGATCGTGCGGGTCGACTCGCGGACCGCGGTGGTGGCCGACAACACCGACACGGAGCTGTCGCTGGCCGAGGTGCGGCCCGACGGCGCCACCGGCTGGAACGAGGCCACCCCGGCGCCCGGCACGCCGTACGAGCTGCCGGCCGGGCCGCCGGAGCGGGCGGGGATCGCGGTCAACGCCCCGTTCGACTCGGCCACCGTGCGGGGCAACCGGATCTGGCACCGGGACGAGCACACCCAGACCTACGGGTTCTGGGTCACCGGCGCGGGCAGTTGCGTCTCGTGCCGCGTGGAGGACAACGACCTCGCCGGGAACGAGGCCGCCGTCCGGCTGGACACCCCGCCGATCGGCGGCCGCTGGGACCGCAACCACTGCGACGGGGAGTGACGCCGGCTCCGGCCCGCTCGGGCGCGGGCCGGAGCGCGGGTCAGGACCGTCGGGCCAGGTGGGTGGCGACCGCCTCGGCGAGCCGGTCCGGGGCGCCGTCGGCGTGCCCGACGAACAGGCTCGGCTCGGTCAGCTCCAGCTCGACCAGGACGGGCGCCCCGTCCGGGCCGGGGATGAGGTCCACCCGGGCGTAGAGCAGCCGGTCGGTGCCGCCGGGCACCACCGCCAGGGTCTTCTCGGCCATGTCGAGCTGCTCCGGGGTGGCCGTCCGGGCGTCGATCCGCTCCTCCTTGTAGAGCTCGGCCACGCCCCGGTCGGGGCCGGTCAGCATGGGCCCCTTGCGGATCGCGTGGCTGAACGCCAGGCCGTCGGGCCCGGCCAGGAAGAGCAGCGCGGTCTCCCCGTCGGTGTCCACCGCGCGGAGGTACGGCTGGACCATGGTGACCCGGCCGGCGGCGGAGAGCCGCCGGACGTGCGCCACGGCCAGCTCCCGGTGCTCCGGGTCGGCCAGGTCGTAGCGGCCGGTGTCCTGGCTGCCGGCGCCGACCGCCGGCTTGATCACGTACTCGCCGGTGTCGGCGGGCGGGTGCCAGTCCGCGCCCGGCTCGACCCAGGCGGTCGGCACCGTGGGCACGCCGGCCGCCGACAGCTCGGCCAGGTAGCGCTTGTCGGTGTTCCAGCCGACCACGTCGGCCGGGTTGACCAGGGTCGGCACGGAGCGCGCCCAGGCGACGAACTCGTCGCGGCGCAACGCGTAGTCCCAGGGCGAGCGGAGCACGACCAGGTCGTAGCCGGACCAGTCCACGGCCGGGTCGTCCCAGACCACCGCCTCGGCGGCGACGCCGCGGGCGGCGAGCGGGGCGAGCGCGAGCCGGTCGTCCGGGTCGAGGTCGGGAAGGGCCGTGCAGGTGACGAGAGCGACCCGGGGTTCCCCCCGGGTCGGCTGGTGGTGGTTGGTCAATTTATGTCAACGGGCCATCGTGCGCCGGGCCATCGACCGCCAGAGGTCGTTGCTCGGACGCATCTGGTCCATCAGCTCACGCTCCCAGGCGTTCTCGACGGTGACCCCTGCGGTGGCGCAGGCCTGCCGCGCGACGTCGGTGCCGTCGGCGAACTGGTCGGCCCACGCCCCGTCGGAACCCACGAGGACGATGCGTGCACCGCGCTTGCCGACGTACTCGATGACCGCCTTCGCCCCGCCGTGTCCGGCGGCGAACGACTTGATTCCCGCGACCAGGCCGTTGGGGGCCTGTTCCGAGGTCTTGTCAGCCGTGAGCGTCGTATCGGAACCATCTGCCATGACGCGAAGCCTAAGCAGACATCCACCCGGATGTGCGAGAACGATGAACTGAATGTGATGCCAATTACCTACAGGTTTAAGGAAGACCACAGGTAATTCGCCCGTACATGTCGCCTATGTCTGGGTAAACCGGGCGGGGAAGATCGTCACAGTCTGTCCGGGTTGAGCCGGTCCGGCTCAGGCCGAAAAAAAATTCTGATGAAATCCCGGACAGGCGGAAACCATCCACTCCGGTCAGTGCCGGCGCCGCACTAGATCAGCGCGTCGAGGGCGACGGCCGCAAACAGGATCGTGAGGTAGGTGGTGGACCAGTGGAACAGCCGCATCGGCTTTACCGCCTCGCCCCGCGCCGCCCGCCGGCAGAGCTTGTGCGCCTCGACGACGAAGATGCCGCCGACCACCAGGGCGGTGACGCCGTAGATCGGGCTCATGCCGAGCGGCCACACGGCCAGCGACGAGAGCAGAGTCAGCCAGGAGAAGAGGATGATCTCCGCGTTGACCCGGCGGACCGAGGCCACCACCGGCAGCATCGGGATGCCGGCCCGGGCGTAGTCGGACTTGTACTTGATGGCCAGCGCGTAGAAGTGCGGCATCTGCCAGAAGAACACCACCGCGAACAGGCCCCACGCGGCCGGGGCCAGGGAGCCGGTGACCGCCGCCCAGCCGATCAGCACCGGCGCGGCCCCGCAGGCGCCGCCCCAGAAGGTGTTGGCGGCCGTGGTGCGCTTCAGCCAGAGCGTGTAGACCAGGTCGTAGTAGGCGATCGCCGCGAGGGTCAGCCCGGCGGCCAGCCAGTTGGTGGCGACGGCCATCAGCGCCACCGAGACCACGGCGAGGACCAGGCCGAAGACCAGCGCGTTGCGCGGCGACACCGTGTGCGCCGGCAGCGGCCGACGCTTGGTGCGCCGCATCAACTGGTCGATGTCCCGGTCGATGTAGCAGTTGAGCACGCTGGCCGCGCCCGCCGCGAGCGAGCCGCCGACCAGCACCACGGCCACCAGCCAGAGCGACGGCAGGCCGCCGTCGGCCAGCATCATGGCCGGCACGGTGGTGACCAGCAGCAGCTCGACGATCCGGGGCTTGGTGAGCGCCACGTACGCGGCCACCACGGCCCGTACGTCCCGCCGACCGGTCGCCGACACCTCCGTCACCGTGCGCACCGGCGGCTGCCCGGCAGAGTCGCTGACGGGGCGCTCGGTGATCATGCTCACGGATTGCCACCTTCCGGCTTCGGCAGGGGAGGTCGGGGTCGGCCCGGACCCCTCGGGGTCCACACACCGCCCCACACACTACGCGGCGTCGTTTTGGCTGCCCCGGAGACCCGGCAACGGTGCGGGCCGTCACACCCCGGGTTGAACGGCCGATTCGGTCGGACACGTACAGAAGAGCATGCAGAGATCCCCGGGCGGACGTTTAGGGCCGCTCGATAGGGTCATCAGTGAGGGTTCCGCCCATCTGCCGAGGAGCACAACCATCGTGGCTGCCAACCGACCCGAGCTTCCCGCTCTCAACTGGTCCGACCTCGACCGCAGGGCCGTCGACACGGTCCGCGTGCTGGCCATGGACGCCGTGGAGAAATCCGGCAACGGCCACCCGGGCACGGCCATGAGCCTCGCCCCGGCGGCGTACCTGCTCTTCAACCGGGTCATGCGGCACAACCCGGCCGACCCGAACTGGCCCGGCCGGGACCGGTTCGTGCTGTCCGCCGGGCACTCCAGCCTGACCCTCTACATCCAGCTCTTCCTCTCCGGCTACCCGCTGGCCCTGGACGACCTCAAGGCGCTGCGCCAGTGGGGCTCCCTCACCCCGGGCCACCCGGAGCACGGCCACACCCCGGGCGTGGAGACCACCACGGGCCCGCTCGGCCAGGGCATCGGCAACGCGGTCGGCATGGCGATGGCGGCCCGCCGCGAGCGCGGCCTGTTCGACCCGGAGCCGGACCGGGCCGACTCCCCGTTCCGCCACGACGTCTGGTGCATCGCCTCGGACGGCGACATCGAGGAGGGCATCAGCCACGAGGCGAGCGCCCTCGCCGCCCACCAGCAGCTCGGCAACCTCTGCCTGATCTACGACGACAACGAGATCTCGATCGAGGACGACACCCGGATCGCCAAGAGCGAGGACGTGGCCGCACGGTACGAGGCGTACGGCTGGCACGTCCAGACGGTCGACTGGCGCCGCGGCGACGCCGACCAGGGCGACTACCACGAGGACGTCGACGCCCTCTACGAGGCGCTGCTGGCCGCGAAGGCGGAAACCGACCGCCCCTCCTTCATCGCGCTGCGCACCATCATCGGCTGGCCCGCCCCCAACAAGCAGAACACCGGCAAGATCCACGGCTCGGCGCTCGGCGCCGACGAGGTGAAGGCCACCAAGCAGATCCTCGGCTTCGACCCGGAGCGCACCTTCCAGGTCGATGACGAGGTGCTCAAGCACGCCCGCCAGGTCATGGACCGGGGCGCCGAGGCGCAGGCGGCGTGGACCACCACGTTCGACGCCTGGGCGCAGGCCAACCCGGAGCGCAAGGCGCTGTGGGAGCGGATGTCCACCCGGACCCTCCCGACGGGCTGGACCGACGCGCTGCCGACCTTCCCGGCCGACGCCAAGGGCGTGGCCACCCGGGCCGCCTCCGGCAAGGTCCTGGAGGCCCTCGCCCCGGTGCTGCCCGAGCTGTGGGGCGGCTCCGCCGACCTCGCGGAGAGCAACAACACCACCATGAAGGGCGAGCCGTCCTTCGTCCCGGCCGAGCACGCCACCAAGGACTTCCCGGGCGACGAGTACGGCCGCACCCTGCACTTCGGCATCCGCGAGCACGCCATGGGAGCGATCCTCAACGGCATCGCCCTGCACGGCGGCACCCGCCCGTACGGCGGCACGTTCCTGGTGTTCAGCGACTACATGCGCCCCTCGGTGCGGCTCGCCGCGCTGATGAAGCTCCCGGTGGTCTACGTCTGGACGCACGACTCGATCGGCCTCGGCGAGGACGGCCCGACCCACCAGCCGGTGGAGCACCTGACCGCGCTGCGCGCCATCCCCGGCCTGGACGTGGTCCGCCCGGCCGACGCCAACGAGACCGCCTGGGCCTGGCGGCAGGCCCTGGAGCACACCGACCGGCCCACCGCGCTGGCGCTCAGCCGGCAGGCGCTGCCGACCCTCGACCGCACCGACCTGGCCGGCGCGGAGGGCACCGCGAAGGGCGGCTACGTGCTGGCCGAGGCGTCCGGCGGCAGGCCCCAGGTGATCATCGTGGGCACCGGCTCCGAGGTGCAGCTCTGCCTCACCGCCCGGGAGCGGCTGGAGGCCGACGGCACCCCCACCCGGGTCGTCTCCATGCCCTGCCAGGAGTGGTTCTTCGCGCAGGACGAGGCGTACCGGGAGTCGGTGCTGCCGCGCGGGGTAAAGGCACGGGTGAGCGTGGAGGCGGGCATCGGCATGTCCTGGCGGGCGATCGTCGGCGACAGCGGCGAGAGCGTGAGCCTGGAGCACTACGGGGCGAGCGCGCCGCACTCCGTGCTCTTCGAGCAGTTCGGGTTCACCCCCGACCGGATCGTGGCCGCCGCGCACGCGGCGCTGACCCGGGTGGGCGACATCACCGGTTTCACGACCGGCAACTGAGGGGAGCGTGGACGGCATGACGGACAGGCTGAGGGAGCTCCAGGCCGCTGGTGTGGCGATCTGGCTGGACGATCTTTCCCGGGTACGACTCAGCTCCGGCGGGCTGGACAAGCTCCGCCGGGAGCAGCACGTGGCCGGTGTGACCACCAACCCGACGATCTTCGCGAAGGCGCTGAGCGACGCCGACGAGTACAACTGGCAGCTTCGTGACCTCGCCATCCGCGGCGTCGACGTCGAAGAGGCGGTCCGCATGCTCACCACGTACGACGTGCGGTGGGCCTGCGACGTGATGCGCCCGTCGTACGACAAGAGCGCCGGGGTGGACGGCCGGGTGTCGATCGAGGTCGACCCGCGGCTGGCCCACGAGTCCGACCGGAGCGTCGCCGAGGCCAAGGCGCTCTGGTGGCTGGTCGACCGGCCGAACCTGTTCATCAAGATCCCCGCCACCGAGGCGGGCCTGCCGGCGATCACCGCGACCCTGGCCGAGGGGATCAGCGTGAACGTCACGCTGATCTTCGGCCTGGACCGGTACTCGCAGGTCATGGAGGCGTTCCTGGCCGGTCTGGAGCAGGCGAAGGCGAACGGGCACGACCTGTCGAAGATCGGCTCGGTCGCCTCGTTCTTCGTCTCCCGGGTCGACACCGAGGTGGACAAGCGGCTGGAGAAGATCGGCTCCGACGAGGCGAAGGCGCTGCGCGGCAAGGCGGCCATCGCCAACGCCAAGCTGGCGTACGAGCGGTACAGCGAGGTCTTCAGCTCCGACCGGTGGAAGAAGCTGGCCGACGCCGGCGCCCACCCGCAGCGCCCGCTGTGGGCCTCCACCTCGACCAAGAACCCGGACTACCGGGACGTCATCTACGTCGAGGAGCTGATCGCGCCCGGCACGGTCAACACCATGCCGGAACCGGTCATCCACGCCTTCGCCGACCACGGCGAGACCCGCAAGGACACCATCACCGGCTCGTACGACGCGGCCCGCAAGGTGTTCACCGACCTGGAGGCGGTCGGCGTGGACATGGCGGACGTGATCGCCACCCTCGAGCGGGAGGGCGTCGAGAAGTTCGAGGCGAGCTGGTTGGAGCTGCTCGACGGGGTCAAGAAGTCCCTCGCCGAGGCGGGCAAGGGCACCGGGCAGCCCAACCGGGCCGCCAAGGGCAACGCGCAGGCCGCCGAAAAGGCCGGGGGCAACGCGTGACGGACGGCGCCGGACGCGTCCCGGGGCGACGCCCCGGGACGCGCCACGCCACGCGGACGGGGTGGTGAGGTGAGCGACCTGCTGGCCGGTCGGGCGGACATCGCCGCCGGGCTGGCCGTGCACGGCGCCGACGCGGTCGACGGGTCGGCACCCGCGTCCGTGCGGGCCGCGCTGGTCGCCGCGGATTTCCCCGCCCGGCTCGCCGCCAAGGACCCGACCCTGTGGGGGCCGGAGGCCGAGGCGACGGCGCGCACCCGGCTGGGTTGGCTGGACACCCATGCGCGGAGCCGGGAGCTGCTCCCCCAGCTCGCCGAGCTGGCCGAGGAGCTGGCCGACCTGGACCACGTGGTGCTGGCCGGCATGGGCGGCTCCTCGCTCGCCCCGCAGGTGCTGGCCCGGACCCTCGGCCGGCCGCTGACCGTGCTGGACACCACCGACCCCGGCCAGGTCCGCGCGGCCCTGGCCGACCGGCTGGAGCGCACCGTGGTGGTGGTCGCCAGCAAGTCCGGCGACACGGTGGAGACCGACACCGTCCGGCGGGCGTACCTCCAGGCGTTCCTGGACGCCGGGTTGACCGAGGCGGAGGCCGCCCGGCACTTCGTCGTGGTGACCGACCCCGGCTCCCCGCTGGAGTCGGTCGCCGACGAGCTGGGCGTGGTCGTGATCCAGTCCGACCCGGAGGTGGGCGGCCGCTACTCGGCGCTCACCGCGTTCGGGCTGACCCCCGCGGCCCTGGCCGGCGTGCCCGTCGCCGACCTGCTGGACGACGCCGAGGCCCTCGCCGGCGCGCTCGACCGGGACCGGGACAACCCGGGCCTGGCCCTCGGGGCGGCGCTCGGCGCGGCGGCCACGAGTGGCCGGGCCACCGTCGCGCTGGTGTCCGACGGCACCGGGCTCGACGGGCTGGGCGACTGGGTCGAGCAACTGCTCGCCGAGTCCACCGGCAAGGCCGGCCGGGGCATCCTGCCGGTGGTGGTCGAGTCCCCGGACGCCCCCGGCGCCACCGGCCCGGGCGTGCTGACCGTGAGCTACGGCGGCGCCCTCGGCCCGGGCGTCGCGCCCGGCCCCGCCGACGTGGCGGTCAACGGTCCGCTCGGCGCGCAGTTCCTCACCTGGGAGTACGCCACCGCGGTCGCCGCCGCCGTGCTCGACGTCGACCCCTTCGACCAGCCGGACGTCGCCGGGAGCAAGGAGCACACCGCCCGGCTGCTCGCCGCCGGTCCGCCGGCGGAGTCGCCGTCGTCCACCGACGGCGCCGTCGAGGTGTACGCCCCGGCCGGGGTCCCCGCCGACCTGGCCGGCGCGCTGCGCTGGCTGCTCGACGGGCTGGGCGACGACGGCTACCTGGCGGTGTCCGCGTACCTCGACCGGTGGGCCGACGCGGCGGTGGCGGGGCTGCGCCCGCTGCTGGCGCGGGCGACCCCGCAGCCGGTCACCTTCGGGTGGGGGCCGCGGTACCTGCACTCGACCGGGCAGTACCACAAGGGCGGCCCGCGGGCCGGCAGCCACCTCCAGGTGACCGGCGCGGTCACCGACGACCTACCGGTGCCCGGCCGCCCGTACACCTTCGGAGACCTTCAGGCGGCCCAGGCCGCCGGCGACCGGCGGGCCCTCGCCGATCGCGGGCGGCCGGTGCTGCGCCTGCACCTGACCGAGCGGGCGGCGGGCGTCGCCCAGCTAATGGATGCGGCCGGACGGACACTGACGTGACGATGAATGACGTGACATCGGCGGAGCGAGGAGGCACCGTGAGCGCGAGGAGTGAGCCGGTCCTGCGAGCCCCGCAGTCGCGAACCGAGGACAGCGCAGGGAACCCGCTGCGCGATCCTCAGGACCGCCGGCTGCCACGGATCCCGGAGCCGTGCGCTCTGGTGATCTTCGGCGTGACCGGCGACCTGGCCCGCAAGAAGCTCTTGCCGGCGGTCTACGACCTGGCGAACCGGGGGCTGCTGCCGCCCGGTTTCGTGGTCCTGGGCTTCGCCCGGCGCGACTGGGGCGACGGCGACTTCGAGGGGCTGGCCTACGAGGCGGCCAAGAAGCACGCCCGCACCCCGTGGCGGGAGGAGGTCTGGGCGCGGCTCGCCGGCAACATCAAGTTCGTCGGGGGCTCGTTCGACGACGACGCCGCCTTCGACCACCTCGCCGCCACCCTGGACGAGCTGCGCGACACCCACGGCATCCCGGGCAACGCCGCCTTCTACTTCTCCATCCCCCCGGCGGCCTTCCCCGTGGTGCTCAAGCAGCTCGCCCGCACCGGCATGGCCGACAACGCCAAGTCCGGCGGCTGGCGCCGGGTGGTGGTGGAGAAGCCGTTCGGCAACGACCTGCCCTCGGCGAAGGCGCTCAACGACCTGGTCGACGACGTCTTCACCCGGCAGGACGTCTTCCGGATCGACCACTACCTGGGCAAGGAGACGGTCCAGAACATCCTGGCCCTGCGGTTCGCCAACAACCTGTTCGAGCCGCTGTGGAACTCCAAGTACGTCGACTCGGTGCAGATCACCATGGCCGAGGACGTCGGCATCGGTAGCCGGGCCGCCTTCTACGACTCGGTCGGCACGGCCCGGGACGTGCTCCAGAACCACCTGCTCCAGCTGCTCGCCCTGGTGGCCATGGAGGAGCCGACCAGCTTCGACGCCGACGAGATCCGCACCGAGAAGCTCAAGGTGCTCAAGGCCATCACGGTGCCGCACGACGTCTCCCGGGACACCGTCCGCGGCCAGTACCTGCCCGGCTGGGTGGGTGGCGAGCGCGCCGTCGGCTACCTCGACGAAAAGGGCGTCCCGCCGGACTCCACCACCGAGACGTACGTGGCCGTGAAGCTGGGCATCCAGAACCGGCGCTGGGCCGGGGTGCCGTTCTACATCCGGGCCGGCAAGCGGCTGCCCCGACGGGTCACCGAGGTGGCCATCGTGTTCAAGAAGGCCCCGCACCTGCCGTTCAACCCGGCCGACATGGAGTCGCTCGGCCCCAACCAGCTCGTCATCCGGGTCCAGCCGGACGAGGGCGTGGTGCTGAAGTTCGGCTCCAAGGTGCCCGGCACCACCATGGAGGTCCGCGACATCGCGATGGACTTCCAGTACGGCGAGGCGTTCACCGAGTCCAGCCCCGAGGCGTACGAGCGGCTGGTGCTGGACGTGCTGATCGGCGACCGGACGCTGTTCCCGGACGCCGCCGAGGTCGAGCAGAGCTGGCAGGTGGTGGACCCGCTGGAGCACGCCTGGGCGGGCACCAAGCCGGAGCCGTACCGGGCCGGCGAGTGGGGCCCCCGGGCCGCCGACGAGATGCTGGCCCGCGACGGCCGGTCCTGGCGGAGAGCGTGAGCGAGCACTGCGAGCGAACCAGGAGGTTCCGTTGATCGGCTTGTGGGACACCACCGGGAACGAGGTGGTCAAGGCGCTCGCCGCCGAGCGGCGCAGCGCGGGCGGGGTGGCCAGCGGGATGGCGCTCACGTTGATCGTGGTGGTCGACGAGAAGCGGGTCCGGGAGGCCGAGGCGGCGGCGACGATCGCGGCCGCCGCCCACCCGTGCCGGCTGCTCGTGGTGGTCCGCTCCGACGTCGAGCGGGACCGCAACCGGCTGGACGCGGAGATCGTCGTCGGTGGCCGGCTCGGCCCGTGCGAGGCCGTGGTGACCCGGATGTACGGCCGGCTCGCGCTGCACGCCGAGTCGGTCGTCATGCCGCTGCTGGTGCCGGACGTGCCGGTGGTGACCTGGTGGCACGGCGAGCCGCCGGAGGAGATCGCCACCGACTTCCTCGGCGTGGTGGCCGACCGGCGGATCACCGACTCGGCGCAGGCCGCCGACCCGATCGCCGCGCTGCTCCAGCGGGCCGCGGACTACGCCCCGGGCGACACCGACCTGGCCTGGACCCGGATCACCCCGTGGCGCACCCTGGTCGCCGGGGCGTTCGACACCACGCAGGCCCGGGTCACCGAGGCGACCGTGGTGGCGCCGCGGACCGACCCGACGGCGGCCCTCATGCGCGGTTGGCTGGCCGCCCGGCTCGGCATCGACCCGGTCTGGGAGCACACCGACGAGTTCCCCCGCATGCGCGAGGTGCAGCTGCGCTGCGCCAACGGCGACCGGCTGACGCTGACCCGGGACGACAGCGTGGCCATCTTCCGGCGTACCGGGCAGGAGGACCGGACGCTGCCGCTGGTCCGCCGGCCGCTCGGTGACGAGCTGGCCGAGGAGCTGCGCCGCCTCGACGCCGACCAGGTCTACGCCGAGACGCTCGGCGCGACCGCCGGGCTGACGGGGCTGGACCAGCGACCGGCCCAGCGGGTGCACGTGTGGAAGGATCCGGCGACCGCCCAGCGGGCCGAGGCCGGGGTCACCGCGCACGCCGGCGCGACCGCCAACGAGTGAGCGGTCGGACAGCACAGGTGACCGCCGTGGGGCGGTCGGAACACGAAGGCGCGATGGATGAGTGAGGCGAGTGTCGCCGTACACGCCGACCCCGACCTGCTGGCGCAGGCGGTGGCGGCCCGGCTGGTGGTGAAGCTGCTCGACGCGCAGGCCGAGCGGGGCCAGGCGTCGGTGGTGCTGACCGGCGGCCGGATCGCCGCGGCGGTCTACCGGGCGGTGACCCAGCTGCCGGCCCGCGACGCCGTCGACTGGTCCCGCGTCGACGTCTGGTGGGGCGACGAGCGGTTCCTGCCGGCCGGTGATCCGGAGCGCAACGAGACCCAGGCCCGGGCGGCGCTGCTGGACGTGGTCCCGCTGGACCCGGCCCGCATCCACCCGATGCCGGCCTCGGACGGGCCGGCCGGCAACGACCCGGAGGCGGCCGCCGCCGGGTACGCGCAGGAGCTGGCCCGGGCCGCCCGGCCGGGCACGGCCGCTCTCCCCCACTTCGACGTGCTGATGCTCGGTGTCGGCGAGGACGGGCACGTGGCCTCGGTCTTCCCCGAGCACCCGGTGCACCACGACAACCGCCCGGTCAGCGCGGTACGCGGCAGCCCAAAGCCGCCGCCCGTGCGGACCACGCTGACCCTGCCGGCGATCAACACGGCCGAGGAGGTCTGGCTGGTGGCCGCCGGGGCGGACAAGGCCCGGGCGGTCGGGATGGCCCTCGCCGGGGCCGGGCCGGTGCAGCTTCCGGCGGCCGGGGTGCGCGGGGTGTCCCGTACCCTCTGGCTGCTGGACCGGGCGGCGGCGGCCGACGTGCCGCCCCGCCTGCGCAGCCTGCGCTGAACGAACGGAGGAGCCCCGGCCCGGGCGGGTCGGGGCTCCCGCGTGCTCAGGCCCGCCCGCGCCGCCGGCGCAGCGTCTCCAGGGCCTCGGCGAGCAGCGCCTCGCCCTGCTCCGGGGTGCGGCGTTCCTGCACGTACGCCAGGTGGGTCTTGTAGGGCTCGGCCCGAGCCCGGCCGGGCGGGTTGCCCGGGTCGGGGCCGGCCGGCTCGCCGCAGCGCGGGCAGTCCCAGGTCTCCGGGGCCTCCGCCTCGGCGGCGATGAGGAACTGGACGCGGTGGGCGTTCACGCACCAGTAGGTGACCGGCCGGCGGGGCGCCGGCTCGACGTGCTGGTCGAAGCGCTCGGGGGCGGACCCGATGCGGGTGCCGCGGATGACGTTGCCACTGGACACGGCTGCTCGCTCCTGTCGTCGGAGGGGACCGCCGCTTGCGGGGCGGGCGGCGGGCGACGCGCGGAGAAACAAAACTGCGCGCGGTCCGTGACGGACCGCGCGCAGATTGTACGACTCGGAGCGCTCGCTCAGGCGCCGCTGCCGAGCTGGAGCCGGAGCCACAGCCCGATCCCGACGATGCACGCGAACCAGATGATCCCGACCAGAACGGTGTAGCGGTCGAGGTTCTTCTCGGCCACCGACGAACCGGCCAGGCTGGAGCTGACACCGCCGCCGAACATGCTCGACAACCCGCCACCCTTACCACGGTGCAGGAGGATCAGCAGGGTGAGCAGGATGCTCGTGATGACCAGCAACACGATCATCGTGTAGGCGAACCAGATCGGCATGGCGGGGGTCAGTCCTCTCGTTGCGAACACTGCCCGGTCCTGTCGGGCACGGCGGCACCGACCGGTGGGCGGGCAGCGTCAAGGATAGCGAGCGATCAGCGGGCGATGTGCTCCGGGAACCGGCAGATCTGCGCGAATTCCTCGGCGTCCAGGCTGGCGCCGCCGACCAGGGCCCCGTCCACGTCCGGCTGGGCCATGATCGCGGCGACGTTCGACGACTTCACCGACCCGCCGTAGAGGATCCGGACCTGGTCCGCGGTGTCCTGGCCGAAGGTCTCCACCAGGCGCTTGCGCACCTCGCCGCAGACCTCCTGGGCGTCGTCCGGGGTCGCCGTCTTGCCGGTGCCGATCGCCCAGACCGGCTCGTAGGCCACGACGACCTTGGTGACCTGCTCCGGGGTGAGCCCCTTCAGCGCACCGTCGAGCTGGTCGCAGCAGTGCTGCACGTGCCGGAGCTGCTCGCGGATCTCCAGCCCCTCGCCGATGCAGAGGATCGGGCTGAGCCCGTTCGCCAGCGCGGCGGCCACCTTGGCGTTGACCAGCGCGTCGTCCTCGTAGTGGTACTGCCGCCGCTCGGAGTGGCCGACCACCACGTAGGTGCAGCCCAGCTTGGCGAGCATCGGCCCGGCGATGTCCCCGGTGTACGCGCCCGACTGGTACGGCGACAGGTCCTGCGCGCCGTAGCCGATCAGCAGCTTGTCGCCGTCCACCGCCGTCTGCACGGTGCGCAGGTCGGTGAACGGCGGCAGGACCACCGTCTCGACCTCGGTGAGCTGCTTCTCGTTGAGGCTCGCGGCCAGCTTCTGCACCAGCAGGTTCGCCTCGAGGTGGTTCAAATTCATCTTCCAGTTGCCGGCCATCAGCGGCCGGCGGGTGGTGCTCGCCATTCAGTTCTCCAGGGCCGCGATGCCGGGGAGGGTCTTGCCCTCGAGGTATTCCAGGGAGGCGCCGCCGCCCGTGGAGATGTGGCCGAAGGACGACTCGTCCAGCCCGAGCGCCCGCACCGCGGCGGCGGAGTCACCGCCACCGACCACGCTGAACGCGTCGGCCTTCGTGATCGCCTCGGCGACGCCCCGGGTGCCGTTGGCGAACGCGGCCATCTCGAACACACCCATCGGGCCGTTCCAGAAGATGGTCTTCGCCTGCGACAGCGCGGCGGCGAAGCCGGCCACCGTCTCCGGGCCGATGTCCAGGCCCAGGCGGTGGCTCGGGATGCCGTCGGCGGGCACGACGTCGTGCGCGGCGTCCGGCGCGAACGCGTCCGCGGCCACCACGTCGACCGGCAGCATGATCTTGCCGGGCTCACGCTCCATCAGGTTGCGGCAGGTCTCGACCATCTCCTCCTCGAGCAGCGAGGTGCCCACCTCGTGGCCCTGGGCCTTGAGGAAGGTGAAGCACATGCCGCCGCCGATGAGCAGCTGGTCGACCTTCGGCAGCAGGGCCTCGATCACGGCCAGCTTGTCGGAGACCTTGGAGCCGCCCAGCACCACCACGTACGGCCGCTCCGGGTCGCCGGTGAGCTTGCCGAGCACCTCCACCTCGCGCAGCACGAGCCGGCCGGCAAAGTGCGGCAGCCGGGCCGGCACGTCGTGGACGCTGGCGTGCTTGCGATGCACGGCGCCGAAGGCGTCGTCGACGTACGCGTCGCCGAAGGCGGCGAGCTGGTCGGCGAAGGCGCCCCGCTCGGCGTCGTCCTTGCTGGTCTCACCCTTGTTGAAGCGCAGGTTCTCCAGCAGGGCGACCTGGCCGTCGGCCAGCCCCTCCACGGTGGACCGGGCCGAGTCGCCGACGGTGTCCTCGGCGAAGCGCACCGGCGCGCCGAGCAGCTCACCGAGCCGCCCGGCGACCGGGCGGAGGCTGAACTGCGGGTCCGGCGCGCCCTTCGGGCGGCCCAGGTGCGAGCAGACGACCACCTTGGCGCCGGCCTCGACCAGCGCGCTCAGGGTCGGCAGCACGGCCCGGATGCGGCCGTCGTCGGTGATCTCACCGCTCTGCTTGTCGAGCGGGACGTTCAGGTCGGCGCGCACCAGCACGCGCCGACCCGACACCCCCTCGGCGAGCAGGTCGTCGAGGTTGCGGATGCTCACAGCGACGAACCCACCAGCTTGACCAGGTCGACCAGGCGGTTCGAGTAGCCCCACTCGTTGTCGTACCAGCCGACGACCTTGACCTGGTTGCCGATCACCTTGGTCAGCGGCGCGTCGAAGATGCAGGACGCCGGGTCGGTGACGATGTCCGAGGAGACGATCGCGTCGTCGTTGTAGATCAGGATGCCCTTGAGCGGGCCGTCCGCGGCCGCCTTGAGCGCGGCGTTGACCTCGTCCACCGTGGTCTCCCGGCCGACCGTGACGGTCAGGTCGGTGACGGAGCCGGTCGGGATCGGCACGCGCAGCGCGTAGCCGTCCAGCTTGCCCTTGAGGTCCGGCAGGACCAGGCCGATCGCCTTCGCGGCGCCGGTCGAGGTCGGCACGATGTTGAGCGCCGCGGCCCGGGCCCGGCGGAGGTCCTTGTGCGGCGCGTCCTGCAGGTTCTGGTCCTGCGTGTACGCGTGGATGGTCGTCATCAGACCCTGCTGGATGCCGAACGTGTCGTGCAGCACCTTGGCCATCGGGGCGAGGCAGTTGGTGGTGCAGGAGGCGTTCGAGATGATCGTGTGCTTGGCGGGGTCGTACTGGTCCTGGTTGACGCCCATGACCAGGGTGACGTCCTCGTTCTTCGCCGGGGCGGAGATGATGACCTTCTTGGCCCCGCCGTCGACGTGCGCCTTCGCCTTGGTGGCGTCGGTGAAGAAACCGGTGGACTCGATGACGACGTCGACGCCGATCTCGCCCCACGGCAGCTTGCCGGGGTCCTTCTCCTCGTACACCTTGATGCTCTTGCCGCCCACGGTGATCTCGTCGGCGGTGGCCTTCACCTCGTGCGGGAGGCGACCCAGGATGCTGTCGTACTTGACAAGGTGGGCGAGCGTCGCGTTGTCGGTCAGGTCGTTGACCGCCACGACCTCGATGTCAGCGCCGGACGCCAGCACTGCCCGGAAGAAGTTGCGGCCGATCCGGCCGAAGCCGTTGATGCCAACCCGGATGGTCACAGGTCCCATCTCCTCGCGTTCTGGTCCGCCGGCGTCAGACCCGGCCGGCGGAGATTGTTCGCCGACCGGTGGATCCGGCCGTTGACGGTTCATCTCGGCCACCCCGCCGCGGTCCCAGGAGACCAGACCGCCCGAGGCGGTGAGCACGGCGAGGGATGCCTTTGCCGGCCCCCTTGCCGTACGCAGCGACCTTATCCGAGCGCGCGCCGCCGCGCTGCGGCGGGTGGTGATCCCCCTCGCAACTCGACGCCTCACTGGTCCTATCAGACCACGAGCATGTCGGGCGTGACGGCCGCTTCGGTATCCGGGATGCCCAGGTCGCGGGCCCGCTTGTCGGCCAGCGCGAGCAGCCGGCGGATCCGGCCGGCGATGGCGTCCTTGGTCAGCGGCGGATCGGCCAGCGCACCCAACTCCTCCAGCGACGCCTGCCGGTGCTCCAGCCGCAGCCGGCCCGCCGAGGTCAGGTGGTTGGGGGCGTCCTCGGCGAGGATCTCCAGCGCCCGGGTGACCCGGGCGGCGGCGGCCACCGCGGCGCGGGCCGAGCGGCGCAGGTTGGCGTCGTCGAAGTTGGCCAGTCGGTTCGCGGTGGCCCGCACCTCGCGGCGCACCCGCCGTTCCTCCCAGGCGAGCACACTGGAGTGGGCGCCGATGCGGGTGAGCAGCGCGGCGATCCCGTCGCCGTCCTTGACGACCACCCGGTCCACCCCGCGCACCTCGCGGTTCTTGGCGGTGATGCCGATCCGGCGCGCCGCGCCGACCAGGGCCAGCGCGGACTCCGGCCCCGGGCAGGTGATCTCCAGGGCGCTGGAGCGGCCCGGCTCGGTCAGCGAGCCGTGCGCCATGAACGCGCCCCGCCAGGCGGACACCGCGCAGCAGACGTTGGCGGCCACCACGTGCGGCGGCAGGCCGCGCACCGGGCGGCCCCGGACGTCCAGCAGGCCGGTCTGCCGGGCGAGGGCCTCGCCGTCCTTGACCACCCGCACGATGAAGTGGCTGCCCTTGCGCAGGCCGCCCGAGGCGAGCACGTGGATCTCGCTCGGGTAGCCGTAGACCTCGGCGATCTCCCGGCGGAGCCGCCGGGCCACCGCGCCGGTGTCCAGCTCCGCCTCGACCACGACGCGACCCGACACGATGTGCAGGCCGCCCGCGAACCGGAGCAGGGCCGCCATCTCCGCCCGCCGGCAGCAGGGCTTGGGCACGTCGACCCGACTCAGCTCGTCCTTGACCGCAGCCGTCATCGCCATGTTGCGCGCCCCCTCACGGACCGGTTCCGGCGTGTCGCCGGTGATTACGTACGTGTCTAACGATCGGCGCCCAGGACAGGCACCAGCGCGGCGCCCAGGGCGGCCGGATCATGACGGGGCGTGCCGTCGGTGACGGCGACAGGAGCGAGGACCAGCCGGGCACCCAGCGATTCTGCCGCACGTTCCACCGCCACGGGATCACCCACCGCCTTGGAGTCGGCCAACACCATGTCCACCTTCAACTCGGGCAGATAGCGCCGGAGGGTGTCCAGATGGTCGGGAAGGGAGAGCCCGCTGGTCTCCTTCTCCGCCACGAGGTTGAGGGTCACCAGCCGACGCGCCGGGCTGGAGACGATCGCTTCGGCCAGGCCCGGCACCAGAAGGTGCGGCAGCACGCTGGTGTACCAGCTGCCCGGCCCGAAGATCAGCCAGTCGGCCGTGGCCACCGCGGTCACCGCCTCCGCGCAGGCGGCCGGCGCCGCCGGGGTGAGCCGCAGCGACTCGACCGTGCCGGAGGTGACCGCCACCTGGTGCTGGCCGCGCACCGTGCGGACCTCGTCGGGGCGGTCCGGGTCGGCGCCGCGTACCCGGGCCTCGATGCCGACCGGCTGCCGGGACATCGGCAGCACCCGACCGACCGCGCCCAGCATCGCGCCGGCGTGGTCGAGCGCGACCACCGGGTCGCCGAGCAGCTCGGTCAGCCCGTGCAGCAGCAGGTTGCCGACCGCGTGGCCGGCGAGCGGATCGGCGGCTCCCCCGCCCACGCCGGCCGCTCCCCCGCTCCCGCCGGCGGCCGCGAAGCGGTGCTGGAAGAGCGCCGCGCTGCGCCGGGTGGCCGGGTGGTCCCCGGCCAGGGCCACGAGCGCCTGCCGCAGGTCGCCCGGGGGCAGGCCGCCGCGCTCCGCGCGCAGCCGGCCGCTGGAGCCGCCGTCGTCGCCCACGGTGACCACCGCGGTGATGTCCAGGTCCAGTCCGGGTACGCAGTGCCGCAGCGCCCGCAGCGACGCCGACAGCCCGTGCCCGCCGCCGAAGGCGACCACCCTGGTCGGGGTCATTCCCGCCCCAGGTCCCGGTGCTGGGCGTTGGCGGCGATGCCGGAGCGCCGCAGCCGGGCGGCCAGCTCCTCGGCGATCGCCACGCTGCGGTGCTTGCCCCCGGTGCAGCCGACGGCCACGGTCAGGTAGCGCTTGCCCTCCCGCTCGAAACCGGCGGTGGTGGCGTTGACCAGGTCCGCGTACCCGGCCACGAACGCGTCCGCCCCCTCCTGGCCCAGCACGTACGCGCTGACCGCCTCCTCGCGCCCGGTGTGCTCGCGCAGCTCCGGCACCCAGTACGGGTTCGGCAGGAACCGGGCGTCCATCACGAAGTCGGCGTCCGGTGGGAGGCCGTACTTGAAGCCGAAGGAGAGCACGGTGATCCGCAGCCGGCGGGAGTCCTCCCCGCCGAACAGCTCCTCCACCCGGCGCCGGAGCTGGTTCACGTTGAGGTGGCTGGTGTCGATGATCACGTCGGCCTGGTCGCGGGCCTCCTCCAGGAGGGCCCGCTCCACGGCGATCCCGTCGGCCAGCCGCCCGTCGCCCTGCAACGGGTGCGAGCGGCGCACGCTCTCGAAGCGGCGGATCAGCACCTCGTCGTCGGCGTCGACGAAGACCACCCGGGGCTGGAAGCCGCGCTCGCGCAGCTCCCGGATCGCCCCGGCCAGGTCGGTGGAGAAGGCCCGCGAGCGGACGTCCAGCACCATCGCCGTACGCCGGGCCGCGCCGCCGGCCTTGAACGCCAGCTCGGCCATGTCCAGCATGAGCGCCTGGGGCAGGTTGTCCACCACGTAGTAGCCGACGTTCTCCAGCGCCCGGGCCACCGTGCTGCGGCCACCGCCGGACAGGCCGGTCACCACCACGAGGGTGGTGTCCGCCTCGGCCGGCGCCGGCCGCCCGAGAGCTGTCTCCGCGTTGGTCGGCACCAGGTCTCCCGCCGTCCGCGCCTCGCTCACCCGCTACCCCCAGCCGTGGCGCCGCGGCCGGTCGGCCGCGCATGGTCAGTCAGCGACTCTAACGGCTGCGACCCCGCCCGGGATTCCACGGGGTGACGACCGGAACAGGTGCTTGTCCGTTTTGTCGAGGTCCGCTGCCGCTGCGCGGAGGTCCGGCTGCCGCTGCACGGAGGTCCGGCTGCCGGGTTGCGGGGGTTCGGTTCCCGCCACGCGCCCGTTCGGGGCGGGGCGGTGTCGGCGGGCGCTCGTAGACTGCGCGGATGGTCTCCCCCACCGATGAGCGGACCGAGGACGCCCTGCGGGTGCTCCGCCGGGTGTTCGGCTACGACGCCTTCCGCGGCTTCCAGCACGAGGTCGTCGAGCACGTGGTGGCCGGCGGCGACGCGCTGGTGCTCATGCCGACCGGGGGCGGCAAGTCGCTCTGCTACCAGATCCCGGCGCTGGTCCGCGACGGCGTGGCGGTGGTCGTCTCGCCGCTGATCGCGCTCATGCAGGACCAGGTCGACGCGCTCACCGCGGTCGGCGTCCGGGCCGGGTTCCTCAACTCGACCCAGGACCTGACCGAGCGGCGGCGCGTCGAGGCGGCGTTCCTCGCCGGCGAGTTGGACCTTCTCTACCTCGCCCCGGAAGGGCTGGCGACCCGCTCCACGGTCGCCCTGCTGGAACGCGGGCGGATCGCGCTCTTCGCGATCGACGAGGCGCACTGCGTCTCCCAGTGGGGGCACGACTTCCGCCCCGACTACCTCAACCTGTCGATGCTGCACGAGCGCTGGCCCGGGGTGCCGCGCATCGCGCTCACCGCGACCGCCACCGCGGCCACCCGCACCGAGATCGCCACCCGGCTCAAGCTCACCGACGCCCGGCACTTCGTGGCCAGCTTCGACCGGCCCAACATCCAGTACCGGATCGTGCCCAAGCGGGAGCCGCGCAAGCAACTGCTCGCCCTGCTGCGCGACGAGCACCCGGGCGACGCCGGCATCGTCTACTGCCTCTCCCGCGCCTCCGTGGAGAAGACCGCCGAGTTCCTGGTCGCCAACGGCATCCCGGCGCTGCCCTACCACGCCGGGCTCGACGCGGCGACCAGGGCGGCCAACCAGCAGCGCTTCCTGCGCGAGGACGGCCTCGTCATGGTCGCCACCATCGCCTTCGGCATGGGCATCGACAAGCCCGACGTGCGCTTCGTCGCCCACCTCGACCTGCCCAAGTCGGTCGAGGGCTACTACCAGGAGACCGGGCGCGCCGGGCGCGACGGGCTGCCGTCGACGGCCTGGCTGGCGTACGGGCTCCAGGACGTGGTGCAGCAGCGCAAGATGATCGAGACGTCGGAGGGCGACCTGGCCCACCGGCGCAACCTGGCCACCCACCTCGACGCCATGCTGGCGCTCTGCGAGACGGTCCGCTGCCGCCGCGCGCAGCTCCTCGAATACTTCGGCGAGGGCGGCACCGCCAACTGCGGCAACTGCGACACCTGCCTGGAGCCGCCGGAGTCGTGGGACGGCACGGTCGCCGCGCAGAAGCTGCTCTCCACCGTCTACCGCCTCGACCGGGAACGCAACCAGCGGTTCGGCGCCGGGCACTGCGTCGACATCCTGCTCGGCAGGCACACCGACAAGATCGACCAGCACGGCCACGACTCGCTCAGCACCTTCGGCATCGGCACCGACCTGCGCGAGGCCGAGTGGCGCGGCGTGGTGCGACAACTGCTCGCCGAGGGCCTGCTCGCCGTCGAGGGCGACTACGGCACCCTGGCCCTGACCGAGGCGAGCGCCGAGGTGCTGGGCCGCCGGCGCACGGTCACCATGCGGCGGGAGCCGGAACGGCCCACGTCCGGCCGGTCCGCCAAGCCGCGGGGTGCGGCCACCGTGGTGGCCGACCTCGCCCCGGCCGCCGTCCCGGTGTTCGAGCGGCTCCGCGCCTGGCGGGCGGCCACCGCCAAGGAACAGGGCGTCCCCGCGTACGTGGTCTTCCACGACGCCACCCTGCGGCAGATCGCCACCGAGGCGCCGACCTCGCTGGCCGAGCTGTCCCGCATCAGCGGCGTCGGCGACAACAAGCTGGCGAAGTACGGCGAGGGGATCCTCGCCGTACTCAACGAGTCCTGAGACACGACGAAGGGCCGGCCCCTTGTGGGGGCCGGCCCTTCGTGCTCGCTCCTGTCAGCGGATGGCCGGTCAGGAGGCGCT
>NZ_VSEZ01000025.1:0-60228 GCF_008085935.1 Micromonospora sp. AP08
CGCGTCACCGTGCAACGACGGCACACTCGACAACAACCCCCACGTGTACGGATGCTGCGGCCGCCGCAACACCTGCTCCACACTCCCGTGCTCGACCCCCCGCCCCCCATACATCACCAGCACGTCATCAGCCACCTGGCTGACCACACCCAGGTCATGGGTGATCAGGATGATCGCCGACCGGAACTCCGCCTGAAGATCACTGAGCAGATCCAGGATCTGCGCCTGCACCGTCACATCCAACGCCGTGGTCGGCTCGTCCGCGATCAACAGATCCGGATCGTTCACCAGCGCCATCGCGATCATCGCCCGCTGCCGCATACCCCCGGAGAACTCATGCGGATACTGGTCGAACCGCTTCCCCGGCTGCGGGATCCCCACCCGACCCAACATGTCCACCGCCCGGGTCCGCGCCTCCCGCTTCCCCGCCCGCGGATGATGCACCCGGTACGCCTCGGCGATCTGCTTCCCCACCGTGTAGTACGGGTGCAGGGCCGACAACGGGTCCTGGAAGATCATCGCCATGTCCCGACCCCGCAGCCGCCGCACCTCCTCCTCCGACAACCCCACCACCTGACGACCACCCACCGAGATCTCCCCCGAGATCGTGGTCCGCTTCGCGTTGTGCAAACCCAGGATCGCCAGCGACGTGACGCTCTTGCCCGACCCCGACTCCCCCACGATCCCCAGCGTTCGACCCCGCTCGACGGCGAACGACACCCCGTCCACCGCGCGGACCACGCCGTCCTCGGTGTCGAACCGCACCCGCAGGTCCATGACCTCGAGATAGGGGCCCTCGCCTCGGCGCGGCGCCGGAAGCTCCACCATGTCGATACCTCCCGTCAACTCAGCCGGACCCGCGGGTCGATGACCGCGTAGAGCACGTCGACCACGATGTTGGCGACCACGATGAACACCGCCGCCAGCAGCACGGTCGCCATGACCACCGGCAGGTTGAGGAACTGCACCGCCTCCACGGTGGCCTTGCCCAGCCCCTGGAGGCCGAAGATCGTCTCGGTGATGAAGGTGCCGCCGAGGCTCGTGCCGATGTCCAGGCCGGCGATCGTGACGATCGGCGTGACCGCGGCGCGCAGCGCGTGCCGGGTGTGCACCTGCCGGGCGGACAGCCCCTTGGCCCGGGCGGTCCGGACGAAATCCTCGGACAGGGTCTCCAGCATCTGGGCCCGGGCCAGCCGGGCGTAGAGCGCCGAGTTGAGGAAGCCGAGCGTCATCCAGGGCAGCAACAGCCCCACCGCCCAGCGGGCCGGGTTCTCGGTCAACGGGGTGTAGCTGGGGAACGGCAGCAGCCCGGTGGCGTAGACCAGCAGGTAGAGCAGGATCAGGCCGAAGAAGTAGACCTGCATGGACGCCCCGGCCAGGGTCACCCCGATGGCGGCCCGGTCGAGGGCCGTGCCCCGGCGCAACGCCGACACCATGCCCAGCGAGACGCCCAGGGTCAGCCACAGCACCGCGCCGCCGAGGACGATGCTGAAGGTCACCGGGGCGCGCTGGACGATGATCTCGGTGACCGGCTGGTTGTTGCGGAACGAGTAGCCCAGGCAGGGCGCCGGGCAGTCCTGGCGGAAGTCCCCCTCGCCGTACGTGCGGCCGGCGAAGACGCCCTTGACGAATTCCGTGTACTGGCGCGGCAGCGGCTGGTCGATGCCGAGGCGCCGCTCGACCTGGGCGATGTCCGCGGCTGTGCAGTTCTTGCCGCACATCACCTTGGCCGGGCTGCTCGGCACCGCGAAGAAGAGACCGAAGGTGACGAGGCTGATCACGGCGAGGGTCACCGCGGCGACGAGCAGCCGCCGGACGACGAATCGGAGCACGGGAGCACCTCCCCCGGTGGACGGGTGGGGGCGGTCCGGAGTGGACCGCCCCCACGGGACGGTCACTGCTTCACGTGGATGCCGTTGAGCGAGATGATGCCGAAGGCGTCGCTGAGGAACGCGTTGCCGACCTTCGAGCCGTGCAGCTCGTAGGTGGCGTCGTAGTAGCAGGGCACGACCGGGGCGTACTCCCGCATGATCTTCTCGTCCAGGGCCATCCAGGCGGCGTCCTGCTGGGCGGCGGGCAGGTTGCGGACCCGGTCGACCTCCGCGCTGACCGACGGCTCGTTGAGGTACGAGACGTTGTTGTTGCCCTCGTCGACGATCTCCCGGCCGTCGTAGACCGGCGGGATGATGGTGGAGCCGGTCGGCCAGTCCGAGCCCCAGCCGCTGAGGTAGAGGTCGTACGGGTTGTTCTTGCGGCCGATCTCGTCGTAGTAGCTGGTGCTGTCGATGGGCTTCATGACGATGTCGAAGCCCATGTCGGTGAGGTTCTTCCGGATCGCCTCGGCCTGCTGGGTGCGCAGTTCGGTGTTGGAGTGGGCGAGCACCAGCTTCGGCTTCTTCCCGGCCAGCAGCTCGGTGACCTTCGCCTTGTCCCCGGTGACCGGGGCGTTGAACACGTCGTACTTCTGCCAGCCGGCGGTGGTCGGCGACATGAGCGTGGTGGCCGGGCTGCCGGCGGCCTGCCCGCCGATCGCCTTCAGCGCCGCGTCCTTGTCCACGGCGTAGTTCAGCGCCCGGCGGACGGTCAGGTCGGTGACCCGCTGGGTGTTGATGCTGAGCACCCAGGTGTACTGGGTCGGGCCCTTGACCACCCGCTCGGCCACCCCGGCCGTGGTGGTCCGGGGCAGCACGGCCGGCGGCACGTCGGTCCAGCTCAGCGCCGCCTGGTCGGCCGGGGCGTCGGCGACCAGCCGCTCGGCGATCTGCGCCTGCTCCAGGCCGAAGGTGACCCGGATGGCGTCCGGGTACGCGTTGCGGATCGGGTCGGTCTTCGGGTCCCAGTTGGGGTTGCGCGTAAGCTCCAGCGCCACGTCCCGCTCGTACGACTTCACCTTGTACGGGCCGGACGAGAACGGCCGCAGGTCGTAGTTGGCCCGGGTGTCCTTGGCGGCGGGCACCGGGGCGGTGGTGGGCAGCGCCGCGGCGTACGGCAGGTCGCAGTGCGGCTGCGGGAAGGTGAACCGGATGGTCCGGTCGTCGGGCGTCTCGACGCCGTCCGGCGTCGCCTTGCCACCGTCGTACGGCCCCTTGTAGGTGGCGTTGTACGCGCCGTCCGGGTAGAGCCACTGCTGGATGTAGTGCGGCCCCTCGTTGAGGTTCGCGGCGAACGAGCGGGCCAGGCCGTACGCGACGTCCTTGCTGGTCACCGGGGAGCCGTCCTCGTACTTCACCCCGTCGCGCAGGGTGAACTCCCAGACCTTGCAGTCGTTGTTGACGTCCTTGCCGGGATTGGTGGCCAGGTCGCCGACGAGCAGCAGCTTGCCGCTGCCGTCCTCCTTGTAGCCGTTGAGCGCCCGGTAGAGCAGCCCGCCGGTCACCTGCTGCGTGTTGACGTAGTTGCGGGCCGGGTCGAGGTGCTCGAAGTCGGTGTTCTGCATGACGGTGAGCGTGCCGCCGGCCTTGGCGCCGTCGACCGCCTTCGCCGGCCCCTGGTTGTCGGCCGCCTCGTAGGAGATCGAGCCGGTCTGGGTCTTCGCCTTCTCGTCGCTGCCGCCTCCGCCGTCGGTGGTGGGGCTGCAACCGGCGGCGACGAGCGCCGCCGCGGCCAGGACACCGGTCAGTGTCCGGGTTCGTGTACGCACGGGTGTACTCCCTTCCCGCCCGGCGGCCCCCGCCGGCCGGGCGTGTCGATGGCCGTGGGGGTTACCGGGTGGAGCGGGGATCCAGCGAGTCGCGCAGCGCGTCACCGAAGAGGTTGAACGCCAGGACCAGCAGGAAGATCGTCAACCCGGGGAACAGGGTGTACCAGGGGTCGCTCGCGACGTAGCCGATGCTGTTGTAGATCATGCGGCCGAGGTCGGGCGTGGGTTCGGTGACGCCGATGTTGACGAAGGCCAGCGCCGCCTCGATGGCGATGAACTGCGGCACGTTGAGCGAGACGGTGACCAGGATGGGCGCCCAGATGTTCGGCAGCAGTTGCCGGAACAGCAGGTGCCCGGTGCCGGCGCCGGCGGCCCGGGCGGCCTCGACGAACTCCCGCTCGCGCAGCGAGATCACCTGGCCCCGGACCAGCCGCGCCGTGTAGGTCCAGCTGAACAGGCCGAACGTGGCGATGATCAGGGCGACCCGGAAGGCCGGCGGCGGCGCCTCCCGTTCGGTGTAGAAGCGGTCCTGGAGGATCGGGATCACGGCGAGGGCGAAAATGAGGAACGGGAACGCCAGGGTGAGGTCGATCAACCAGTTGACCGCGCTGTCCAGCCAGCCCCGTGCCCAGCCGGCCAGCACGCCGACCGCGACCCCGATGAACGACGCCAGCAGAGCCGAGGCGAAGGCGATGAACAATGACGTGCGCAGGCCGTACACCAACTGGAGCAGGATGTCCCGGCCGCTGCCGGGTTCGAGCCCGAGCCAGTGGTCGGCGCTGATGCCGCCGGCGTAGCCGATCGGCATTCCGAAATCGTTGAGCCGGCCGACGAACTTGTCGGTGGGGTCGATTCCGGTGAGCCGGCCGAGCAGCGGCGCGCCGAGCGCCACGAGGCCGGCGACGGCCAGCGTCAGGGCGCTGACCCGGGCCGTCCGGTCCCGCTTGAGACGCAGCCAGGCGAGCTGGTTGGGCGATCGGCCGACGATCTCCCGGCGATCGTCGCCGGGCGGCGCGGTGGCGCTGACGGCCGGGTCCGGCGCGGCCGGATCGCCGGGTGCGGTCAACGACGGTGGGTGGGACAGGTCGCTCATGAGGAGTCCTCCCGACGGCGACGAGAAACGTCCTGCCACTCGACGGTAAACCGCTTCGGAACAGCACTTCGAATCGTTCCGGTAACGGCCGGATCGGTTGTCAGGAATCGACAACGATACGGTTTACGGAAAGCGTCGTCGCAATAACGGCCGACTTCGGTTGTCATCCGTTCGGCCATTCGCCGCGACAGTTCGCAATCGTGTTCCGCGAGGCCCGACACCGGTTGTCAACCGATCGGACATTTCCCGGCGCCGATGTCACCCGCGCCGTCGGCGAACGCCGGGGGGTGTAACACTTCGTGACGCTTCGCGTTCACACCGTCCACCTAGGGTTCTCGTCGGCCCGGTCGCACGACGCCCGGGCCGACACCCGGCCCCGACCCGGGGCCCCGACGGAAGGACGACCCATGCCCTTCGCCCGACGTACCGCGGCCCTGGCCCTGGCCGCCGCGCTCGGCTGCCTCGCCGCGACGGCCGCACCGGCGGCCGTCGGCGCGGCGCCGCGCTCCGGCCCGGAGACCCCCTCGGCGCTGCTGCTCACCGTCGAGGGCGGCGGCGACGACCCCCGCGCCACCGTGCTGGTCTGCGGCCCCGCCGGCGGGCTGCACCCCGACCCGACGACCGCGTGCCGGCTCGTCGCCCGCGTCGACGGCCGCCTCGACGCGCTCGACGTGCGGCCGGGCCCGTGCACCCGCGAGTACGCCCCGGTCACCGCCCGCGCGGTGGGCTTCTGGCAGGGCCGGCCGGTCGCGTACACCCGGACCTTCGACAACCGGTGCGAGCTGCGCCGCGGCACCGACGCGCTGTTCGACTTCTGAGCAGGACCCGGGCGGCGCCCGCCGTGCGCGGGCGCCGCGCCCCGCTCAGTGGGTCATCGAGATCGAGGCCCGGTTGATGTACGCGAACTGTGCCGCGAAGGCCACCAGCGCGACCGGCACGCCCACCAGCACGGCCGGGCCGGTCGACAGGCCGGCCAGCCCGGCCAGCAGGGCGGCGCCGAGGCCGAGCAGCAGCGCGTTGACCGCGCCGACCAGCGCGGCGGCGGTCAGCAGCAGCTGCCACCGGCCGGGCCGGGCGCCCACCGCCGTCCAGGCGGACCGCATCTCGCCCCCGGACGTCGCCGCGTCGGCGAAGAAGTCCTGGTCGCCGGCGAGCCGCTGGTGGTACCAGGCCCGGATCCGCTGCATCCGTTGCAGGTCCAGGGAGTTCTCCACCATGTTCTGCACCAGCCGGCCGAAGGTGAGCAGCCCGGTGACCACCAGGGTGGGCAGCACCGCACCCAGGTACGGCCGGAGCAGCGAGCCGTTGCCGGAGACGAAGCCCAGCCCGATGAGCGCGGCGGAGAGCAGCGACAGGAAGACGGTGGTCCGGCCCACCGACTCGGCGACCGTGGCGCTGCGGCCGGTCTGGAGCACGAAGTGCTCGGTGGTGAGGGCGGTGAGCAGCGCCTGCTCCCGCGCGTCGTCGTCCATCCCTCCGCCCTCCGGTGCCGGTCACCGCCACCATACGAAGAGCCACCGCGCTGCCGGGCCGGAACCGGGCGGCCCCGTCACACTCCCGCGGCCCGCCGGCCGTTCCGGGTGGTCCGGGCGGAGAATGGCGGCGGGCGCGACGGTCGCGGCCGATGGTGACGGGCGGGAGGCCGGGCGGCGTGTCCGAGACGGAGGACCAGCGGCGCGGGCCCGCGGCTCAGCCCGACGCGGCTCGCCGCGCGGGCGGCGGCGACCGGGAGCTGCGCGCCGACTGCGCACGCTGCTTCGGCATCTGCTGCGTCGCGCCGGCGTTCGCCGCCTCTGCCGACTTCGCGCTCGACAAGCCCGCCGGGCAGCCCTGCCCGAACCTGCGCGCCGACTCCCGCTGCGGCATCCACCGGGACCTGCGGCAGCGCGGCTTCCCCGGCTGCACCGTCTTCGACTGCTTCGGGGCCGGCCAGCACGTCGCGCAGGGCACCTTCGGCGGGCGCGACTGGCGGGCCGACCCGGCGACCGCGCGGCGGATGTTCGACACCTTCGCCGTCATGCGGCCCCTGCACGAGCTGCTCTGGTATCTGACCGAGGCACTGGCGCTGACCCCGGCCGGGCCGCTGCGGGACGGGCTGGCCACCGCCCTCACCGAGACCGGGCGGCTCACCGACGGCACCCCGGAGGAGCTGCTCGCCGTCGACGTCGACGCGCAGCGGGACCGGGTCAACCGGCTGCTGTCCCGGGCCGGCGAGCAGGCGCGGGCCGGCCGGGCCGGTGTGGACCGGCGCGGCGCCGTCCTGATCGGCGTGGACCTGCGCCGGGCCGACCTGGCGGGCGCGAACCTGCGCGGCGCCTGCCTCATCGGCGCGGACCTGCGCGGGGTGGACCTCGGCGCGGCCGACCTGACCGGGGCGGACCTGCGCGGCGCGGACCTGCGCGGGACCGATCTCGGTGACTGCCTGTTCGTGCACCAGTCCCAGCTCGACGCGGCCCGCGGCGACCACCGGACGGTCCTGCCCGGGGGCCTGCGCCGGCCGGCGCACTGGTCTCTGACCGTCACCCCGGCCCGGTCGCCGGGCGGCCCACGCCCCTCCGGTGGGCGGTCGGCGGACCGGCGCCCGAGCGGCGGACCAGCCGGGGGCCGACGCCGCCGCTGACCGCAGGGCGCCGCGAGTGGCCGGGGTTTCGCCGGGAACGGGCCGGGTAGGCGGCGTCACCGTGGCGACGGACGGGAGGCGGACCGGTGAAGTACGAGACACGGCAGGGCAGGCAGCCGGTCGATCCGGAGCACGCGGAGGACGAGGCGGGCCAGGCCCGGCTGGTCCAGGTCGAGGCGGACACCGAGGTGCCGGCGCCGGAGCCGGGCGCGCCGAAACCGGACGAGGTGACCGAGGACGACGGTTCCGGCGTGGCGGGCGGCTCCTCGGGCAGCAGTTCCGGCGGCTCCTCGATGCCGACGCACCCGGACGCGACCCGCTGAGCGTTTGCCTCCGGACGGGAGGGGCAGGAGTGCCACATGACGAGTGAAGAGTCCTTCGGCCGCGCCACCACCGACGAGCCCGACGGCGCGACCGCGTACGAGGCGTCGCTGCGCCCGCCGGGCCAGTCCCTGCACAGCACCGACGACACCGGCGACGACTTCGCCGACCTGCCGGCCGAGGAGCGCCGCTCCGCCCGGGAGGTCAGCCGGGCCGGCTACGACGTGGCCGAGGTCTCCGGCACCGCGGACCCGGCGAACGAGCCGGAGGAGATCGAGGAGGGCCGCCCGGAGCGGTGAGCGGCCCGGCGGTCACGGCGTCGCCGACGTCTCCGGCGCCGGGGCGCCGGCCGCCGCGCGGTGCTCCGGCCGGGGCGGCGCGACGCTGATCGCCCCGGCCGGGCAGAGCTCGACGGCGAGCCGCACCCGGTCGACCGCGTCGGCCGGCGGCTCGGCCCGGCGCAGCAGCACGAGGCCGTCCTCGTCGTCCTGGTCGAAGACGTCCGGCGCGGTCACCACGCAGTTGCCCGCGCCGCAGCAGCGGTCCCGATGCACTGGTGCACCCCGAAGCCGAACGCCACGTGCTGCTGCGCCGCCCGGTACCGGTCGAACTCGTCGGGCCGGTCGAAGGCGGCCCGGTCCCGGTTGGCCAGGGAGAGCACCGCGATGGCCCCCTCCCCGGCCCGGATCAGCCGCCCGCCGATCTCGACATCCTCGGTGGCCAGGCGGGGTCGGCGCCGCCGGCACGAGTGCCGGTCCTACGTGCGCTCCACGGGCGTTGAGGTCCGCCTGTCCAGCGGCCCTGACGTTCCTGGCGGCGTTCACGTCCCGGTCGTGGGCTGCTCCGCACGGGCAGTCCCACGATCGGACGTTGAGCGCCATCTTCTCGTTGATCCGGCCACACGCCGAGCACATGCGGGTGGACGGGAAGAACCGGTCCACCCGGCCGAAGGTGCGCCCGTACCGGGCGGCCTTGTACTCCAGCATGCCGTGAACGACGCCCAACCGGCATCGTGTACCGACTTGGCGAGCCGGGTCCGGCCGAGACCGACGACGCACAGATCCTCGACGTATACCGCTTGGTTCTCGCGGATGATCTGCGTCGAGAGCTTGTGCTGCCAGTCCCGCCGGGTGTCGGCCACCCGGGCGTGCGCCCGCGCGACCTTGACGACGGCCGTCTTGCGCCTGTTCGAGCCCTTCTGCTTGCGCGAGAGGTCCTGCTGCAACCACTTGAGCTTGCGGGCGGCGCGGCGCAGAAACTTCGGCGCGGCTACCTTCGTACCGTCCGACAGCACCGCGAAATGCGTCAGGCCCAGGTCGATGCCAACCTCGGAATCGACCGGCGGCAACGTCTCGTCCGTGCCGAGGGTGACGACGAACGAGGCGAAATACCGCCCGGCCGCGTCCCGAATGATCGCCACGGACGACGGGTCCGACGGCAGTGCCCGGGACCAGCGCACCTCCAGGTCGCCGATCTTCGGCAGCCGCAGCCGGCCGTTGTCGAGGACCTTGAAACGGCTGTTCTTGGTGAACCGGATGCTCTGCCGGTTGTCCTTGCGGGACCGGAACCGGGGCGGGGCGACCTTGCGGCCCTTGCGCTTACCCGTGACCGAGGCGAAGAAGTTGCGGTACGCGGTGTTCAGGTCCGCCAGGGCTTGTTGCAGCACGACCGCCGACACCTCGCCCAGCCAGGCGCGGGTCTCGGTCTTCTTCGCCTCCGTGATAACCCGTTTGGACAACTCGCCGTCGGAGACATACGGCTGTCCGGCCTCGCGGGCTTCCTGCCGTGCGCGCAGCCCGTCGTTGAACACCACCCGCGCGCACCCGAACGCCCGAGCCAGTTCGATCTGCTGGCCTGGCGTCGGATAGACGCGGAACTGGTAACGGAGCTGCACGAAGTTCCGACACAAGGTGTTCGGCGACCGGCACCTGTCCCGGATGGAACAGATCATGCGAGACGTACGCCGCGACTCCGAGGGCGAGCTGGTCGGGTTCAACGGCGAGAACAACCACCTGCACCTGCTGGTCAACCACCCGCCCAAGGTGGCCGTGGCCCGGCCGGTCAACAGCCTCAAGGGCGTGTCGTCGCGCCGCCTGCGCCACTACCACCGGGCCAACAAACCCTGGACGGGCTCGTACTTGCGCAGCAGCGGGAAGCCCGGTCGGGTCAGGTCGGCGCTGAAGGCCGGGTGGCGCAGCATCTGCTTGACGTCGGCGTGCCGGGTGACGAGCCAGGCCGTCGCGTCGGTGGGGAGCCGGACCCGGGTGACCGGGCCGGCGAACCGCCGCCGCTCCCCCGCGTCGAGCGGGACGAGCGGGTCACGGTCGAGGTTGGTCGGGGGCCAGAGCGGCAGGTCGGTGAGGGGCGCAACGGTCACGCGGACACCTCCGGGAGGGCGACTGTCCGTGACGGCATCGATCCGCTACGTTACCCATCGACAGGGGTCGACACAACCCGCCCAGGGCTCAGCGGCCGGCCGGCGCCGCCGCCCGCGCCTCGGCCATCCCCCGGTTGGCCAGGGCGTCGGCCCGCTCGTTCTCCGGGTGCCCGTTGTGGCCCTTCACCCAGAGCCAGGTCACGTCGTGCCGGGCGCAGGCCGACTCCAGCCGCTGCCACAGATCGGCGTTCTTCACCGGCTGCTTCGCCGCGGTCAGCCAGCCGTTGCGCTTCCACGAGGCCAGCCAGCCGGTGATGCCGTTGCGCACGTACGTGCTGTCGGTGTGCAGCCGCACGGTCACCGGGCGGGTCAGGCTCTCCAGCGCCCGGATCGCGGCGGTCAACTCCATCCGGTTGTTCGTGGTCGGAGTGGCCTCGCCGCCGCACAGCTCGCGCTCGTGCCCGCCCCAGCGCAGCAGCACGCCCCAGCCGCCGGGGCCGGGATTGCCGCTGCACGCTCCGTCGGTCCAGATCTCCACGACCCCGCCGGTCGTCGCCTCCGCCATGCCGGCAACCTACCCGGTACGCCCCCGCGGGCGACCACCCGACCCGGACCGCGGCGCCACCATCCCGATCAGGGAACCGCCACCCGGCCCGACCCCCGTCCCGCACCGGCACACGGGCCCGGATGCAGGCTTCCGTCGTCGACACGGACGGGTCGGCACGCCGGACAAGGCGGCCTGTCCCACCAATCAGGTGCCACGAGCCCTCCGATTGGTCCGGCCGGTGCTGGTCTGCTCGGCCATCACGGCCGACGGCGAACCGGTAAACCCGCGACTCCGTTCGGAGAATTCCCCGGTGGCCCGGTGGACACCGGCCGATACTTTACGAAGCAAACACTCAGCCGAATGGTCACCGCAACGTCATCCTAAACAATTCAGGTTGGTAGCTGTAGGTGAAGTCCAATCGCGACCCCGCCGCATCGACCCTCCATTTGCGACGCCGCCGATCGCCGCTACGGCAGGCGGTTCCCGGCCCGTCGTGCGCCCGTCACGCCGCCCGACACCGCCCCCGTTGAGCAATCACTCAGCGCGACGAGAGGATTGCCTAACCATATTCAGTGCAGGTGGGAGCCGTGATTCGGGGGAACTCCGCCCGGGCGAGCAACTGTCACTTTCACGACTGTTCAGCTGTTAGACACCTCGTCTTCGCTCTTCGTAATCTCTGACGACACCGCGGCCATCCCCTTGAACGCCTATCGCGTCGGGACCGGAACAGAGCCGGTTCCGCGCATATTTCCGACCGGCTTCTGCGCTGTTTCCGAGCGGCAATTGCGACGGCTCGGCGCTGCCTGGAAGCGCATCTGATGGAGGGTGGAATGACCGAAGTTGCGCACGCGTCCTCGCTCGCGAAGGACGACGAGGAGGCCGGAGAATCCGACGGCGAGATCCGGCGGCGCCGGAACTCCCGCGCCTCCGAGCCGGTGCCGCACGACCTGCACCGGCCGGCGTCCGACCAGCAGGTACGCCTGACTGTCGTGGTCCCGACCCGCAACGAGGCGGAGAACATTCCCACGCTGCTGTCCCGCCTGGGCGGGGCGGTCGCGGCGCTGGGCGCGGAGATCATCTTCGTCGACGACAGTGACGACGACACGGTGGACGTCCTGGCCCGACACGCGACCGACGCCCCGCTCACCGTACGCCTGCTGCACCGACCGCCGGGTGCGCGGGCCGGCGGCCTGAGCGGCGCCGTGCTGCTCGGCGCGCGGCACGCCCGCGGCGAGTGGGTCATGGTGATGGACGCGGACCTCCAGCACCCGCCGGAGTCGGCCGGCAGGCTGGCGGACATCGCGATGCGGCACGACGTCGACGTGGTGATCGGCACCCGCTACGCCGGAGAGGGCTCCACCGAAGGGTTGGGCGGCGCGGCCCGTGAGGCGACCTCGTCGTGGGCCACCCGCCTGGCGAAGAGCCTCTTCCCGCGCCGCCTGACCACCATCAGCGATCCGATGAGCGGCCTGTTCGCCTTCCGCCGGGCGGCCGTCGACCTGGACCGGATGAACCCCATCGGCTTCAAGGTGCTGCTGGAACTGGTCGTCCGCCACCCGGGTGCCCGCGTCGCCGAGGTCGCCTACGAGATGGCGCACCGGCACGCCGGCCGGTCCAAGGCGTCGGTGCGGGAGGGGCTGACCTTCCTCCGGCACCTGGGGCGGCTGCGCAGCCAGCGGCTGGTTGGCCAGATGAGGGAGCGCCCCGCCGGCGCCCGCGACCGCCTGACGGAGCTGATCAGGATGGTCGCCTTCGGGCTGGTCGGGTTGAGCGGCATGGTGGTGAACACGGCGGCGCTGTGGTTCTTCTACGAGCCGGCCAACCTGCACCACCTGCTGGGCGCCGCGCTGGCGACCCAGCTGTCGACGGCGTGGAACTTCGTCCTCATCGACCTGCTCATCTACCGGCGAACCCGGCAGGGCTCGCGGGCCGGCCGGGCCAGCCGTTTCTTCCTGCTGAACAACGTGCTGCTGCTGGTACGCCTGCCGGTGCTGCAGGCCCTGGTCTGGGCCGGCGTCGGGATCCTGACGGCGAACGCGCTCACGCTGGCCGCGCTCTTCCTCGTCCGGTTCCTGATCAACGATCGGGTCATCTACTCCCCGGGCAGCACCGGCCGGCGCGATCCGGTCCGCATGCTGGTCAACCTCCGGGCCCCCGAGGCCGCCGCGACCCCCTCCCGCAAGCGGTACCAGTACCTGGCGTACCGGTACGACGTGGCCGGGGTGGTCACCATCGGCTCCCAGATCATGCTGCCGGAGCTGGAGTTCTTCCGCGCCCAGTGGGTCGCGGACTCGGACGTCGACATCGCGGTGCGGGTCAGTGACGTGGGCGGCCGGGGGCCGCAGCGCCGGGCCGCCATGACCGAGTACGCGAACGAGTCGGTCCTGCGGTACGAAGAGCATCTGGGCCGGTTGGGCGCGAACTTCCGGATCCAGCTCGGTTCGCCGATCGACATCCAGGTCGGACCGCTGCTCGCCCGGTCACCGCACGTCGTCTACACCAACATCATCGAGGCGCTGCTGCGGTTCGTGCTGGTTTCCCGGGGGCACATGCTCCTGCACTCCGCGTGCGTCAACCTCAACGGCGTCGGGGTGATGCTCTCCGCCCTCACCGACACGGGCAAGACCGCCACCGTGCTGCGCCTGCTGCGCGACCACGGCGGGCACTTCCTCTCCGACGACATGACCCTGATCGGTCCGGACGGCGTCGCGACGTGCTTCCCCAAGCCGTTGACCATCAGCGCGCACACCCTGCGCGCCGTGCAGGCCCAGGACCTGACCCCCGCCGAGTGGCGCCGACTGCAGTTCCAGAGCCGGCTGCACTCGAAGGGCGGCCGGTCGCTGGCCCTGACCCTGAGCCGGTTCAACGTGCCGATCATGGGCATCAACGCCATCACCCAACGGCTCATCCCGCCGCCGAAGTACAGCGTCGACCGCCTGGTCCCCTGCCGCATCGGCACCAGCACCCGGGTGGAGGAGCTGTTCATCATCGAACGCGGCACGCCGCGGATCAGTGAGCTCGGCGCCGACGAGACGTTGGAGCGGATGATCCAGAACACCGACGACGCGTACGGTTTCCCGCCGTTCCGCTACCTGGCGCCGGCGATCACCATCGACGGGCAGGGATACGCGCAGCTGCGCCAGCGGGAGCGGGAGATCCTCGCCGCGTTCCTGTCCCACGTGCGCAGCCGGGTACTGGCCTCGGACCGGTTCGGCTGGGCCGACGAGATCCCGAACCTGCTGCGGACGGAGCGCCGCGACCTGCCGGCCGAGCAGCAGGTGCTCCTGCCGACCTGGCCGAGTTGGCCCGGGGCGCTGGCCCCGAGCGGAGCTCGTGCGTGAGCGTGACCCGATCCTCCGTCGAGGAGATGGAGCACGACCGTTGCGCCGCAACGGTCGTGCTCCCTCCCGTCGCGCCTTCGTCGGTGTCGCGCCCCGGGGACACCGGCCAGGGCCGCGGGCGGCGCCGCTGGGCCACGCCGTCCGCTCTCGTCGCCATCGCGGCGTTGGCGCTGTCCCTGCGGGTGTGGCAACTGGACGCCCTCGGCTTCAACAGCGACGAGGCGGTCTACGCCGGGCAGGCCGCCTCGCTCGCCGGCAACCCGAACTACACGCCGTTCTTCCCGGTGTTCCGCGCCCACCCCATGCTCTTCCAGACCCTCCTGTCGCCGTTCTTCCGGTTCGGCGAGGTGGACGTGGCCGGGCGGGTGGTCGTGGCGGTGCTGGGGGTGGCGACGGTGCTCGCCGTCCACCTGCTCGGCGCCCGGCTCTACGGCCGGCGGGTCGGGCTGGTCGCGGCACTGCTCGTCGCCGTCATGCCGTACCACGTGATCGTCACCCGGCAGGTCCTCCTCGACGGTCCGATGGTGCTGTTCGCGACGCTCACGCTGTACTGCCTGGTGCGCTTCGTGCAGAGCCAGCAGGCGCTCTGGTACGTCGCGGCCGGGGGCATGCTCGGCCTGACGATGCTGACGAAGGAGACGAGCGTCGTCCTGGCCGGTGGGGTCTACGCGTTCCTGGCGCTGACCCCGACGGTGCGTCGTCCGGTGCGGCTGTCGCTGCTGGCCGTCGCCGCGATGGCGGCGGTCTTCGCGACCCATCCGGTCTCGCAGGCGATGGCCGGGCGCACCCAGACCGGCAAGAGCTACCTGGTGTGGCAGTTGTTCCGGCGGCCCAACCACTCCATGGGGTTCTACCTGGAGACGGTGCCGCCGGCGATGGGGCTGCTCGTGGTGGCCGCGGCCGCCGGCGGCCTGTGGTGGCTGCGGCGGCGCCGGTCCTGGCGGGAGACACTGCTGCTGTCGTGGATCGCCGCGCCGGTGCTGTTCTTCCAACTGTGGCCGGTCAAGGGTTTCCAGTACCTGCTGCCCGCCGTGGCACCCGTCGCGGTGCTCGCCGCGCGGGCGTTGACCGGGATGCCGGTGCCCGCACGGATCCGCCGCCTGCTCCGCCCGGTCGACCGGGTGGGCGTCGGGCCGTCCCGCGCGGTCCGGACCGTGCGAACCGCGGTGCTCGCGGTGGTCGTCCTGAGCCTGCTCGTGCCCAGCTGGCACGCGGTCAACCGGGCGGACAACGCCACCTTCCTCGCCGGGTCCGGCGGGGTGCCCGGCGGCCGGGAGGCCGGGCGGTGGTTGGCCGGGAACACGCCGCAGGGGTCCGTGGTGCTGACCCTGGGCCCGTCGATGGCCAACATCATCCAGTACTACGGCCACCGTCGCAGCTACGGCCTCTCCGTGAGCCCGAACCCGCTGCGGCGCAACCCGTCGTACGAGCCGCTGCCCAACCCCGACTGGTGGCTGCGCCACAACGACCTGCACTACGTCGTCTGGGACTCGTTCTCCGCCGGACGCTCGGCGTTCTTCTCCGAGCGGTTGATGGTCCTGATCCGCCGATACCACGGCCGCGTCGTGCACACCGAGTTCGTCGACGGGACCGACTCCACGGGGGCTCGCGTCCCGGTTCCCGTGATCATCATCTACGAGGTGCGTCCATGACCGATCCCCACCCCGCGCGTCACCGGCACGTCGGGCGCCTGCTCCGTCGCGCGCTGCTGATCGCCGGCCTGCTTGTGCTCGCGAACCCGCCCGCGGCCGCGCACGCCGCCGGGGCGGCTGCCGCACCGAGCCCCACCACGCCGATCGACCACTTCGTCTTCCTCATGCAGGAGAACCACACCTTCGACAACTACTTCGGCACGCGGCCCGGCGTTGACGGGATCCCCCCGGGCACCTGCATGCCGGTCAGCCGGGGCCGGGCCGAGCCCTGCGTCAAGCCCTTCCACCTGGGCGAGCTGGGCAGCCTCGACCTCGACCACACGGCCGAGGCATTCCGGGTGCAGTACAACAAGGGACGCATGGACGGCTTCGTCGAGGGGGTGAGCACGCAGGGCAAGGACGGCAAGCTCGCGATGGCCTACTACGACGACCGGGACCTGCCGTACTACTGGAACATCGCCGACGAGTACGTCCTCTTCGACCGCTTCTTCAGCTCGTCCAATTCGGGCAGCATCCGCAACCACATGTTCCGGGTGACCGGGGGCCCGGGCGCCACCGGGCCGTCGGAGTCGATCCCGGCGGACGGCTGGGGCGACATCCCGACCATCTTCGACCGGCTGGAGGCCGCGGGGATCAGCTGGAAGTTCTACGTGGAGAACTACGACCCGACGATCACCTTCCGCTCGCGCACGAGCGCGGAGGACGTGGACCGGGGCGCGCAGGTCATCTGGGTGCCGCTGCTCGGGTACGCGCGTTACGTCGACGACCCCCGACTGTTCAGCAAGATCGTCGACCTGGACCAGTACTACGACGACGCCGCCAAGGGTCAGCTGCCCGCCGTCTCCTTCATCGCTCCGGCCGGGGACAGCGAGCACCCGCCCGGCAGCATCCGGGCCGGCCAGAACCTCGTCCGGACGCTGGTGACCCAGCTGATGCGCTCGCCGGACTGGGGCTCGTCGGCCTTCCTGTGGTCGTACGACGACTGGGGCGGCTGGTACGACCACGTGCCGCCGCCGCAGGTCGACGCCTACGGATACGGCTTCCGCGTGCCCGCCCTGCTGGTCAGTCCGTACGCCCGACGCGGGTACGTGGACTCGACCACCCTCGACTTCACCTCGGCCCTGAAGTTCATCGAGGTCAACTGGCGACTGAAGCCGTTGGCCGAACGCGACCGGAAGGCGAAGACGTTCCTCGACGCCTTCGACTTCGACCGACCACCACGACCGGCCGTCTTCCTCGGCACCGAACGCACGCCCCCCGTCGTGACGAGACCGAACCCGGTGCCGGTCTTCGCCTCGTACGCCGTCACGGGCAGCCTGGTGGCGACGCTGGTCGGTGTCGCGGCGCTGCGGCGGCGGCGATGGTCGTGACCCGGCGCATCGTGCGGGCCGCCCTGCTGTCGCTGGTCGCGGCCGTGTTGACGGTGGTCGTCCTGCCGGCCGCCGCGAGCGCCCGACCCTCGTCGGCGCGGCCGGGAACGCTGCACCTGCAGACGGTGCCCCCGCTGCCCGGCGTGGTGGTCAAGGTGGACGGGCAGGTCGCGAGGTCCGACGCCAGGGGCCAGCTCCGGATCCGCGTCCGCGACTTCGTCGGCCTGGAGAAACGCCTCGTCGTCCCGGAGACCCGGATCAGCCCCGATCGCAAGGTCATCTTCGACCGGTTCCGGGGAAACCCCGACGCCGGGGCGCGCGGCAGGGCCGTGGAGCTCGGTCTGCGCACCGCGCGACTGGTGTCGTGGAGCTTCCTCGACCGGTTCGGCAACGTCGTGCCGGCGGACCGCGTCTCCGCCATGCGGTTGCGCAGCAACACCGGTGAGATCCACGATCTGACCGGCGCCGGGGTGGCCCAGCCACGCTGGGTCTCCGAGAGCCGGACCCAGCAGGGCCCGCAGGGGCTGGTGTCCAAGCAGCTCTACTACGTGGTCGACAGCGCGATGGTCGACGGCACCTCGGTGGTCAACCGGGCGGGACAGAAGTTCGTGCCGTGGGAGCAGCAGGCGTGGGTGGTGCAACTGCTCTTCTTCCGCGTCGCGTTCACGGCCACCGACATGTTCTTCACCCGTCAGGTCGGCGACGGCATCGAACTCACGCGCGCCGACGGCGGCGTCGAGCGGCTGCCGTTCGGCCGGGACGGCACGGCCGTGGTGCCCGACCTGCCGCGCGGCACGTACACGATCACCGTGTTCGGCGGCGGCGTGTCGTTCGGGCGTCCGGTCAGCATCAGCAAGGACCAGGAGGTGACCCTCACCGTGATCAGCGTGGCCGACATGACCCTGGTGACCCTCGCGGTCCTCGTCGTCGCGGTGGGCCTGATCCTGCTCGGACGGCCGCACCTGCTGGCCCGGCTGCGCCGCGCCGGCCCGGCCGTGACGGCCGACGGGGAACGACGCCCCCGGTCGAGGCACCGCCGGCGGTGGCGGAGACCGCGGGCCGGCGCACCCCCGAGGCTCCCGGCCGAGGACGACCGGTCCGCGCCGCTGCGGGCCGGGGTCACCCTGGCGCTGCTCGCCGCGTTGGCCGTCCCGCTGCTGCCACCCGCGCCCGCCCGGGCCGACGTCGGCCGTCGAGGGGACGCCACCCCGCCGGCGACGGCTCCCGTCCCGGTCCTCGCCTACTACTACATCTGGTTCAACCCGACGTCCTGGAACCGCGCGAAGATCGACTACCCGCTGCTCGGTCGCTACTCCAGCGACGACGTCGAGATCATGCGGCGGCACGTGCGGATGGCCAAGTCCGCCGGCATCAACGGGTTCCTGGTGTCGTGGAAGCACACCCCGCAACTCGACGAGCGGCTGGCCAAACTGGTCGAGGTGGCCCGGGAGGAGCACTTCCGCCTGGGCATCGTGTACCAGGGGCTCGACTTCGCCCGTACCCCGCTGGCCTTCGACACCGTCCGCACGGACCTCACGTACTTCGCGACCCGGTACGCCACCGACCCGGTCTTCGACATCTTCGGCCGGCCGGTGGTGGTCTGGACCGGCAGCGACCGCTTCACGGCGGCGCAGATCGGGGCCACGGTCGGCAGCGTACGGGGGAAGCTCCTGGTCCTCGGGAACGCGAAGAGCCTCGAGGACATCGAGTCGAGCCAGGGCGCGCTGGACGGCCAGGCCTACTACTGGTCCTCGGTGGACCCGACGGCCGGCACCAGCGGGAAGAAGCTGGCGGCGATGTCCCGGGCGGTGCACCAGCGGGGCGGGCTGTGGATCGCCCCCGTGACGCCCGGGTTCGACGCGCGCCTGGTCGGCGGCAAGCGGGAGGTGCCGCGCCGCGCGGGTGACACCCTGCGGGCCTCGTTCGCCGCGGCACGCCTGTCCGACCCGGACGCGATCGGCGTGATCAGCTGGAACGAGTTCAGCGAGAACACCCACATCGAGCCGAGCGAACGCTTCAGCGCCGCGGACATCAACGTGCTCGCCGACCTGCTCGGCGTCCGCGTCGACATCGCGGTGCCGACGGACAGCAGCGAGCCGGGCGACGGGGACCACTGGGGGCTGAGCGCCTGGAGCGCACTCCTGGTCGCCGGGGCGGCGGCGGTGCTGTTACCGCTCGGGGTGCTCCTCCAGCGCCGTCGCTCAGCACCGCCCCCACCGGGCCGGCCCCTGGGGACGGAGGTTGGTACCGACGATCAGTGACGACGATTCGCTCCTGGGGAGGCGCGCACGGTCGCGCGGGCGGCACGCTCCACACCCGCAACGTCTTCACCAGGAGGGATTGCCATGTCACGACAACACCACCGGGCCAGACCGGGCAGCGCGGCCCCGGCACCGTCTACCCGTAGAGGACTGACTCTGATGAAGCTTCGCAGCGCGACCCGGCCCCGGGCCGCCGTGGCCGTCGTCGCCGTGTTCGTCGCCGCCGGGCTCACCCTGACCCTGACCGGCCCCGCCGAGAGCGCCTCCCCCACCTGCCGTACGTCGAGCCCGCCGAGCGGGGCGTACACCGTGCTGGTCTGCGTCAGCCAACCAGCCAACGGTGGCACCATCGGGGGCGACGCCGTCGCCACCGCGACCGTCAACGTGACGGTCGGCACCAGCCCCGGCGTCGCCAAGACCGAATGGTCCCTGGACGGGCAGTACCTGCTCACGGACTTCCAGTCGCCGCACCAGTTCACCCTCTCCTCCGCCGACTTCGCCGACGGCGTGCACGTGCTCGGCGTCTCCGCGAAGATGCGCGACGGATACGCCAGCCCGGAAACCCTCATCACGGTCACCTTCGCCAACGGCAACGTCACCGCCCCGGAGAACACCCGGCAGTGGTCGGTCCCACCGATTCGCGCGCGCGGTCCCCAGGAACCGTTCGTCGTGGCCGCCGTGGGCGACGGCGCCGGCGGCGAGACCAACGCCGTGAACGTCACCAACTCGCTGGTCGGGTGGGACCCGGACCTGTTCCTGTACCTGGGCGACGTCTACGACGAGGGCACGCTCACCGAGTTCAAGAACTGGTACGGCGGCGCCGACGCCTTCTTCGGGCGGCTGCGCGGCGTCACCACCCCGGTCGTCGGCAACCACGAGTACACCGGCAACAGGGCGGACGGCTACTTCCACTTCTGGGACAACATCCCGCACTACTACAGCTACGACGCCAACGGATGGCACTTCGTCGCCATCGACTCGACCAGCAACTACAACCGCGTCGCCCCGGGCACCCCGCAGTACGAGTGGCTGGCGGCGGACCTGGCCGCCAACCGCAGCCCGTGCACGATGGTGTTCTGGCACCACCCGCTGTTCAGCATCGGCTCGGAGGACCCCGCGCCGCGGATGCAGGCCATGTGGGATCTCATGGCCGCGCATCACGTCACGCTGCTGCTCAGCGCTCACGACCACAACTACCAGCGCTGGACGCCGATGGGCGCGGGTGGCGTGCCCGCCGCCGACGGCATCGTCGAGCTGGTGGTGGGCGGGGGCGGCCACTCGAGCCAGGGCTTCCTGAGCTCCGACGCCCGGGTGGTCAAGACGAACAAGAGCTACGGCGCGATGCGGATGGAGCTCTTCGGCAACCGCGCTGACCTGCGCTACCACGCGGCCGGTGCCGGGGGAACGACCCTGGTCGACTCGTCGACCGTCTCCTGCAAGGGCGCCGACGGCATCGCCCCGACCGCGCCCACCGGGCTGACCGCGAGCCCGACCCCGATCCCGTCGGTGAGTCTCAGCTGGACCGGGTCGACCGACAACTACGGCGTGACCGGCTACCGCGTCCACCGCGACGGCGCCGTCGTGGCCGACCTGCCCGCCACCGCGACCGCCTGGACGGACACCGCCGTCGCCGGGGCGACCCGGTACGAGTACACCGTCGACGCGGTCGACGCGGCCGGGAACCGCTCCGACGCCGCCGCACCGGTGGCCGTGACGACCCCCGGCCCGGACACCACGCCGCCGACCGCTCCGGCCGGGCTCGCCGCCGTTACCTCACCGGAGACGGTGAGCCTCACCTGGTCGGCCGCGACCGACAACGTCGGCGTCACCGGATACCAGGTGCTCCGGGACGGCGCGCCGGTGGCGACCGTGCCGGCCACGGCGTACGCCGACAGTCAGGTGCCGGCGAACGAACCGCACCACTGGACCGTCCGCGCCCTGGACGCCGCCGGGAACACCAGCGCCGAGTCGAACCCGGTGACCGCCGTACGCGACACGCTGGCGCCGACGGCCCCGGCGAACCTGCGGGTCACCGGCGTGGCGCCCGGCGCGGTCAGCCTCGCCTGGGACGCGGCCACCGACAACGTCGACGTCGCACGGTACCGGGTCTTCCGCGACGGCAGCCTGCTGGCGGAGACGTCGTCCGGCGAGACGTTCGTCGACGAGACGGTCAGCACCGCCCGCACCTCGTACACGTACCTCGTGGTGGCGGTCGACGGCGCGGGGAACGTGTCCGGGCCGAGCCAGCCGGTGTCGGTCACCACCCCGGACGCCACCCCACCCACGCTCCCCACCGACCTTCAGGCCACGGCCGCCGGGCCGAACCGCGTCGAGCTGTCGTGGGGGGCCGCCACGGACGACTCCGGCGTGGCCGGGTACCGCGTCCATCGCGACGGCACGGCCATCGCGACCACGACGGGCCAGACCTTCACCGACACCACCGCCCTGTCGGAGACGTCCTACTCGTACACGGTCTCCGCCTTCGACGCCGCCGGGAACTCGTCGGGCCCGGGCGCGCCGGCCACGGTCACCACGCCGGCGCTCACCCCGATCGCGGCGGTGGCGGACACCTACGTCAAGGCGTCCAGTCCCACCAGCAGGTACGGGACCGCCACGCTTCTGCGGGTCGACGGCGACCCGGTCACCAACGCCTACCTGAAGTTCGCGGTGTCCGGGCAGACCGGGGTGGTGCGCCGCGCACGGCTGAAGATCTGGGTCGCGGCCGGCTCGTCCAGCGGCTTCGTGGTCCGTCCGGTCGCCGACTCCACCTGGTCGGAGACCCAGACCAGCTGGAACACCGCACCGCCCATCGGCAGCACCGCGGTCGCGGCCAGCGGCCGGACGACCAGCGGCTCCTGGGTCACCCTGGACATCACTCCGATGGTGGGCGGCAACGGCACGTTCACCGTCGGCCTGACCTCGAGCGGCGCCTCGTCGAGCAGCTACGGCAGCCGGGAGTCCGACACTCCACCGGTGTTGCTGCTGGACGTGACGTCATGAGGTAGGCGCCCACCCGGATGAACCCGCCCCGGCGATCGCCGAACGACGCCGGGGCGGGCTCCGGCGCGGCCACCCGCTGCCGACCGGCGACGGAAAACCGCACGACACCCGCCAGGCGGTCTGGCAGGGTCACCGATCATGGACGGACGGTGGGACGGCCTCCGGGCCGAGGTACGCGCCACGATCGACGACCTCGTGACCTCCGGCCGGGAGGCCGGCGTGCAGGTGGCCGCGTACCTGGACGGGGCGCCCATCGTCGAGGCGCAGGCCGGCCCGGCCGACACCACCACCGGCCGGCCGCTGACCGCCGACACCCCGGTGCACGCCGTCTCCACCGGCAAGGGGCTCACCGCCACCGTCGTGCACACGCTGGCCGAGCACGGGCGGCTCGACTACGACCTGCGCATCGCCGACGTGTGGCCGGAGTTCGCCCGGCACGGCA
Source organism: Micromonospora sp. AP08 (assembly GCF_008085935.1). NCBI lineage: Bacteria > Bacillati > Actinomycetota > Actinomycetes > Micromonosporales > Micromonosporaceae > Micromonospora > Micromonospora sp. AP08. The sequence continues at coordinate 22,665 of NZ_VSEZ01000025.1, forward strand.
AGGACGGCGTCACCCTGCGGCACGCGCTCACCCACACGGCCGGGCTGCCCGCCCTTCCCGCCGACGTCACGCCGGCGGACTTCGCCGACTGGGGCCGGATGTGCGGGCTGCTCGCCGACGCCGAGCCGCTCTGGGCGCCCGGCGAGCGGCTGGCGTACCACGCCTGGACGTGGGGCTGGCTGGTCGGCGAGGCGGTCCGCCGGGTGACCGGGAAACCGGTGTCGCAGGTGCTGGCCGAGGAGGTGGCCGGGCCGCTCGGGGTGACCCGCGAGCTGTTCCTCGGCGTGCCGGAGGCCGACCTGCCGCGGCTGGCCCGGCTGGAGGACGCCGGCCTGTCCGCCCTCATGACGTACGCCAGCGCGAACCTGCCGAACTTCGACGCGGTGGCGCCGCCGCACGTCCGCCCGGACGCCACCACCGGCAGCCGCCCCGAGGTGCTGCGCGCCGACGTGCCGGCGGTCGGCACGATGTCGGCCCGCGCGGTCGCCCGGATGTACGCGGCGCTGCTCGGCCCCGTCGACGGGGTGCGGCTGATCTCGCCGGACCGCCTCGCCGAGGTGTCGGCGGTGGCGGTGCGGGGCGAGGACTGGGTGTTCGGCGCGGAGGTGACCTTCGGCCTCGGCTACGCGGTCGAGGCGGACGGCTCGTTCGGCACCGCGGGCAGCGGCGGCAGCCTGGCGTTCGCGTACCCCGATCTGGGGCTGACGGTGGCGGCGCTGCGCAACCGGCTCGGCGCGGGCGACGGCGACCCGATGGAGCGGCTGCGGGTGCTGGTCCGCGACCGGGTGGCCGCGGAACTGGGCCGCTGACGCTGTCGAAAACGGCCGTCGCCGAACGTGTCAGGGGTGAAGGGCCGGTAGCGGGCCGGCCCCGAACCCCCGAAGGAGCGGCATGCCGAAGATCATCGTCACCGAGCACGTCAGCCTGGACGGCGTCATGCAGGCCCCGGGACGTCCCGACGAGGACACCCGGGACGGCTTCACGCGGGGCGGCTGGGCGGTGCCCTACAACGACCCGGTCCTGGGGCGGAAGATGGGTGAGGGCATGGCCTCGACCGGGGCGCTGCTGCTCGGCCGCCGCACCTGGGCCGACTTCGCCGGCTACTGGCCCCGGCAGACCGGCAACCCGTTCACGCCGGTGCTCGACGCGCTGCCCAAGTACGTCGCCTCGACCACGCTGGACGAGCCGCTGCCGTGGGTGAACTCGCACCTGCTGAAGGGCGACGCGATCGAGGCGGTGCGGGAACTGAAGGCGCAGCCAGGGCCGGACATCGCGGTCCTGGGCAGCGGTGAGCTGGTCCGGTCGCTGAGGCGGCACGGGCTGGTCGACGCGTACGTGCTGCTGGTCCACCCGGTGGTGCTGGGCGGCGGGCGGCGGCTGTTCGACCCGGGCGACGAGCCGGGCGAGCTGCGGCTCACCGACAGCGTCACCACGACGACCGGCGTGGTGATCGCCCGCTACGAGCCGGCCTGACCGGCGGTCCGCGGCCCGGCCTCCGGCACGGGGGCGGGGGCCGGGCCGCGGCGCACCCGGGCGCGCAGCCGGTCGACGGCGTCGCCGAGGACCGCGCCGGTCATCGGCAGCATCGGGCTGGACCGCATCACGGCCAGGTCCTCGGCCGGCGCGGTGGCGCCGTCGAGGAAGCGCAGCACCCGCTCCGGCGGGTTGCGGTCGAAGAGCCGCTCGAAGAACTCCACCCCGCCGACGTGCCCCCGGTCCAGGGCGCGCAGCGCCACGGCGTCCATCCACAGGTGGCGCCGGGGGTACGCGGGCGCCGGCACCGGCGGCCGCCCCGCCGCGAGGGCCGCGGCGACCTGCTCGGCCTGGCGGAGCATCGCGGAGAAGGTGAACCCGGTGGACGGGCGGGTGGCGCCGCCGGCGGTGCCGAGCCGCACCACCCGCGGCGAGGGGCGGGTGACGAACGGGCCGTCGGTCATCGGGATCACCCCGTTCTCCACCTCCCGCACCCGCAGCCGGCCGAGGTCGAGGCCGAGCAGGCCGGCGTACCCGCGCAGCGCCGCGTCGTATTCCGCGTCGGTGAGCACGGCGGGACCGAACTCGGTGTACTCGACCAGCGCGTGCCGGTCGTCGACCGGCAGCACGTAGCCGAAGGAGACGCCCCGGTCGGGCTGCGGGGTGCGGAAGTCCATGAGCACGGCCCGGCCCGGGTCGAAGGTGGGCCGGTCGGCGGCCAGCCACCAGCCGCGGAAGTGCTGCAGCCAGCTGGTCCGCCCCGGCCGGGCCGGCGGGCGGGGCCGGGAGTCGAGCACCCAGCCGGCCCGGACCAGCGGCCGCCCCTCGGGGTCGTGCACGGTCACCCGGTCGCCGTCGGCGGCGAGCGCGCCGGCCGACGCGCCGATCCGCACCGCGCCCAGCCGCTGCTCGGCCGCGGCAGCCCGGTCGTAGACCGGGCCGGAGCGGAGCATGGCGTACCGCAGCGGGGTGAGCGGCAGGACCCGGCGGCCGGCGGGCGTGACCACGTCGACCTGCGACCAGCTCGCGCTCAGCAGCGGGTCGAGGTCGCCGCCGGGTGCGCCCCAGAACGCCCAGGTGCGGTCCTGGCCGCGCTTGCGCACCGGGTCGACCACGGCGACCCGCAGGCCGGTCAGGTCGTGCCGGTCCAGGGCGGCCAGGACCAGGGAGGCGGCCCCGCCGCCGCCCACCAGCGCGAGGTCGACCTCGACCGGGGTTGGGTGCACCCGCCCACGCTGCCACACCCCGGAAACGGCCGCCGTCCGGGACCCGCCGTCCCGCCCCGGGTGGGCCGCGTAGATTCGCAGGTGGATCACCGACGACGGGGGGACGGACATGGGGCGGGCGCCGCTGCGGGTGGGGTTGCTGGGGTACGGGATCGCCGGGCGGGTGTTCCACGCGCCGCTGGTCGCCGCCACGCCCGGCCTCCGGCTGGACGCGGTGGTCACCCGGGACCCGGAGCGCCAGGCGCAGGTCCACGCCGAGCACCCGGACGCCCGGGTCCTCGACGACGCCGACCAGCTCTGGCAGGCCGCAGACACCCTCGACCTGGTCGTGGTGGCCACGCCCAACCGGCAGCACGTGCCCATGGCCCGGGCCGCGGTGGCGGCCGGGCTGCCGGTCGTGGTGGACAAGCCGCTCGCGCCGACCGCCGCCGAGGGGCGGGCGCTGGTCGCGGAGGCGGCCGCCGCCGGGGTGCCGCTCACCGTGTTCCAGAACCGCCGCTGGGACGGCGACTTCCTGACCGTGCGGCGGCTGGTCGAGGCCGGCGAGCTGGGCCGGGTGGCCCGCTTCGAGTCCCGGTTCGAGCGGTGGCGGCCGGCGATCAAGCCGGGCTGGCGGGAGAGCGCCGCGCCCGGCGAGGCCGGCGGCGCGCTGTTCGACCTGGGCGCCCACCTCGTCGACCAGGCGGTACAGCTGTTCGGGCCGGTGCAGCGGGTCTACGCCGAGGTGGACCGGCGCCGGCCGGGCGCCGAGGTCGACGACGACGCGTTCGTGGCGCTCACCCACGCCGGCGGGGTCCGCTCCCACCTCTGGATGAGCGCGGTCACCGCGCAGCTCGGCCCGCGCTTCCGGGTGCTCGGCGACCGGGCCGCCTACACCACCTACGGGCTGGACCCGCAGGAGGCGGCGCTGCGCGACGGCGGCCGGCCCGGCACCCCGGGCTGGGGCGAGGTCGACCCCGACCGGTACGGCCGGCTCGGCGCCGACGGCGAGCTGCGGGCGGTGCCCACCGAGGCGGGCCGCTACCAGGACTTCTACGCGCAACTGGCGGCCGCGCTGCGGGACGGCGCGCCGCTGCCCGTGGACCCGGCGGACTCGGTCGGCGTGGTCGAGCTGATCGAGCTGGCGCACCAGGCGGCGGCGCAGGGCGTCACCCTGCCGGTGCCGCCGCTGCCCTGACCCCGCTCAGGCGACCGACGCCGGGGTCTCCCGGCCGTCCGGGGCCGGGTCGGCGTACGCGGCGGCCACGGTGGCCCGGTCGAACACCCGCCAGGTCGCGGCGATCACCGCCACGGCCACCACGAACCCCACCCAGTAGGGCGCGGTGATCCCGTACCGGTCGGCGACCAGGCCGCCCAGCAGCGCGCCGACGCAGTTGCCGCCGGCGGCGATGAACAGGGTGGTGCTGCCCACCCGGCCCATCAGCGCGGGTGGGGTGAGCCGCTGGCGCAGCGAGTTGGCGACCATGTTCCACAGCGCGCCGTGCACCCCGAAGGCGAACAGCGCCAGGCCGACCACCACGGCGCTGCGCGAGGCGGCCAGGGCCAGGTGCAGGCCGGCCTCGACGAGCAGGCCGACCCGGACGGTCCAGGTCGCGGTGATGGCGGCGACCAGCCGGTCACCGACCGCCGAGCCGAGCAGCCCGCCCACGGCCATGCAGGTGAACAGCGCGCCGTAGCCGACGGAGCCGAGGCCCAGCCGGTCGGTGGCGAGCAGCACGAGCACCGCGAGGGCGGCGGTCAGGGTGACGTTGAGCAGCCCGATGAGCAGGGTCATGGTGCGCAGCAGCCGCTGGGACAGCAGCCAGCGGAACCCCTCGGCGACGTCCGCGCGCACCGAGCGGCGCCCGCCCGCCCCGGGCGCGCCGCGGTACGACCCGGCGAGCAGGCCGACGAGGACGGCGCTGAGCGCGTACGTGCCGGCGTTGACGGCGAACGGGATGGCCGCGGCCACCACGAAGAGGAAGCCGCCGAGCGGGCCGGCGACCATGTTCTGCATGATCTGGGTGCCGCCGCCGAGCCAGCCGTTGGCCCGTTCCAGCCGGGACCGGGGCACCACGGCGGGCACGACCGCCTGGGCGGCCGTGCGGAACACCACCTCGCCGGTGTTGACCACGAACAGCACCGCGTAGAGCAGCGGCACCCCGGCCCGGTCGGTGACCATCGCGGCGGCCAGCACGCCCAGCACGGCCACCCGCAGCCAGTCGATGACCACCATGAGCCGACGCCGGTCGACCCGGTCCACCAGCACCCCGCCGGGCAGCGCGAACAGCAGCCAGGGCAGCCAGGCCACCGCGGCGCCCGCCGAGACGGTCAGCGGGTCGTCGGTCTGCGAGGCGACGTAGAGCGGGGCGGCCACCGTGGCCATGCCGCTGCCCAGCGCCGACAGCGTGCTGGCCGTCCAGAGCCGGGCGAAACGCCCGTCGAGCCGATCCCCCGTGGTCCCCGTCACGGCGAGCGAACCTACCAGCATCCGGGGGCCGCTCCGACCGGGTTTCCCCCGTCGCGCCGCCGGATGGAATGATCAACCATGCCCGTCACCAACCCCTGGCTCGCCGGCCCCTCCCCCACCGCCCGCCTCGACCGCGACCGGCTGGAGGAGCGCATCCTCCACCTGCTCTCCACGCAGAACATGTGCGTGCTGGCCACCACCGGCCCGGGCGGCCCGCTCGCCACCCCGGTGCGCTACTTCCACCTCGACTTCACCCTGATGTTCACCGCGGTCGCCGACTCACCGAAGATGCGCAACCTGGCCGCCGACCCCCGCGTCTCGATCGGGATCTTCGCGCCCCTGGTCGGCCAGGCCAGCAGCCGCGGCGCCCAGGTCTTCGGCCGGGCCCGGGTGCTGCGACCCGACGAGCCGGAGTTCGCGCACCACTGGCCGGCGTACCGGTGGCAGTCCGACCATGTGGAGCGGTCCCGGTCGCTGGACGAGCCGCCGACCGGGCCGCTCGTGGTGGTGCCGGCGGAGCGGATCGTCTACACCGAACACTGGCTGCGCCGCGAGGGGTACGCGCCGCGCCAGTTCTGGCGGGCCGCCGGACCCCGCTGAGCCGCGGAGCGCCGCCCGGGGCGGATCTCCCGTTTCCCGTACGCCTCGCACCCGGACGGATCACAGTGGTGACGTGGCGGAGGTGACGGCATGACGGGACTGCGTACCGACCTGTACGAGCTGCGGATGGCGGCCAGCTACCTGCGCCGGGGCATGACGGAGCGCGCCACGTTCAGCCTCTTCGTCCGCCGGCTGCCGCCCCGGCGCGGCTTCCTGGTCGCCGCCGGGTTGGCCGAGGCGCTGGCGTTCCTGGAGGGCTTCGGCTTCGACCACGCCGAGCTGGGCTACCTGCGCGACGTCGTCGGGTTCGACGAGCCGGCCCTGGCGGCGCTGGCCGGGCTGCGGTTCACCGGGGACGTGTGGGCCGTGCCGGAGGGTCGCGTGGTGTTCGCCGACGAGCCGCTGCTGGAGGTCACCGCGCCGATCGCGGAGGCGCAGCTCGTGGAGACCGGCGTGCTGAACCTGATCACCTTCCACACCACGGTGGCCACCAAGGCGGCCCGCTGCCGGCTCGCCGCCGGCGGCGCGCAGCTGATCGACTTCGCGTTCCGCCGCACCCACGGCATCGAGGCCGGCGCGGGGGTGGCGCGGGCGTCGGCCATCGCCGGCTTCGCCGCGACCAGCGACGTCGAAGCCGCCATGCGGTACGGGATCGCCCCGTCCGGGACGATGGCCCACTCGTACGTGGAGGCGTTCCCCGACGAGCGGGCGGCGTTCCGCGCGTTCGCCGCCGACTTCCCCACGAACCCGATCTTCCTGGTCGACACCTACGACACGCCGGCGGGAGTCCGGGCCGCCGTCGACGTCGTCACCGAACTGGGGTTGACCGGCCCGCTCGGCGTACGGCTCGACTCCGGCGACCTCGGGGCGCTGGCCCGGCAGGCCCGGGCGATCCTGGACGACGCCGGCCTGCGGCAGGCCAAGATCATCGCCAGCGGCAGCCTCGACGAGAACGTCATCGCGGCGCTCGTGGCGCAGGGCGCACCGATCGACGGGTACGGCGTCGGCACGAAGATGGGCGTCTCCTACGACGCGCCGTCGCTGGACAGCGCCTACAAGCTGGTCGCCTACGGCGACCGGCCGGTGCTGAAGCTGTCCCCGGGCAAGGCCACCCTGCCCGCCGCCAAGCAGGTCTTCCGCGATCCGACCGGCGCGACCGGGGACGTGGTGGGGTTGCGCGACGAGCCACCACCGGGTGGCCGGGAGCCGCTGCTGGCGCCGGTCATGCGCGGCGGCCGCCGCCTCGACCCCGCCGACCCCGCCGAGGCGGTTCGCGCCGCCCGGGGCCGCTTCGACGCCGATCTCGCCTGGCTGCCCGAGCCGGCCACCCGGCTGGCCGATCCGACGCCGCCGGCCGTGACGGTCAGTCCGGCGTTGGCGGCGCTGCACGAGCGGGTGGCCGCGCGGCTCGGGGGCGGCCGGGCGACGTGACGGTCAGGCGGGGCCGGCGTGGCGCAGCTCGACCTTGCGCACCTTGCCGCTGACCGTCATGGGGAAGGCCTCCATCACCCGTACGTGCCGCGGGATCTTGTAGTGCGCCAGCCGGTCCCGGCAGAACTCGGCGACCTCCTCCACGGTGAGCGTGTCGTGCCCGTCGCGCAGGATCACGCAGGCCAGGATCTCCTCGCCGTAGCGTTCGTCGGGGACGCCGACCACCTGCACGTCCGAGATCTTCGGGTGCCGGTAGAGGAACTCCTCGATCTCGCGCGGGTAGACGTTCTCCCCACCCCGGATGATCATGTCCTTGATCCGGCCGACGATGGTCAGGTAGCCGTCCTCGCGCATCACCGCCAGGTCGCCGGTGTGCATCCAGCGCGCCGGGTCGATGGCCTCGGCCGTGCGCTCCGGCTCGTCCCAGTAGCCGAGCATCACCGAGTACCCCCGGGTGCACAGCTCCCCCGGCTCGCCCCGCGGCACCGTCACCCCGGTCGCCGGGTCGACCACCTTCACCTCGACGTGCGGCAGCACCCGCCCCACCGTGGCGGTCCGCCGGTCCAGGTCGTCGTCGTGCCGGGTCTGGGTGGACACCGGCGACGTCTCCGTCATCCCGTAGCAGATCGCCACCTCCGCCATGTGCATCCCGTCGATGACCCGCTTCATCACCTCCACCGGGCACGGCGAGCCGGCCATGATGCCGGTACGCAGGCTGGACAGGTCGTGATCGGCGAAGTCGGGCAGGGCCAGCTCGGCGATGAACATGGTCGGCACCCCGTACAGCGAGGTGGCCCGCTCGGCGGCGACCGCGCGCAGCGTCGCGGCCGGGTCGAACGTCGGCGCCGGGATGATCACGCAGGCGCCGTGGCTGGTGGCCGCCAGGTTGCCCATCACCATGCCGAAGCAGTGGTAGAACGGCACCGGCAGGCAGATCCGGTCCCGCTCGGTGTAGCGGACCAGCTCGCCCACGAAGTAGCCGTTGTTGAGGATGTTGTGGTGCGACAGCGTCGCGCCCTTCGGGAACCCCGTGGTGCCCGAGGTGTACTGGATGTTGATCGGGTCGTTGCAGCTCAGCTCCGCCGCCCGCGCGGCCAGCCGCTCGACCGGCACCGACGCGCCGGCGGCCACCAGGTCGTCCCAGCTCGACTCGCCGAGCCACACCACCGTGCCCAGCGCCGGGCAGACGTCGCGGACCTGGGCGACCATGCCGCGGTAGTCGCTGCTCCGGTATCCGGGCGAGGACACCAGCAGGCTCACCCCCGACTGGTTCAGCACGTACTCCAGCTCGTGCCGCCGGTAGGCCGGGTTGATGTTCACCATGATCGCGCCGACGGTTGCGGTGGCGTACTGCACGAGGACCCACTCCGCGCAGTTCGGCGCCCAGATGCCGACCCGGTCGCCCTTGGCCACCCCGGCCGCCAGCAGGCCGCGGGCCAGGTCACCCACCGCGCGGCCGAGTTCGGCGTACGTCCACCGCCGGCCGCTCGGGCAGTCGACCAGGGCCTCCCGGTCCGGGTACGCCTCGACCGCGCGGGCCAGGTTCGCGCCGATGGTGTCCCCGAGCAGCGGCGCGTCGGAGGTCCCGCTGGCGTAGGAGGGCAGGCTCATCGGAAGTCCTCCTCGCGGTACTCGCCGGCCGGCCGCGCCACGGCGTCGGCGTGCTTGTCCCGCTCGGCGGCGCGCAGCTCGGTCCGGCGGATCTTGCCGGAGATGGTCTTCGGCAGGTCGGCGAACTCCAACCGCCGCACCCGCAGGTACGGGGCCAACCGGTCCCGCGAGTGCGCGAACAGCGCCGCCGCGGTCTCCGGCCCCGGCGCCCAGCCCGGCGCGAGCACCACGTACGCCTTCGGCACGGCCAGCCGCACCGGGTCCGGTGACGGCACCACCGCGGCCTCCGCCACCGCCTCGTGCTCCAGCAGCACGCTCTCCAGCTCGAACGGCGACACCCGGTAGTCCGACGCCTTGAACACGTCGTCGGTGCGGCCCACGTAGGTGAGGTAGCCGTCGGCGTCCCGGGAGGCGAGGTCCCCGGTGTGGTACCAGCCGTCCCGCATCGCCGTGGCGGTCAACTCCTCGTCGCCGTGGTAGCCCACCATGAGCGCGGTGGGTCGGTGCGCCAGGTCCAGGCAGACCTCCCCGTCGTCCCCGACCTCCCCGGTGACCGGGTCGACGAGGCGCACCACGTAGCCGGGCAGCGGACGCCCCATCGAGCCGGGCTTCACGGGCGCGCCGGGCGGGTTGCCGATCTGCGCGGTGGTCTCGGTCTGCCCGTACCCGTCCCGGACGGTCACCCCCCAGGCCGCCTCGACCTGCTCGATCACCTCGGGGTTCAGCGGCTCCCCCGCCCCGACCACGCTGCGCGGCGGGCGGGCGAGCTGGGTCAGGTCGGCCTGGATCAGCATCCGCCACACCGTCGGCGGCGCGCAGAAGCTGGTCACCCCGCACCGGTCCATGGCGGCCATCAGCCCGACCGGGTCGAAGCGCGAGTAGTTGTAGACGAACACCTGGGCGCCGGCGTTCCACGGCGCGAACACGTTGCTCCAGGCGTGCTTCGCCCAGCCCGGCGAGGAGATGTTCAGGTGCACGTCGCCGGGGCGCAGGCCGATCCAGTACATGGTGGACAGGTGCCCCACGGGGTACGACGCGTGGGTGTGCTCGACCAGCTTCGGCCGGGCCGTGGTGCCGGAGGTGAAGTAGAGCAGCAGCGGGTCGTCGGCCCGGGTCGGCCCGTCCGGGGTGAGGACCTGGTCCGCGCCGTACGCGTCGGCGTAGTCGTGCCAGCCGTCGACCGGGGCGCCCACCGCTATCCGGGTGTAGTCGCCGGCCACCTCGGCGAACTTGCCGGCGTGCTCCGCGCCGACCACCACGTGCCGGGCCGCGCCGCGCGCCAGCCGGTCGGCCAGGTCCGCGGGGCCGAGCAGCGGCGTGGCCGGAATGATCACCGCGCGCAGCTTGATCGCGGCGAGGATGGTCTCCCAGAGTTCCAGCTGGTTGCCGAGCATGAGAATGAGCCGGTCCCCGGCCCGGACGCCGCGGGCGCGCAGCCAGTTCGCCACCTGGTTGGAGCGGCGGGACAGCTCGGCGTACGACCAGCTCCCCTCGCCCCCGTCCGCCTCGACGATCCGCAGCGCGGTGTCGTCGTTGCCCTCGGCGAGCACGTCGAACCAGTCCAGCGCCCAGTTGAACTCGTCGAGCCGGGGCCAGCGGAACTTCTCGTACGCGGTCTCGTGGTCCGTCCGGTGCGCGAGCAGGAAGTCGCGCGCCTCGCGGAAGGCCTCGGTGCCGGCGGTGGCCATGGGGGTGTCCTTCCTGTCCCGGGCGCGCGGCCGGGAGGGGACGGCGCCGCGCGCAGTACGCTGATCCTCGATCGGGTGACGCAGGTCTCACCACCCCCGGACGGGGGTGGCCGGCGGGGAGGTGGCCAATTGGAGAGGCTCTACCCGCGCGACGACGCCGACGAGGTCCGGCACGGCCTGCTGACCCTGCGCCGCGGCACCGGCCTGCCGGTCGCCTTCGGCGGGCTGGTCGCGCCGGGGGGCCCGCCCCGGATGACCATCACGGAGCTGGCCGGCACCAGCACGACCGCGCTGCGCGGCCTCGCCATCCAGGCCGGCGCCGGCCTCGGCGGCAAGGCGCTCGCGCTCGGGCTGCCGCTGCGGGTCGACGACTACCCGGTGGCCCGCTCGATCAGCCACGAGTACGACGCCCCGGTCTCCGCCGAAGGGCTGCGCTCGGTGGTCGCCGTGCCCGTGGTGGTGTGCCGCGAGGTCCGCGCGGTCCTCTACGGCGCGGTACGCCAGCGCCTGCCCCTCGGCGACCGCCTGGTCGCCGCCGCCGTCGACGCCGGCCGGGACCTGGAACGCCGGCTCGCGGACCGGGACGCCGCCCGCACGGCACTGGCCGCCCTGCCGACCGTGCCGTCCCGCCCCGACCCGACCGGGCCGGAGTGGGAGCAGGTCCGGCAGGCGCACGCCGAGCTGCGCGGCCTGCTCACCCGGATCGCCGACCCCGAGTTGCGCGACCGCCTCGACGCCGTGGCCGACCGGCTCGCCGGCGCGGCACGCCGCCCCGGGCCGCCGACGGCGGCGGCCCTGTCGCCCCGGGAGACCGATGTGCTGGCCTGCGTCGCCCTGGGCTGCACGAACGCGGACGTGGCCGGACAGCTCGGGCTGCGTCCCGAGACGGTGAAGAGCTACCTGCGCTCGGCCATGCGCAAGCTCGGCGCGCACACCCGGCTCGAGGTCGTGGTGGCCGCCCGCCGCGCCGGCCTCCTTCCCTGACGCCGTCCGCCCGGTTGCACCCGGCTGTCGTTGCTGCGCTGTGTCGACCCGCACACCGCGTAGGGCATCCTAGGAGGCTAGTTCCCAGGTTGCCGCAGGTGCCTGGACAGGCTGGCGTACACCGCCCGCGAGGTCGAGGTGCTGACGCTCGGCCGCGCGGGCACTGTCCAATGCGGAGATCGCCGAACGGCTGTTCCTGAGCACCGCCACCGTGAAGACGCACGTCTCCGCCGTGCTCACCAAACTCGGCCTGCGCGACCGGATCCAGGCGGTGGTCTTCGCCTACGAGGTGGGGCTGGTCCGCCCCGAACCGCCGCCCCGCTGACCCGCCTGCCGGTCGAGCCGGGTGCGGTGCACGCCGTCCCGCAGCTCGTCGTCCCCCATCACGAGCCACACCAGGCCGCAGTCCTGCGGGCCGGTGACGTCGACCTGGCAGAGGGTGCACGGTTCGCCGGGGCGGATCGGGCAGCTCGCCGCCGGCCGGCTCGTACGCGTCGCGGTGCTCACGCCTCCAGCATGCCGCGCCCGCCAGGGCGCCGTTCAGGGCCGTTGGTCCCCACCCGGGACCGCCCGGGAGCCGACCCGGACGGGACGGCCTCCGCCGGGCCGAACCGGACAGACGCGCCGGGACCGTCCGGACGGGACGTCGCACGCGCGGCGGGACGCCCGTCCGGCCCGACCGTCCGGCCTGGGCGGGCATGTCCGCCGCACCCGGGAGCGACCGGGAACACGTGACGGCGACGAAGATTTCTCAATTACGCCTAGTGACCGTCGCAACCCTCCTAGTGTTGGCCACACCGGTGCTAGTCACGGAGTTGGCCACCCGAACGACGTCCCACGCAGACAGCGGACGAAAAGTGAGGGAAGACGCGGATGAAGGCAAAGACAGTTCTCGGATCGGCGGCGGTCGGCGTGGGCCTCGGCACACTGCTGCTCCCGGCCGCCGCCCTCGCGGACACCACCGTCTCACCGGCCACCACTCCGGTCGGCGGGACCGTCGTGCTCACCACGACGTCGTGCAACCCGAAGGCGGGTGACGCGCTCTTCCGCGTCACCGGTCCCAACCGGGACCAGAACGTCAGATCCACCACCGCCGCGGCGGGCGGCGGCCTGAGCGCCGAACTCTTTACCGCCGGGTTCACCCTCGGCACGTACACGGTCACCGCCACCTGCGGCGACGGCACCAACGGCGGCACGGCCAGCTTCACGGTCACCCCGATCGGCGGCGCGCAGGCCGGCGCCGGCGGCCGGGACGGCGACACGGGCGTGCTGGTAGCGGGCGGCGCGCTGGCCGCCGCGGCGGTCGCCGGCGGAACGTACGTGCTGGTGCGCCGCCGCCGACGGGCCACCACCGTCGCCTGACGGCCCGCCACACCATCCCTGAGCGGGTGCCCGCGCCGGTCGGACCGGCGCGGGCACCGCGTCCACGACGGACGGAGGTGGAACCCTGTCGTCGCAGCGCCACCCCGCGGGCGGGCCGTCGCGAGCCCGCACGGCCGCCGTCGTCGCCGCGCTCACCCTGGCCGGCGCCACCGGCGCCGGGTTGCTCGCCGCCGGCCTCGGCACCACCGCCCACCCACCGCCCCAGCCGGGCGCCTCGGCCGCGCCGACCGTCGAACCCTCGGGCTCGCCCGGCCCGGTGCTCCCCCGCTCGGAGCCGGTCCGCGTCACCATCCCCCGCATCCGCGTCGACGCCGACATCGTCCCGGTCGCCACGGACACCAGCGGCGCGCTGGAGGTGCCGCCGCTGGACCACCCGGAGATCGCCGGCTGGTACCGCCGCGGCCCCACCCCTGGCGAGGCCGGCAACGCCGTGCTGGTGGGACACGTCGACTCGCTGCGCGGCCCGGCGGTCTTCTTCGACCTCGGCCGGCTGCGCCCCGGGGACACCGTCGAGGTCACCCGGGCCGACGGCCGGGTCGCGGTGTTCATCGTGGACGGCGTCGGGGCGTACCCGAAGGAGCGCTTCCCCACCGAGCGGGTGTACGGCGGCGGCGCCGAGGCCCGGCTCCGGCTGATCACCTGCGGCGGCCGGTTCGACCCGCGCACCGGCAGCTACCCGGACAACATCGTGGTCTTCGCCACCGCCGCCCGCTGACGCGGGCCGGACACCGCCGGGGCGCCGGCAGGCCGTACGGTGGGCCGTCAGTTCCTCGGCGGTGGAGGTGCGCGGTGGACCGGTCGGCGGTACGGACCCGGCGGCGCGGGCGGCTGTTGCCCGGTCTCGTCGCCCGCCTGCTCGGGCGCGCCGACGAGCCGGCCGGGCCCACGCCGCGCCGGGCCAACCCGGACGCCGTCGTCGACTGCGCGGTCTACGTGGCCGGTCGGCGGGAGCCGGGCCGGCCGCACTACGCCGACGCGTACGACCGGGCCCGGCGCACCCGGCGGGCGTTCGTCTGGCTCGGCCTGCACGAGCCGGGCCCCGCCGTGATGGCCGCGGTCGGGCGGACCTTCGGGCTGGACGAGCTGGCCGTGGCGCAGGCCCTCGCCGACGGGCACCGGCCCACCGTGCAGCGGCACGGCGAGGTGACGCTGCTGGTGCTGCGTACGGCCGGCTATGTGGAGCACACCGAGCTGACCGCCACCTCCGAGGTGATCGACACGGGGGACGTGATGGTGTTCCTCGGCGACCGGTTCGCGCTCACCGTCCGGCACGGCGCGACGGGCGCGCTGACCCCGGTGCGGGAGGACGTGCAGCGCCGGCCGGGCGTGCTGGCCGAGGGGCCGTGGGCGGTGGCGTACGCGGTCTGCGCCCGGATGGTGGACCTCTACCTGGAGGTCGCCGGTCATCTGGAACGGGACCTGGAACGGGTCGAGGAGAGCGTCTTCGCCCGTGACCGGGACGCCGACATCCAGCACATCTACCAGCTCAAGCGGGAGGTGGTGGAGTTCAAGCGGGCGGTGCTGCCGTTGCAGGCGCCGCTGCGCGCGCTGCTGGAGCAGCGGGGCGAGGGCCCGCCGCCGGCGCTGCACCGCTGGTTCGCCGACGTGGAGAGCCGGCTCACCCGGGCCGCGGACCGGATCGGCGCGTACGACGAGCTGCTCAACTCGATCCTCCAGTCCCGGCTGGCGCAGCTCGCCGTGGAGCAGAACAACGACATGCGCAAGATCGCGGCCTGGGCGGCCATCGCGGCCACGCAGACCGCGGTGGCCGGGGTCTACGGGATGAACTTCGCGCACATGCCGGAGCTGGGCTGGCGGTACGGCTACGCGGGCGCCCTGCTGCTCATGGCGACCGCCGCGGTCACCCTGCACCGGCTGTTCCGGCGCTCCGGCTGGCTCTGAGGCGTCACGAGCCGGCCAGATCGGACAGTTCGGCGTCGAGCAGCTCGGCGAGGCGGTCCACCCGCCACGCGTCGGACTCGGCCGTGATGCCCCGGCTGGGCATCTCCACCGTCATGAGCAGGTAGAGGTGCAGCCGGTAGAGCCCGAGCCGGCGGCGCGCCCCGGCGTCCAGCGGGAACGGCGCGACCGCCCGGTACGCCCGCACGAGCGGGTCGTCCGGCTCGTCCTCGGCGCGCCGGAACAGCAGCGGCGACACGAGGTCCAGCAGCCGGTCGCCCCAGAGGTGGCGCTCGCCGTCGACGAGCCCGCTGAGCCGGGGCGTCCCGCCGGGACCGTCGACCGCCAGGATGTTGCCGGCCCAGCCGTCGAAGTGCAGCAGCGCCGGGCGGCGTACCGCGTCGAGGACGTGGGCGTGCCGGTCGACCAGCTCGCGGATGCGGGCCGCCGGCACGGGCAGCGGCACCGCCCAGTCCGCCGCGTCGGCGAGCAGGTCGTCCAGCATGGCCGTGTACGCGCCCCGCCACGTGGACGCGCCGGTCCGGCCACCGTCGTAGCCGTAGCGGTCGCCGGTGACGGCGTGCAGCGTGGCGAGCGCGCGGCCGAACTCGGCCCGGACCGGGCCCACCTCGGCGCCGGCCCGGGTCAGGTCCCACAGGGTGCGGCCGGGCAGCAGGCCGGTGAGCAGCCAGTCGCCGAGCACCGGGTCGTGGCCGTGGTGCAGCAGCGGCGGCACCGGCACGGCGGGCGCCCGCGCGGCGACCAGCCGCAGGTAGCGGGCCTCCGCCCCGATCATGTCGCGCTCGTAGCGCAGCAGCGGCACCTGCGGCGGCGGTCCCACCTTGAGCACCACGGCCCGCCCGTCGTCGAGGGCGACCGACCAGACGGCGGCGAACCCGCCGCCGGCCAGCGGCCCGCAGTCGGCCACCCCGGGATTGGGGTCGAGCGACGCGGCCAGGTAGCGCCGGACCTGGTCGGGGTCGAGGCGGCGTTGGGTCGGGCTCATGTTCCGCACCAGGCTAGCGGCCGGGCCGTGCGGGCGCTGTCCCGGAACGGCCGGGCGGGGTTCCGTAGGCTGGCCCGCATGATGTGGCGGCGATATGTGGCGATCGGCGACAGCACCACCGAGGGGCTGGACGACCCGGACGAGGCGGGCGGCTACCGGGGCTGGGCCGACCGGTTCGCCCTCGCGGTGGCCCGCGCCCAGGGCGGCCTGGAGTACGCCAACCTCGCCATCCGCGGCCGCACCACCGCGCGGATCCGCGCCGAGCAGTTGCCGGTGGCGCTGGAGCTGGCCCCGGACCTGGCGACCGTGGTGGCCGGCATGAACGACGTGCTGCGACCCTCCTTCGACGCCGACCGGGTGGTCGAGGACGTGCGCGCCATGCAGCGGGCGCTGGTCGGCCAGGGTGCCACCGTGCTCACCTTCACCCTGCCCGACCCGGCGCCGGTGATGCCGCTGGCCCGTCCGTTGCGGGGCCGGGTGCTGGCGCTGAACGAGGCGGTCCGCGCGGCCACCGCCGAGACCGGCGCCACCCTGCTCGACCTGGGCGCGCATCCGGTGGCCTCCGACCCGCGGCTGTGGAGCGACGACCGGCTGCACGCCAACTCGGCGGGCCACGAGCGGATCGCCGCGGCGCTCGCCCACACCGCCGGCCTGCCCGGGTACGACGACTCCTGGTCGCGCCCCCTGCCGCCGGCCGCCCGCCGGCCCCGCCACGAGGCGGTCCGGGCCGAGCTGGCCTGGATGCGGCGGCACCTGCTGCCCTGGCTGGGCCGGCACGTGCGCGGGCGTTCGTCCGGCGACGACCGGGTGGCGAAGCGGCCGGTGCCCCTGCCGGTGGACCTTCCGGCGGACTGAACAGTCCGCTTAGGCCGACCTGAGGTACCGAACCCGGCCGGGTTGCGGCCGGGAGGTTGCCATGCGGTGAACCGGTGACGAGGATCACTCGGAGGATCGGTCCCCGGCCTTCATGGACGGAGACCTGGCGACAAAGGAGTCCCCCGATGCCTGATCTCCACCGGCGCACCCTGCTGCGCGGCGCCGCCGCCGTGGCGGGCGGCGCCGTCCTGGGCGGCCCGTTCATCGGGTTCGTGGCGCGTGGCGAGGCCGGCGCGGTCGGCCTACGTCCGGCACCCGACCCGACCCTGGGGCCCGTGCCGGACCTGCGCGACGGCACGGTCCGCCTGCACCTGCCCGACGGCTTCCAGTACCGCTCGTTCCACGACACCGAGTTCCCCGTGACCCTGGACGACGGCACGCGGCTGCCCGGCCGGCACGACGGCATGGGCGCCTTCCGCGGGCCGGACGGCACCGTCCGGCTGGTCCGGAACCACGAGGTGAACAACCCCGGCCCCGCCTTCGGCGACGCCGCCGCGGCGTACGACCCGATGGCGCAGGGCGGCACCACCACGGTCGAGGTCACCCGCCACGGCGAGGTCCGGCGCTCGTGGACCAGCCTGAACGGCACCATGATGAACTGCTCCGGCGGCCGGATGCCCTGGGGCAGCTGGATCACCTGCGAGGAGACGGTCAACGGGCCGGACGTCGGCCCGGACTTCACCGGCACGTCCAACGTGCCGCTCACCCAGCCGCACGGCTTCATCTACGAGGTGCCCGCGGACGGGCAGTCGGACCGGGCGCCGATCACCGCCGCCGGCCGGTTCGCGCACGAGTCGGTGGCCTACGACCCGCGCGGCGGGCACCTGTACCTGACCGAGGACAACTTCGGCTTCCCGTCCGGCTTCTACCGGTACACGCCCCCGGTGGACCCCATGAAGTGCGGACGGCTGGCCGACGGGGGCCGGCTGCAGATGCTCGCGGTGCGCGGTCGCCGCAACCTGAACCTGGCCGCGGCGCAGCGGCGGCACGCGACGTACCCGGTGCAGTGGGTGGACATCGACGACCCGGCGCCGCGGTTCCCGTACACCCCGGGCCAGGCCGCGCCGACGACGAACGACCAGGCGCTGACGTACGTCTCCCGGCAGGGCTGGGACCGGGGCGCCGCGTACTTCTCCCGGCTGGAGGGGTCGGCGTACGACGACGGCGTCGTCTACTTCACGGCCACGCAGGGCGGTGGCCCGGCCGAGACGTCGACCGGCCCCGTCGCCGACGGGTTCGGCAACGGGCACGGCCAGGTGTGGGCGTACGACTGCCGGGCGCAGGTGCTCCGGTTGGTGTACGAGTCGCCCGGGCCCGACGTGCTCGATTTCCCGGACAACGTGACCACCAGCCCGCGCGGCACGCTGGTCGTCTGCGAGGACAACGTGAACGACAACTACGTGCGCGGGCTCACCCCGCGCGGCGAGTTGTTCGACATCGCGTTGAACCGGCTGGTCAGCAGCACCGGAGCGGACCGGTCCAACGACGAGTTCGCCGGCTCCACCTTCAGCCCGGACGGACACACGCTGTTCGTCAACATCCAGGCGAGCCGGGGGATGACGTTCGCGATCTGGGGTGACTGGTCCCGGATCGGGGTCTGAGCCGCCGGCCGCGGCGGGTGGGGCAGACCACCCGCCGCGGCCCGGTCAGGCTCAGGCGTGCTCGATCGGCCGGCGGGTACGCCCCCGCTTCAGTTCGAAGAACCCGTCGGTGCCGGAGACCAGCAGCACCCCGTCCCAGAGCCGGCCGGCGTCCTCGCCGCGCGGGATCGGCGCGACCACCGGCCCGAAGAACGCGTGCGTCCGCCCGTCGGCGCCGGTGACGTGGATGGTCGGTGTGCCGAGGTCCTCGCCGACCGGCGCCAGCCCGGCCCGGTGGCTGGCCAGCAGGGCCTCGTCGTGGTCGGTGGTGTCGGCGGCGTCGGCCAGGTCGACGGAGAGGCCGACCTCGCCCAGCGCCGCCGTGTACAGCTCCCGGCCGATGGGGGCGCGCCCGTGGTGGATCCGCTCGCCGAGCGCGGTGTAGAGGTCGCCCAGCACCTCGGGGCCGTACTTCTGCGCGGCGGCCACGCAGACCCGGACCGGGCCGAGGCCGGGCTTCAGCCATTCCCGGTACCACTCCTCCAGGTCCTCGCGGCCCTCGTTGAGCAGGGACAGGCTCATCACGTGGAACCGGACGCGAACCTCGCGGACCCGCTCCACCTCCAGCAGCCAGCGGGAGGCGTTCCACGCCCACGGGCAGCGCGGGTCGAACCACATGTCGGCGGTGGTCATCGTCGTCTCGGTCCCTTCGCGAGTGTCGCTTGCCGAGTCGACGGTATGCCGCGAAGTGGCCCATCAGGAGAGCCAATACATGCCGTGATTGTTGGGCCAATCTGCTGCCGTCAGGCGCGCTTCAGCAGCTCCCCGCGTTCGGTCTCGACGGCGGCCAGCCGGGCGCCCAGTTCGGCGGCCCGCAGCTCGAGCACCCGGCGCAGGGCCGCCACCTCCCCCTGCGACCGGGCGGTCTGGTCCCGGGACCGCTCGACGCGGCGCAGCACGACCACGTCGGTGAACGGGTTGTCCAGCCAGATGTCGGTGAACCGGGTCAGCTCGTCCATCCTTTCGGTGGCCGGGTCGAGGGCCGGCCCGGGCAGGTCGGCAAGTTCTGTCCGGAGCGCCGCGAGCGCCCGGTCGACCCGCGCGGACGCGTCGGCCGCCTCGTCGAGGATGTCGTGCTTGACCAGGCCGGTGACCAGGCCGCCGCCCAGCGCGTCGTACGTCGACCAGTCCGCCGCGCGGCTCAGCAGCTCCCCCAGGTGGTGCAGGGCCGACTCCGCGTTCCGCGCCTCGCCGACGGCCTCGGTCAGTTCCCGGTGCTCCGCCGTCAGCCGGCCGCGTTGTTCGGCCAGCTCCAGCAGCCGCGGGCGGCGCGGATCGTCGGAGGCGGTGAGCAGGCGCTCCCGCTCGTCGAGCAGCGCCGCGTACTCCCCCGGCGCCGTGGCCAGCCGCCGCCGGCGGGCCTGGGTCCGCGCCGACTGGTCCCGCAGGGCCGCGAGCAGCCGCTCCGCCTCGGCGAGCCGCAGCCGGGCCGCGTCCGCCTCGGCGCGTTCCCGTGCCAGCACGTCGTCGCGACCGCCGCGGACCGCGGCCAGCACCCGGCTCAGGGTGAGGCCCTCCAGGCGCTCGACGTCGGCCTGCTCGGCGTCGAGCCGCTCGCGCAGGGCGGAGACGGCGGCGCGCGCCGC
This sequence comes from Micromonospora sp. AP08, assembly GCF_008085935.1. Classification (NCBI taxonomy): domain Bacteria; kingdom Bacillati; phylum Actinomycetota; class Actinomycetes; order Micromonosporales; family Micromonosporaceae; genus Micromonospora; species Micromonospora sp. AP08. Next base: position 42,517 of record NZ_VSEZ01000025.1, read on the forward strand.
GCCGATCCGCACGGACAGCTCCCGCAGCCGCTGCCCGGCCAGGTCGTACTCCCGGATCGCCGCCGCGGCCGCCGCGAGCCGCCGGTCGATGTCGTCGTCCATGCCGTCATTGCACTACCGGCCCGCAACCGCCGGCGGCCCGCTGGTGTTCGCCCGCGCCGGGTTTGACCACCGGCGCGGTGGGAAGACACGCGCGCCGCGCGGGCCGGCCGGCCCGACGTCGCCGGACGCACCCGTCCGGGCCGCGGCGGACCGCGAGGAGGACCGATGGCCCAGGCGGCCACCAGACCGAGAAGCGCCAGGAAAGCCACCGGGGCCCGCAAGGCCCCGATGCCGAACAAGGCGGCGGCGAAGAAGGCCGCGACCGCCACCAGGCGGGCGACGGGGGCGACCGCCGCCAAGACTCCCGGCGAGAAGCCGACCCCGACCACCGCGCGGGTGGCGCGGAAGAAGGGCACCTCGGCCACCACCGCGACGCCCACCCGGAGGCCCACCGCCAAGGCGGTCGCCGCGAAGAAGGCCACCACGGCGGCGAAGAAGGCCCCCGCCACGAAGGCCACGGCGAAGAAGGCGCCCGCCAAGAAGGCCGTGGGCAAGAAGGCGCCCGGCACCAGGGCGGCGGCGAAGAAGGCGCCGGCCACGCGGACCACGGCGAAGAAGGCGCCGGCCGCCAAGGGCACGGCCCGCGCGGCCACCGCCAAGAAGGCCGCGGCCGGCGCCAAGGCCCAGCGGGTCGCGGCGACACGGACGCCGGCGAGGAAGGCGACGACCATGGAGTCGTACGGCAGCCGGCGGACGGCCCGGACGAGCGGCCGGTGAGCCGTCGGCGAGAATGACCCGGTGGCGAAACGCGGTGCCCGCCGGAGCGCGGCCGACCCGACCGAGGGGCCCTGTCCCTGCGGCTCCGGCCTGCCGTACGCGGACTGCTGCGGGCCGATCCACCGGGGCGTCACGGCGGCGGCCACCGCCGAGGCGCTGATGCGTTCCCGGTACAGCGCCTTCGCCGTGGGTGACGCCGGCTACCTGCTGCGCAGCTGGCACTCCACCACCCGCCCGCCCCGGCTGGGGCTGGACCCGGGCACCCGGTGGACCCGGCTGGAGGTCCTCGACACGGACCGGGGCGGCCTGTTCGACACCGAGGGCACCGTCGCGTTCCGCGCGCACTACCGGGAGGCCGGCCGGCCCGGCACGGTGGCCGAGCACAGCCGGTTCGTCCGGGAGGACGGCCGCTGGGTCTACCTGGACGCCCTACCCGGCTGACCGCCGGCCGGCGGTGATCCGCCCACCGGCCGGCGTACGCCCGTCAGGGTCCGGCGACCGCGGCCCGCGACCGCAGGCCGAGCAGGTCGACCGCCCTCTGGACCAGTTGCTCCGGGGGCGCCGCCACCTCCAGCACCACGCCGGATTCGTCCGGCCCCAGGGGCTCCAGGATCGCCCGCTGCGAGTCGAACAGGCTGGCCGGCATGTAGTGCCCGACCCGCCGGTCCAACCGGTCCCGGATCAGCTGGGCGGCCCCGTCGAGGTGCAGGAACTCCACGTCCGCCGGCCCCTGCCGCAGCACGTCCCGGTACGCGCGCTTCAGCGCCGAGCAGGTCAGCACGGTGGACACCCCCTCGGCGTGCCGGTCGGCCATCCACCCGGCCAGGGCGCGCAGCCAGGGCCACCGGTCCGCGTCGGTCAGCGGAATGCCGGCCCGCATCTGGGCCACGTGCGCCTCGGTGTGGAACTCGTCGGCCTCGGCGAACCGCAGTCCGGTCAGCTCGCTGATCCCCCGGGCCACCGTCGTCTTGCCCGCGCCGGACACGCCCATCACCACGACGTGCCGGGTGGGCGGCCGCTCACCAGTCATGGACGGTGCCGTCCTTGAGCCGGTTGAACGGCAGGTACGCCGGCTGGTACGGGAACCGGGCCGCCGCCTCGTCGTCGAGTTCCACGCCGAGGCCGGGCTGCTCGCCCGGGTGCAGGTAGCCGTCGGTGAAGGTGAACGACTGCCGGAACACCTCGTTGGTGAGTGGGCCGTGCTGCATGTACTCCTGGATGCCGAAGTTGTGGATGGCCAGGTCCAGGTGGAGCGCGGCGGCCATGCCGACCGGCGAGATGTCGGTCGGGCCGTGGATGCCGGACTTGATCTGGTACTGGGCGGCGTAGTCCAAGAGCTTGCGCATGGCGGTGATGCCCCCGGTGTGGGTGACGGCCGACCGGACGTAGTCGATCAGCTGTTCCCGGATCAGCGTCTGGTAGTCCCACACCGTGTTGAAGACCTCGCCGATGGCCAGCGGGGTGGTGGTGTGCTGGCGGACCAGCCGCAGCGCCTCCTGGTTCTCCGCCGGGGTGCAGTCCTCCAGCCAGAACAGGTCGTACGGTTCGAGCGCCTTGCCGAGCTTCGCGGCCTGGATCGGGGTCATCCGGTGGTGGCCGTCGTGCAGCAGCGGCAGCTCGGGGCCGAACTCGGTGCGGACCGCCTCGAACACCGCGGGCAGGTGGCGCAGGTAGGCGCGGGTGTCCCAGTCCTCCTCGGCGGGCAGCGGGATGCGCTGGGCGGGCTCGTAGTCGTACCGCTTGCCGTCGATGCTGGGCTGGGCGGCGACGCCGTACACGGCGTTGATGCCGGGCACCGCGGTCTGCACCCGGATCGACCGGTAGCCCAGCTCCAGGTGCGCGCGGATGGAGTCGAACAGCTCGGGCAGGTCCCGGCCGGAGGCGTGCCCGTACGCCATGATCCCGGTGCGGGACGCGCCGCCGAGGAGCTGGTAGAGCGGCATCCCGGCGGCCTTGGCCTTGATGTCCCAGAGCGCGACGTCGACGGCGGCGATGGCGGCCATGGTCACCGGGCCGCGCCGCCAGTAGGCCGACCGGTACAGGAACTGCCAGGTGTCCTCGATGCGGTGCGGGTCGCGCCCGATCAGCAGGGGGACGACGTGGTCGGCCAGGTAGGACGCGACGGGCAGCTCTCGGCCGTTGAGGGTGCCGTCGCCCAGCCCGGTGACGCCCTCGTCGGTGGTGATCCGGAGGGTGACGAAGTTGCGGTCGGGGCTGGAGACGATCACGTCCGCTGCGACGATCTTCACGCGGGTGCCTTTCTCGGGGTGGTCAGCGAAGGGTGTCGCCGGGTTGCCGGGAGTCCAGGAGGGACAGCTCGTTCCGGCGCGGCAGCGTCTCCCAGTCGCCGTGTCCGGCGACGGCGAAGGCGCCGAGGGTGACCGCGCGGCGCAGCCGCCCGGCCAGGTCGAGCCCGTCGAGGTGACCGGAGAGGTAGCCGGCCGTGAAGGCGTCCCCCGCGCCGACGGTGTCGACCGCCGTCACGGGCAGCGCCGCCGCGTGCCGGCGACCCTCCCGGGTGTACGCACGCGCGCCGTCGCCGCCGAGCTTCACCAGCACGGTCGACACGCCCCGGGCCAGCAGCCCGGCCGCCAGCGTCTCCTCGTCGTCGCCGGGCGCGCCGACCAGGTCCAGTTCGTCGGCCGAGGCGACCACCACCGAGGCGTGCCCGGCGAGCGGGGTGAGCACGGCCCGCGCGTCGTCCCGGGACCACAGCTTGGCCCGGTGGTTGACGTCGAGGCAGACCAGCGTCCCGGCCCGGGCGGCCGTCTCGGCGGCCCAGGCGGCGGCCTCCCGGGCGCGGTCCGAGAGCGCCGGGGTGATCCCGGTCAGGTGCAGCACCCGGGCGCCGGCCGCCAGGGCGGGCCGCAGGTCGTCGACGCCGAGCGCCGACCCGGCCGAGCCGGCCCGCTGGTAGAGCACCCGGGTCAGGTCGGCGGTGCGCCGCTCCAGGAACATGAGCCCGGCGGGGCGCTCGGGGTCGCGGAGCACGTGCGTCACGTCGACGCCCTCGGCGCGCAGCTGGCGCAGCAGGAAGGCGCCCAGCTCGTCGTCGCTGACCCGGCCGGCGAAGGCCGCCCGGTGGCCGAGCCGGGCCAGGCCGATGGCCACGTTGGCCTCCGCCCCGGCCAGGTGCGGGGTGAGCGCGCCGCCGGCCGTGAGCGGCCCGGTCGAGCGCAGCGAGACCAGCGCCTCCCCGAAGGTGAGCAGGTCAAGGCCGCTCATGCGACGACCCCGCGGAAGGCGTGCGGTCCCGTCCTCATGCGACGGCGGCCAGGTAGGCGCGGGCCCGCTCGCGGAGGGCGTCGAGGTCACCGCCGGAGGCGGCGTCGCCGACCAGCGGGCCGCCGACGCCGACGGCGATCGCCCCGGCCGCGAGGTAGCCGGGCAGCTCGGCCAGCCCCACCCCGCCGACCGCGACGAACGGGATGTCCGGGAACGGGTCGCGCAGCGCCTTCAGGTACGCCGGGCCGCCCAGCGAGGCCGGGAAGAGCTTCACGGCGGCGGCTCCCGCCCGGACGGCCGCGTACGCCTCGGTGGGGGTCAGCGCGCCCGCGGCCACCGGCAGCCCGCGGCGGGCCGCCTCGCCGATGGAGTCGACGACGGCCGGGGTGACGACGAACTGCGCGCCGGCCGCGGCCACGTCGGCGACGGCGGCCGGGGTGAGCACGGTGCCCGCGCCGACCAGGGAGCCGGGCGGGGCGGCGGCCCGGATCGCGGCGATGGCGTCCAGGGCGCCGGGCGTGGTCAGGGCCACCTCGACCACGCGGACGCCCTCGGCGAGCAGGGCGGTGCCGGTGGCGATGGCGGCGGTCGGGTCGGTGCCGCGGATGACCGCCAGCAGGCGGGTGGCAGCGAGTTCGGCGGTGAGGTCGAGGGTCATGGTCACCATTCCGCGTAGGAGCCGTCCCGGTGCCGCCACATGGGGCTGCGCCAGGCGTGGCCGCGCTTGTCGGCGGCACGCACCGCCGCCTCGTCGATCTCGATGCCCAGGCCGGGCGCCGTGAGCCGCTCGACGTACCCGTCCACGAAGGTCAGCGGCGTCTTGTCGAGGCAGTAGTCGAGCACCTCGGCGCCGAGGTTGTAGTGGATGCCGATGCTCTGCTCCTGGATCAGGTAGTTCGGCGTGGCGAAGCCGACCTGCAGGCAGGCCGCCAGGGCGATCGGGCCGAGCGGGCAGTGCGGGGCGAGCTGGACGTCGTACACCTCGGCCAGCGCGGCGATCTTGCGGACCTCGGTGATGCCGCCGGCGTGCGAGAGATCCGGCTGGGCGACCGCGATGCCGGCCTGGAGGACGGGCAGGAACTCCTGCCGGCTGTAGAGCCGCTCCCCCGTCGACACCGGCGTGGTGGTGGAGCGGACGAACTCGCCGATCAGGTGCGAGTTCTCCGGCACCACCGGCTCCTCCAGGAAGAAGGGCCGGTAGGGCTCCAGCAGCGGGGCGACCCGGCGGGCGCTGGCCAGGCTGAACCGGCCGTGGAAGTCGACCGCGACGTCCCGGTGGTCGCCGAGCACCTCGCGGGCGGCGGCCACCCGCTGGACCACGCCGTCGAGTTCGGCCACCGAGGCCACCGCGCTCATCCGGCCGGCGGCGTTCATCTTGACCGCCGTCAGGCCCGTGTCGAGGGCGGCGCTGATCTGGTCGCGGACCTCGCCGGGCTCGTCGCCGCCGACCCAGCCGTACACCCGGATCCGGTCCCGGACCGGGCCGCCGAGCAACTGGTGCACGGGCGCGCCCCAGTGCTTGCCGGCGATGTCCCAGAGCGCCTGGTCGAGGCCGGCCACGGCGCTGGCCAGGATCGGGCCGCCCCGGTAGAACGACCCCTTGGTGAGCACCTGCCAGTGGTCCTCGATGCGCAGCGCGTCCCGGCCGATCAGCAGCTCGGCGAGCTGGTCGACGGCGGCGCGGACGGTCTCCGAGCGGCCCTCGCAGGTGGCCTCGCCCCAGCCGACGATGCCGGATTCGGTCTCCACCCGGACGAACAGCCAGCGGGGCGCGACCAGGAAGGTCTCGATGCGCGCGATGGTGGTCACGGTGCTCAGCCCTTCGTCGCGCCGGCGGTCAGGCCGGAGACCACGTACTTCTGCACGAACAGGGCGATCACCATGATCGGCAGTGTCACCACGGTGGCCGCGGCCATGAGGCCGCCCCAGTCGATGCTGGCGTACCCGACGAAGTCGAAGATCGCCACCGGGAGGGTCTTGGTGTCCGCGCCGGAGAGCACCAGGGCGAACATGAAGTTGTTCCAGGAGAAGATGAAGGACAGGATGCCGGCGGTGGCGATGCCCGGCACCGACAGCGGCAGGGTGATCCGGCGGAACGCGCCGATGTGAGTGAGACCGTCGACCAGCGCCGCCTCCTCCAACTCCTCGGGCAGGCCGTCGAAGAAGCCCATCATGATGTAGACGATCAACGGCAGCGAGACGAACATGTGGCTGAGGATCAGCACGGTGAAGCCGCCGACCAGCTGCAGGTTGGAGAAGACGTAGTACCAGGGCACCAGCAGCGAGACGCCGGGGATGACCCGGGCCATCAGCACGACGAGGGCCGACTTCTTCATGTTGAACCGGCTCATCGAGTACGCGGCCGGCACGCCGAGGATCAGCGACAGCACGGTGGCGGCGAACGCCACCCAGAGGCTGTTCCCGATGAACTGGACGTAGTGCGACTGCTGCAGGACCTTGGCGTAGTTGTCCAGGGTGGGCGAGAAGACCAGCGCCTTGCCGGTGTCGTAGATGTCGACGTTGGTCTTGAAGGACGCGGCGATCATCCAGAGCAGCGGCGTGACCAGCGACAGCACCACGACGACGAGCGCCACCACCCGGAACACCCGGTACGCGGGACCGGCCTTCATCGCTTGGCCTCCTTACGACGCGCGGTCAGGGCCCACATCGACCCGATGATGATCAGGAAGAAGAGGATGAGGACGGTGGAGGAGACGCCGTACTCGTTGTAGTCGAAGCTCAGCCCGTAGGCGTACACGTTGAGGGTCTCCACCTCGTGGAAGGAACCGCCGCCCTTGCCCTTGGTGGCATAGAGGATGTCGAAGGTCTTCAGCGCGTCGATGCCGCGCAGCAGGATCGCGACGATCACCGTGGGCATCAGCAGCGGCAGGGTGACGTGCCGAAACCGCTGCCAGGTGCTGGCGCCGTCGATCCGCGCCGCCTCCTGGGGTTCCTCGGACAGCGAGGTCAGCCCGGCGAGCAGGATCAGCACCACCATCGGGGTCCACTGCCAGACGTCGATGAAGATCGTGGTCGGCAGGGCGGAGTGCTGGCCGGCGAGCCACGGCTGCGGGCCGATGCCGAACCAGCCGAGCACCTGGTTGGCCAGGCCGATGTTCGGGTCGAAGATGAGCCGCCACATCATGCCGACCGCGACCGGGGTGGCGACCAGCGGCATGAGGATGGCGACCCGGACCCACTTCTGGCCCTTGAACGGCCGCCACAGCAGCAGCGCGATGGCCATGCCGAGGACCACCTCGAACAGCAGCGCGACGAGGGTGAAGCCGGCGGTACGGCCGACCGCCGGCCAGAACCGGTCGGTGTCCGACAGGACGTCGAGGTAGTTCTGGAAGCCCACGAACTCGCTCTCGGCGCGGACGGACCCCTCGGCGTCGGTGAGGCTGAGCCAGGCGGTCCAGCCCAGCGGGATCACGATCAACGCGGCCACGAAGGCCATCGCGGGCGCGGCGAACAGCCACTTGCGGTGGTCGTTGGCCCAGCGCGCCCAGCCGGGCGTGTCGGGCATGACGCCGGCGCCGCCGGGCGCGCGGCGGGGGGTGGTGACGGTTGCCATGGGATCTCCGGGGTGGGCGGACCGACAGGGGTACGCGGGTGGTGGGGCGAGCCGCCCCACCACCCGCGCGCGTGCTACTTGGCCTCGTCGTCCAGGAACTTCTGGAAGGCCTCGTTGGCGGTGTCGGCCGCGGCCGCCGGGTCCTTGCCGGTGATCGCGTCGACGATCGGCTGGCCGACCAGCTCGCGGGCCTGGCCGACCTTCACGACCACGGGCCGGTCGTGGGCGACGCCGCCCTGCGTGCTGGCGTTGATGGCCTCGACCAGGTCCTTCGGGTAGTTCGCGGTGCCCTCCGGGTTGGCCCAGACCGAGGTACGGGCGCTCGGCACACCGGCCTTCTGCTGGGCGAGGGTCTGCTCCTTGCCGGTGGCCCACTCGATGAACTTCCAGGCGTTGCTCTTGTTCTTCGAGGCGTCGTTGACGCCCAGCGCCCACGACGGGATGTTGTACGGCTTGGAGCCGGCCGGGCCCGCCGGGAACGGCGCGAAGCCGACGGTGTCGGACACCTTGGACTTGGCCGGGTCGGTGGCGTTCTTGTAGAGCGAGTTGGCCTCGGTGTAGAAGGCGGCCTTGCCCTGGGTGAAGATGGCCATCGCCTCGGGCCAGCTCATGTCGGTGCTGACGTTGGCCGGGCCGGAGTCCTTGATGAGCCCGCCGTAGAAGGCGTACGCCTGCTTGGCGGCGTCGCTGTTGACGGTCGCCTTGCCGCTGCCGTCGACGAAGTCACCGCCGAAGCTGTAGAGGAAGCTGGAGAACTGGGTGACCGCCGGCGACTTGCCGGTGCGGGCCACGAAGCCCGCGGTGCCGGGGACGCTCGCCTTGATCTTCGCGGCGGCGGTCTTCAGCTCGTCGAGGGTCTTCGGCGGGGCGCTCAGGCCGGCCTTGGCCAGCAGGTCCTTGCGGTAGTACAGGACCTCCTGCTCGGTGATGATGGGGACGCCCACCGGCTTGTCCTTGTACGTGGTGGCCTCGACCGGGCCGGACTGGAAGTCGGAGTAGTCCCAGTCCTTGCTGGACTTCACGTGGTCCGAGAGGTCGGCCAGGTACTTGTTCTTGGCGAAGAGCTTCCCCTCCTGGAGGGGCCGGTACATCATCACGTCCAGGTCGGACGAGCCGGCGTTGAGCTTGACGTTGTACTGGTCGGAGAGCTGGTCCTCGCCGAGCTGGGTGATCTCGACCTTGAGCCCGGTCTGCTTCTCGAACTCGGGCAGGGCCGCCTTGATGTTCTCGGTCCAGACGTGGTTCGCCAGGGTCACGCGCACCGTCTTGGACGCGCCGCTGTCGTCGCCACCGCCGCCGCAGGCGGCCAGGCCCATGGCTGCGACCACGGCCAGAGACGTACCGAATATCGATCGACGTCGCACGTCATCTCTCCTTTTCTCGTGGTCGCCGCCCCGGGGGAAGAGCGCCACAACGCTGTAACGTCCGCTTAACGACCGGATGCTAGGCCGAAAAAGCTGACTTATTCAAGGGGTGATCGCCAACTGATATGCTCCGACCCGTGGATCACTCCTCCTCCGGGGGCGAGACCGGGCTGCACGCCCGCGTACTCGACGAACTCGGCACGGCCGTCTGTGGCGGCGAACTGGCCGCCGGCTCCGTGCTCAACATCGACGAGCTGGTCGACCGGCACGCGGTCTCCCGGTCGGTGGTCCGCGAGGTTCTCCGGGTGCTCGCGTCCATGGGCCTCATCGAGACGCGCCGCCGGGTCGGTGTGCTGATCCGACCCGCCGAGGCGTGGAACGTCTTCGATCCGCAGGTGATCCGCTGGCGGCTCGCCTCCGCCGGCCGGATGGCGCAGCTCCGCTCGATCACCGAGCTGCGGACCGCGGTCGAGCCGCACGCCGCCTGGCTGGCCGCCGGACGGATCTCCCCCGACGACGCCAGCGACCTGGTCGGGGTCGCGGCGAAGATGTGGGCCGCCGGGCAGGCCGGGGACGAGGACCGGTTCCTGCGCCTGGACATCGAGTTCCACCGCCGGGTCCTCGCCGCCTCCGGCAACGAGATGTTCGGCAAGCTCCAGGAACTCGTCGCCGAGGTGCTCACCGGCCGGCACCACTACCACCTCATGCCGCACCACCCGGACCAGCAGGCGTTGCAGCTGCACGCCGACGTGGCCGCGGCGATCCAGCGCCGCGACGGCGAAGCGGCCCGCCGCGCCATGGTGCAGATCATGGAGCAGGCGTTCGACGAGATGAAGTCGATGTGGGAGCAGACCACCGGCTGAGCCGGCCTTCCCACCGGGGACCGGATCGGGGCGTAGACTGGGCGCGGCGCAGTCCTGCGCCCCACCTCCATCCCGGTGCTCACGCCACCGGTCCCGCGGAGGCAAAGGGGGCCCCGAGCCCTCGGGACGCGGTGCCGACAGGCCCACCGACGCGCCACATGCCCTGGGCGGGGTCGACGGGAGCGTGAGTCCCTGCGACCACGCCCGTGGACAGGGAGCATGTGATGACGAGTCACAAGTCGTTCAAATCCCGGGTGCGCACCCGGATGGCCCGCACCGGCGAGAGCTACACGAGCGCCCGCCGGCAACTGCTGGCCCGGTCCGGAGCCGCCGTCGCGGCCCCGGAGCCCTCCTCCCCCGCCCGGACCCAGATGGACCGGATCTCCGCCGCGCTGCTGCGCGAGCGCACCGGCCACGACTGGGACGGGTGGTTCGGCCGGCTCGACGCCTGGGGCGCGATCGACCGGACCCACACCGAGACGGCGCGCTGGCTGGTCACCGCGCACGAGGTGCCGGGCTGGTGGGCGCAGACCATCACCGTTGGGTACGAGCAGGCGCGCGGGCTGCGCACCCCCGGCCAACGGCGCGGTGGCGGCTTCGAGGCCACCGGCACCCGCACCGTGGCCGTGCCGGTGACGGTGCTGTTCGAGGCGTTCGCCGACGAGGCGGTACGCCGCCGCTGGCTGCCCGACGTGGCAGTCCGGGTCCGCACGGCCACCGCACCGAAGAGCTTCCGGGCGGACTGGGCCGGCGGGCCGAGCCGGATCGCGGTCGGCTTCACCCCGGTGAGCGGGACGAAGGCCCGGGTGGCCGTGCAGCACGAGAAGCTCACCGACGCCGCGGAGGCCGACCGGCTCAAGGCGTACTGGCGGGACCGCCTCGCCGCCCTGAAGCAGCTGCTGGAGCAGCCGGAGGTGACCCGATGAGCACCGCCACGTTCGTCAACCTGCCGGTGGCCGATCTCGACCGGGCGGTGGAGTTCTTCACCGCCCTGGGCTTCACGGCCCGGCCCCGGCAACCCGGCGCGGACAGCGCCCAACTCAGCCTCGGCGACACCACCCACCTCATCCTGCACACCCCGGCGGCCTTCGCCGCGTTCGCCGGTGCCGGGGTATGCGACACCGCCACCAGCCGGGAGGTGATCGTCGGTCTCGGCGTCGACCGGCGGGAGCGGGTGGACACCCTGGTCGACGTGGCGGTCCTCGCGGGTGGCACGTCCCTCGGCCCCGGTCAGGACCTCGGGTTCGGATACATGCGCGGGTTCCGGGACCTCGACGGCCACCAGTGGTCGTTCCTGCACGCGCCCGGCTGAGCCGGCGGTGGGGCCGGCGGCCGGGCGGCTGCCGGCCCCACCGTCAGCCGAACGCGACCGCCGCCAGCCAGCGGTCCAGCAGCGTCGCGTCGCCGAGCACCTCGACCACGGCGGTGTCGACCGGGCGCCGCCGGTAGACCATCAGCAGCAGCTCGGTCACCGGGCCGCGGACCGCCACGGCGGCCTTCTCGTGCGCCCGCCGCCAGGCGAGGGTGTCCCCGGTGAGGTCCACGAGCCACTCTCCGCCCAGCTCGGCGGGCACGTCGGTGGCGTGGAGGTGCAGGGTGCGGTCGGGGCCGAGCAGGTCGCGCCGGTGCGGGAAGATGTCCAGCATCTGCGGCAGGGAGCCCAGTTCCATCCACTCGTCCAGCGCGTCGACCGCCACCGCCGGGTCGACGGCGAAGTCCACGCCCAGGGCGAGGGCGGCGTCGGCCCGGTGCAGCAGCGTCTCGTGGGCGAACCGGCGGGCCCAGAACACCCCGGCGGCCGGCACCGGCATCGGCGTCCAGGTCGCCACGTCGGGGCCGGCCTCGCCGAGCGCGTCGGCCAGCGCGGCGGCGCTCTCCACCAGCCAGGGGCCGACCACCGCCGGTTCCTCCCGGGCGTACGGCGACAGGTCGCGGAAGTGGGTGTCCGACGGCGGCTGCTCGGCCCGGGTGCGGACCACCTCGGCCGCCCAGCGCTGGCCGCCGCCGAGGTGCCGGGTCAGCTGGCCGACGTTCCACCCCGGGCAGGAGGCGACGGGCGTGGTCAGGTCGGCGCCGTCGAGGTGGGTGCGGAACAGGTCGCTCTGGGCGACGATCTCGGCGCGGTGGCGGTCGAAGCTCAGAGCGGTCATCAGCCCAACCTAGTGGCCGCCCGGCACCGCGGCGGGAGCCGTCGGCGGGTGTTCCGTCCCGGCCGGCGCCGCCGGTCAGGGGGTACGGGGCACGGGCTGGGCCAGCGCGCCGATCTCCCGTGGCAACTCCGACATGGCCTGCTCGAACTCGGCGTGCCCGACCACCCGGTGCAGGGTCTGCAGCACCGCCCGCGCGCCCTTCTCGGCGATGTCCGGCGCGGTGCCGGCGCGGTCGGCCACCCGGCGCAGGAACTCGTCGTACCCGAAGACCTGCGGCTCCTCGGGGCGGGCCCGGGCCAGCAGCGGGCGCAGCTCGTGCGCCACGTGGTCGGCCAGGTCGGCCGCCTCGCCGCCGCTGATCCGTTCGGCGAGGGTGCGCAGGGTGGCCTCGGTCAGGGATCGCGCGGTCTTCGCCGGGAGGCCCGCCCGTTCGGCCACCTTCGCCACGAACTCCAGCTCCGCCATTGCTCGGTCCTTCCGTCCCGGAGACCGGGTGGCTACCCGCCGACGACCACCACAAACGGCCGCCGTTCGGGCGGTGTCGGCGAACTCCGGCAGGCGGCCGGCACTCAAGCCCGGGCGGCGCGGTTCAGTGGGAGAAGTACAGCCGGATTCGGGTGCCCGCGCCGCCGGTGGCGACGGCAACGTCGTCCGCGAGGCTCCAGGCCAGCCACATCCCACGGCCGCCCTCCTGGTGGTGGGAGGGCGGGACGTAGCCGGCGGTCTCGTCGGGCAGCCCCGGTCCCCGGTCGGACACCTCGACGACCAGCGTGTCCGCCTCGGACCAGCAGGCCATCTCGGCGGACCCCGCGGCGCGCAGAGCGTTGATCACCAACTCGTGCGTGGCGAGAACGACGTCGTCGGCCCTGGCACCCCAGCCGTCGACCAACCAGGTCAGAGCGCCATGGCGGGCCTCCCTGGGTGTGCCGACCGACGTCACCGCGGCGCTCCGGGGACGCTCCCGCCACTCCGGCTGCACGGAGCGGATGAACTGCTGCGGATCCTCGTATGCCGGGGTGGGGACCGGTGTGTCTCCGCCCCAGGTGAGCGGATGGGTGCGGGCGACGGCCTGGAGCACCGCGTCGGGGAGCCGCTCGGCGTCGTGCAGGCACAGGCTGTAGTACGGCATGTCGGCGTAGCACCTGTTGGCGACGGCCTCGAACCGGCTCCACTGCCGGCCGTCGTCACGGGCCAGCCAGACCGGTTCCGCGACCAGCCGCCAGGTCGGGACCGAGTCGCGCAGTGCACGGAGGTCCCGGTCGTAGGCCCGCAGGGTGTCGTGCCCGCCGCGCCACCAGCCCTCGGCGGGGGTGAAGGTCGCCAGCCGCGCCACGTCGGCGCCCATCTCGTCGGCGAGCAGCGTCCGCACCCGCTCTCCGGCGACGACCAGCACCGGTTCCCCTCGGGAGAGCCCTTCGGCAGCGAACGGCACCACCCGGTCGATCAGCTCCCTGTCGCTGCGGAAGGCGAACCCCTCGTGAGCGAAGGTCCTGCCGTCCCAGGCTCCCGTCGGGCGGATCCGGGTCATGCGGACACCTGCCCGTCCAGGAGGTCGAACAGCTCAAGGCAGCGGGCCACCGCCCGCCGCGGCCCGACCGGACGCAGGTCCACACCGACCTCCGCCAGTCGCCGAACCGCCCGCTTCAGCATGCGGGCGCCCGCGACGTCGAGGAAGTCGAGGTCCCACAGGTCGAGCACGACCTCACCCTGGGCTCCGCCCGCGAGGTCTACCAGCGCGGGAAACACGTGGTCGGCGAGGCTGAGGTCCACGTCGCCGTGCAGCGCCAGCCGCGGACCGCGAGCGGACAGATGCCCCAGAGGCTCTCGGTCCCCGTGGTGCTGAATCGGGTGCAGGACGGTGAGAGGGCCGAGCACGTCGTCGCCCAGAAAGGCGTCATACAGGCACATTCCGGTCAACGGTGGGCCGCTGCCGGCCAGCTCGTCGGCGAGGCCCTCGTAGATGTGCAACTGCCGCAGGCCCTCCGACCCGGCCCGCGCCAGCACGCTGCCGTCCGCGGCCACCCGTAGCCCGCGGTGGCCGCGATCGAGGGCGGCGTCCACCGCACCCCGGAAGTGCCGCACCTGCGCGACCGGGTCCAGGGCCCGACCGGAGCCGTACATGTCCGCCGCCGCCAGGATCTCGAGCTGACCGCTGGCCAGCAGCTCAGCACGTCTGGGCAGGGAACTCACGGCCGCCAACATCGCCGCTTGCGACTCTCCGACCAGCAGCAGCCGCTCACCGCGCTGTCGTCCCTCCTCCAGGAAGGGCACCACCGTGGCGGCGAACCCCGCCGCGTCGGCGAACGTCCAGCACGCGTGGTCTCCGGGGTGCAGGCCTGTTGGCGAGTACCACCGCCGCAAGGCAGTCACGGCGACCAGGCTACCTGCGGATTTCACCGGTCGCACCCTGGCCGGCGGCACCCCCGCTGTCAGGCGATGGCGCGCGCCGCGCTGACGATCGCGTGGACGCCGATGCCCGCCCGGTCCATCTGCTGGGTCGGCGTGCCGGAGCCGGGCAGCCCGCGTACGGCCAGGTGGCTGACCCGCACCGGCTCGGCCAGGTCCGCCAGCTCCTCGAGCACGGCGGACCCCAGCCCGCCCTGCGGGTAGTGGTCCTCGACCACCACCAGCCGGCCGCCGGTGTCCCGCACGGCGTCGAGCAGCCGCTGCCGGTCGACCGGCTTGACCGAGTAGAGGTCGACGACCCGCGCGTCGATCCCCTCGCGGGCCAGCTCGTCGGCGGCCGCGAGGCAGTTGTGCACCGTCACCCCGGCGCCGACGAGCGCCACGTCGCTCCCGTCGCGGACCACCTTGCTGCCGCCGATCGGGAAGTCGTCCCCGTTGTCGTAGAGCACCGGGTACTTGCCGCGGGTGGTGCGCAGGTAGCTCACCCCCTCGCGGTCCACCATGGCGGCGACCAGGGCCGCGCAGGAGACGGCGTCGCTCGGGTAGAGCACGGTCGACCCGTGCACGGCCCGCAGGGCGGCGATGTCCTCCAGCCCCATCTGGGAGGGGCCGTCCGGGCCGATCTCCACCCCCGCGTGCGAGCCCGCGAGCGCGATGTCGGCCCGGGAGATGCCGGCCATCCGGATGAAGTCGTAGGCGCGGGAGAGGAACGCGGCGAAGGTGGCCGCGAAGGGCCGGTAGCCGCGGACCCGCAGCCCCACGGCGGCGGCGATCAGTTGCTGCTCGGCGATGAACATCTCGAAGAACCGGTCCGGGTACGCCTCGCCGAACTTGTCGGCCCGCGTGGAGTCGCTGACCTCGCCGTCGAGGGCCACCACGTCCGGCCGGACGCCCAGCGCGCGCAGCGCGTCCCCGTACGCGTTGCGGGTGGCCACCTTCGCCCCCTTCTCGTACCGGGGCAGCTCCGGCGGCTTGCCGGCGGCGGGGGCGGGCGCCGGCGGCGCGGCGCCGGGCCGGGGGCCGGCGACCCGGATCTGCCGCACGCCGCCGAGGGCCTGGACGGCCCGCTCGGCCTGGTCCGGCTCGAGGGCCTTGCCGTGCCAGTCCGGCCGGTTCTCGATCTCGGGCACGCCCTTGCCCTTGACCGTCCGGGCGAGCACCACCGTCGGGCCGGTCGCCTGCCGGGCCTGCCCGAACGCCTCGTCGATCGCCGCCAGGTCGTGCCCGTCCACGACGAGCGGGTGGCAGCCGAACGCCTCGACCCGCCGGCGGTAGGTGTCCAGGTCCCACTCCAGCTCGGTCGGCCCCCGCTGGCCGAACCGGTTCACGTCCACGATCGCGGTGAGGTTGCGCAGCCCGTAGTGGCCGGCCTTGTCGAGGGCCTCCCAGATGGAGCCCTCGGCCGTCTCGCTGTCGCCGCACAGCACCCAGACGTGGTACGGCAGCTTGTCCAGGTACCGCCCGGCCAGGGCGACACCGACGCCGACCGGCAGCCCCTGACCGAGCGAGCCGGTCGCGACGTCGACCCAGGGCAGGACGGGGGTGGGGTGGCCCTGGAGGCGGGAGTTCGACTGACGGTAGGTCTCCATCAGCTCCTGCTCGCTGATCGCGCCGGTCGCCCGGAAGACGGCGTACAGCAGCGGCGACGCGTGCCCCTTGGAGAAGATCAGGTGGTCGTTGGCGCGGTTGCCCGGGTAGGACCAGTCGTAGCGCAGGTGGCGGGCGACCAGCACCGCGAGGAGGTCGGCGGCGGACAGGCTCGACGTGGGATGGCCGGAGCCGGCCTGGGTGCTGGCTCGGATCGAGTCCACCCGGAGCTGTGCGGCCAGGTCCGCCAGCCCGGTCAGCTCCTCCTCGCGCAGGGTGCGCTCTGCTTCCATGGTCACGCCGCGTCGCCTCCGTCCGGGCCGGCCCAGGGCCGCTTCCGCCCATACGGTAATCATGAAACACCGGAATTTTCGGGCAACGACCTATTCGACCGAACCCGACGGGCGGGACGGCGGGTGGCCAGCCGGCCCGCCAGCAGCAGGTACGGCAGCACGGCCACCGCGAAGGCGACCGCGTTGCCGGCCGCGCCCGCCATGACGCCGTACCCCGCGTAGACCGCGATGATGGTCAGGTCGGTGGCCATCCCCGCCACCGAGGTGACGGTCGCCCGGTCCGGCCCGGTGATCCGGGCCTGGAGCCGGACATCGGCCAGCACGGTGGCGAGCTGGAACGCCGCGAACGCGACGCCGACCAGGACGAACCCGGCCGGGTGTCGGAGCAGCGCCCCCGCGGCCAGGGCCAGCGCCGCCCCGGCCAGCAGGGCGGCGAAGCCGCGGTCGGTCAACCGCTCCCCCACCGGGGCCAGCAGCCCGCCCACCGTCGTGCCGGCCCACACCAGCAGGAGCAGCAACGGCACGCCGACCGCCGGAATCCCGGTGTCCCGGGCCAGCAGCGGCGTGTACTCGTCGAGGCCGCCCCAGACCGCGGCGACCGCCGGCACCAGCAGCAGCGCCGCCCGCACCGACCGGTCCGCACGGGCCTCGGCCAGCCCGCCGCGCAGGCTGGCCCACCAGCCCGCCTCGTCCGGATCGGGCTGGGCCGCGCAGGGCTGGGTCTCGCCGGGCGGGATCGCGCTGGCCGCGGCCGGCTGGGTCGCGTCGGCCGGGTCGTGGCCCGGTGGCTCCGCGGCGCGGTGCTCGGGGAACCGGGTGGCGGCCGCCGCGGCGGCCAGGCACGCGGCCACGCTGGCCGCGCCGACCGCCGGATAGCCGCCGAGGGCCAGCACCGGCGCGGCCAGCCCCATGGCGGCGACCACCCCCAGCAGCTCGGCGGTCTTCGCCCGGCCGGTCAGGCGGGCGTACCGGCCGGTGGCGCCGAGCCGGTCGAGTTCCGTCCAGACCAGCGCCTCCAGCGCGCCGGAGCGCAGCGCGCCGCCCGCGCCCCAGAGCAGGAAGCCGACGGCGAACGCCGGGTAGGACGGGACGAACACCCAGAGCGCGAAGCCGGCGGCGGCGAGCAGCGGGGCGAGGCAGAGCAGCAGCCGCCGGGAGACGGCGTCGGCCCAGGCGCCCGAGGGCACCTCCAGCAGGATGCCGGCGGCCGACCAGAGCACGAACAGCGAGGAGATCTGCCCGACCGGCAGCCCGGTGTCGGCGAAGAGCAGCGCGTACACCGGATAGAGCAGGACCAGGTCGGTGAGGAACGCGTAGGCGTAGAGGGTGGCGGCGAGCCGGCGCTCGGCGGGCACGCGCGCGGAGACGATGAGCATGAGGCCTTCCCACGGGGACGTGACGGACACCGGAACGTGCGGTGTCCGCGGTGGC
>NZ_VSEZ01000026.1:0-58405 GCF_008085935.1 Micromonospora sp. AP08
GCCGCCGCGCCGAGGCGTGCTGGTGATGGGCCAACTCGTGCGCGTGCCGCTCGCCCAGCAGGTCGGTGCGGCCCGTGGTGCCGAACAGCAGCGACCCACCGGTGAACACCCCCGCCGGCCGCCACCCGCCGTCGGTGGCCTCGTCCAGCACGTAGGACAGGTGGTGGAAGGTGTGACCGGGCGTGCCGATCACCCGCAGCCGCACCCCGTCGGACACGGCCACCTGGTCGCCGTCGCAGACCGGCACACGGTCGAAGCCCACCTCGTCCGCCGCCGCCACCAGGTACCGGGCGCCGGTCACCCGGGCCAGCTCCAAACCGCCGGAGACGTAGTCGTTGTGGATATGCGTCTCCACCACATGCGTGACCCGGACGCCCTTCTCCCCCGCCAGGTACATGATCCGGTCGATGTCGCGCTGGGGGTCCACCACGATCGCCACCTGCCCGTCCGAGGCCAGATAGCTGCGGTCACCCAGCGACGACGTCGCGATCACCGAGACCTCGACCGCCACGGTGGTGCTCCTTCCGTCCCCACGTGTGCAGGGGCGGAGGTACCCACCCGCGCCGGGATCAGGCGCGCGGGTGGTCGTTTGTCCGGTCAGGCAAGGGCGAGGAAGAGCTTCTCCAACTCCTCCTCGGTCATCTCCGGCTCCTCGCCCCGGTCGCGGGCGGTGCCGCAGTGCCGCATGCCGGAGGCAATGATCTTGAAGCCGGCCCGGTCGATCGCCTTGGAGACGGCGGCGAGCTGGGTCAGCGTGGCGCGGCAGTCCTCCCCGTTCTCGATCATCTCGATGACGGCGTTGAGCTGGCCGCGGGCCCGCTTGAGCCGGGTCAGGGCGTCGCTGGTCATCTCGGGTCGAAGTTTCACCGTGCACCTCCTGGCGTCCAACATACCCCCCGGGGGATAGCGGTTCCGTCTCCCGGGGACCCGACGCCGATACGGAGGGTCCCCGGGAGATCGACGGAACGCTTATCCTGTGCGGCGACGACTGCTCTCGGAAGGGACCCGATGCCGTCCCGGCAGGACCAGCTCCACTCCTACCAGTTCACCGTCCAGCGGGCGGTCGCCGCGCTGGTGATGCGGGAGACCGACCCCGCACAGTCGCCGTTCCGCCGGCTGGCCGGCGCGGGCCTGGCCAGCGTGCTGGTCGCGGTGATCGCGCTCGGCGGGGTCGCCCTCTACGGCCTGTTCGCCGGTGGCGGCAGCGCCTGGCGCGACCCGGGCGCGGTGATCGTGGAGAAGGAGTCCGGGGCGCGGTTCGTCTACCGGGAGGAGAAGCTGCACCCGGTGCTCAACTACGCCTCGGCGCTGCTGGTCATCGGGGCGGAGCGGCCGAAGACCGTCCTGGTCTCCCGCCGTTCCGTCGAGGGGGTGCCGCGCGGCCTGCCACTCGGCATCGCCGACGCGCCCGACTCGCTGCCCGCGCCGGGGCGGCTCGCCGGCGGGGCGTGGACGGTCTGCTCGGTCACGGCCGCCGAGGCGGGCAGGACGCAGGCCCGGTCGGCGCTGCTGATCGGGCGGGACGCAGCGGGCGGCCGGCCCCTCGGCGACGAGGGCCTGCTGCTGCGCCACCCGGACGGCACCCTGCACCTGCTCTGGCACGAGCGGCGCTACCTGCTCCGCGACACCGACCGGGTGCTCGCCGCGCTGGCCGCCACCCGGGAACGGGCGGTGCCCGTGGCCCCGGCGCTGCTCAACATCGTGCCGGCCGGGGCCGACCTGGCGCCGCCCCCGCTGCGCGACCTCGGCGCCCCGTCCGAGCGGGTCACCGGCGCCACCGTCGGTGACGTCTACCTGGTCCGCAACTCCGGTGGCGGCCGCCAGTACGCGGTGGCCGGGCGGACCGGCCTCGCCGGCATCACCGAGTTGCAGGCCGCCCTGCTGCTCGCCCGCACCGGTCAGGGTGACCCGGAACCGATCACCCTCGGGCGGTTCGCCGCCCTGCCGAAGCTTCCCGACCTGGTGCCCGCCGGGCCGACCGCCCCGCCCGCCGTCCCGCCCCGGCTCGCCACGGCCGAGGGCGGCGCGCTCTGCGCCCGGGCCGGTGACGACACCGGCGTACGCGAGGTGCGGCTCGGTGCCACCCCGCCGGATCTCTCCGCCGCCGCCCGGACGCCGCCCGGCCGCGGTGGGTTCGCCGACCAGGTGCTGGTGGAGCCGGGACGGGGCGCGCTGGTCGAGTCGGTCGCCGCCCCCGGCGCCGGCGGCGGCGCGGTCTGCCTGGTCACCGACCTCGGCCGGCGCTACGTGCTGGCCGGCGCCGAGGTGCCGGGCATGCTCGGCTACGCCGGGGTCCACCCGGTCCGGCTGCCGGCGGGCCTGGTCAGCCTGGTGCCGGCCGGTAGCCCGCTCGACCCGGCCGCCGCCCGCACGGTCGCCGCCCCGGCCTGACCCCGACCCTTGGCCCGCCACCCCGCGGGGTCGCGGCCCGGCCAGACGCTGGCCGTGGAATGCGACGCCCGCCCCGCCGCCCCGTGGGGTCGCGGTCCGGCCAGACGCCAGCCGTGGAATGCGACGCCCGCCCCGCCGCCCGGGAGGGCGTCGGTGAAGGCTCAGGGGGCTGGCTTGCGGAGCACGGTCACCGCGAACTCCGCGTCGTCGTGCCAGGGACGCAGGTCCCAGGTGGCGAAGCGGTGGTCGAGGCGGAGCCCGGCGGCCACCGCGTCGGCGTCCAGTTCGGTGAGGGGATAGCCGCGGTCGGTGCCGAAACCGATCACCACCGGGCCGTCCGGCCGGATGTGCGCGGCGATCCGGGTCAGCACGGCGCGCTCGGTGCCGGGGGCGACGAACGCCATCACGTTGCCGGCCACGACGGCCGCGTCGAACGGCTCGGGCTCGCCCTGCGCGGCCAGGTCCAGGTCGACCAGGTCGGCGACCAGGAAGCGCGGGCCGGGGTGGTCGGCGCGGGCGGCGTCGATGAGCACCGGGTCGGCGTCCACGCCCACCACGGTGTGGCCCCGCTCGGCCAGTGCGGCGGCCACCCGGCCGGTGCCGCAACCGGCGTCCAGGATCCGGGCGCTCGGCGGGACGAGCGTGTCCAGCAGCCGCGCCTCACCGGCCAGGTCGGCCCCTTCGGCGGCGAGCCGGCGGAACCGGTCGACGTACCACTGCGAGTGTCCCGGCTTGGTCTCGGTCACCCAGCGGGTCGGCTTGCCCATGCCGTCAACGGTAGCTGATCTTGTGCGGCCGGGTCGGGGGAACCTCAGCCGAGGGCGAGGAAGGCGGCGGCGGCGAGCGGGGCGCCGGTGCCGGCGCCGGCCACCACCTGCGGCCAGGTGTGGTCCCGCAGCACCACCCGGGACCAGCCGACCGCGGCCACGAGCAGCCAGCCGACGTGCAGCGCCGGGCCGAACAGCAGCGCCAGGACGGCCGTGGTGGCGGCGGCGACCGCGGCGTGGATGCTCAGCTTCCACCAGTGGTTCACCAGGGTGCACGCCGCGCCGACCGCGAAGATCACCACGATGACGGCGAACAGTTCCGCGGGCGCCCGCAGCGCGGCCAGCAGCGCCGTGCCGACCGCCACCGAGGCCAGGCCGGTGAGCAGCGGGCGGGCCCGCTGGGTGCGGTCGCCGACGTGCCGGTCGGTGAGCCGGCCGCGGCGTACTCCGTGGACGATCACGCCGACCGGGATCACCGCGCAGAACAGCAGGGCCGTGCCGCCCCAGAGCAGGAACTGCTGCGGCGAGCGGCTGACCCGGGCCGCCGCGACCAGCGGCAGGGCGGTCACCAGGACGCCCGGCGCGAGGGCCTCGGTGATCAGCCGGGCCAGCCGCCCGCTGGCCGTCCGTTCCGCAGTCGCCCGCATCCGGGTCATCCTGGTCCCGCCGCCCGCCAAGGTCAACTGCGGGCGGCGTGGCGGTCAACCGGCGGTCAGGACGAGCTGGGCGGTCCGCTCCGGCTGGTCGACCTGCACGAAGTGGCCCGCGTTCGGCAGCAGGTGCAGGTCCGCGCGGGGGAAGAGCTGGGCGAAGCGGCGCGCGACCCGGGGGTTGAGGGAGCGGTCCTCGACGCCGAAGATCACCCGCACCGGCGCGCCGAACCGGCGCAGGTCGGGTATCCGGCGCCGGCGCGTCAGGACGGTGCCGAGCAGGTCGTCGTTGAGCCGCCAGAACGCCGGCTGGGCTGCGACGAAGTTGTCGCACAGGCGCTCCACCACCGGGCCGCGGCGGCGGTCGTCGCGGATGAACCGGCCCACCTGCCAGATGTAGAGGCGTCGAGCGAGATCCGAGCCGCGGCCCGCCAGCTTCCGGGCCGCGGCGCGCAGCAGTGGCGTCGAGTAGAGCGCGATGACCGGTGGTCGGCGCAGTGACGCCGTCTGGTGGTAGTAGGTGTTGAGCAGCACCAGTGCGGCAACCCGGTGCGGGTAGAGCAGGGCCCAGTCGATCGCCGGCGGCCCGGACGCGTCGTGGGCCACCAGCACGACCCGCCGCAGCCCGAGGTGGTCGATCACGGCCGCGAGGTCTCCGGTCATGTTGTCCGCGGTGTACGGGTAGCCCGCGGGCTTGTCGGAGCGGCCCCAGCCGAGGAAGTCGAAGCGGACGACCCGCCGATCGCCGAGGTGCGGCATCAGCTCGTCGTAGAGGTGCAGGTTGTCGGGGAAGCCGTGCATCAGCACCAGCGGCACCCCCTCGCTGCCGGCCACCTCGACATGCAGCAGGTGCCCGGCCCGGGGAACCGTGAGTGTCTCGCATACGTCTGGCATCCCACCCCGATCGCCGATGACCGAAGCGACGATAGCCCACGAATCGGGCATCACGGGCCGAGATGCGGCGCTGCCAGGCGCCGGGTGGGCACTCCCGGCACCTGGCAGCGGCGGATCAGCCCTTCTCCGCGCCGCTGGTGAGACCCTCGGTGAGCAGCCGTTCGCTGGCGAAGAAGAGGATCACGATCGGCAGCGTGAGGATCACCGAGCCGGCCATCAGCACCGTCTTCGGCACCTCGACGCCGTCGGAGAGCAGCGACAGGCCCAGCGAGACGGTCCACCGGTTGGGCCGGTCGACCAGGAAGAGCAGCGCGAAGAGGAACTCGTTCCAGGCGATCATGAAGTCGTAGAGGGCGACCGCCATCACCGACGGCGCGGCGAGCGGCAGGCTGACCCGGCGGATGATGCCGAGCCGGCCGGCCCCGTCGATGGCCGCGGACTCCTCCAGGCTGACCGGGATCGTCTCGAAGTAGTTCTTCAGCATGTAGACCGAGACGGGCAGGGTCTGCGAAATGTAGACCAGCACCAGCCCGACCAGCGACCCGCGCAGCCCGGCGCGGGTGAAGACCACGAAGAGCGGAATCGCGATGACGATCGACGGGAACAGGTAGACCGCCAGGAACAGCGCGCTGACCTGCCGCCGGCCGAAGAACCGCAGCCGGGACACCGCGTACGCGCCGGGGATGGCGATCACCAGGGTGAGCGCGGTGGCGGCCAGCGCCACGATGCCGCTGTTGCGGATGAAGGCGAGGAAGCCCTGCCCGCCGTCCTCGACGGACTTCAGCACCTCGGCATACGTGGCGACGGTCAGCTCGCCGAACGGCACGAGCAGCGAGCCGGGGTCGAGCAGCAGCCGCTCGATGGGGCGTACCGAGAGCACCAGCATGTACCAGAACGGCAGCAGGGTGACGAGCAGGAAGCCGGCGATCACCAGCCGGCGCAGCCAGCGCAGGCTCACCGTCTCGATCCGGTCCCGGTCCATCACGCCTCCTCCCGTCGGCCACTGAAGAAGCGCAGGTAGATCGCGACGAAGACGATCAGCACAACGGCCAGCACGACCGCCTGCGCCGCCGCCGCGCCGATGTCGGTCCGCGCGGTGAGGAACTGGTAGACCCGGACGCTGACCACCTCGGTGCCAGCCGAGCCGCCGGTGAGCAGGTAGACGTCGTCGAACTTGTTGAAGGTCATGATGAACCGGAGCACGCCGATCAGCGCGATCACCGGCATGAGCTGGGGCAGCAGGATGTGCCGGAAGCGCTGGGTCGGGGTGGCCCCGTCGACCCGGGCGGCCTCCTCCAACTCGCCGGGCACGGCCTGGAGCCGGGCCAGCAGGAACAGGAAGGCGAACGGGAAGTAGCGCCACGCCTCGAACGCGATGACCGTCCAGAGCGCGGTGGACTCCTGGGACAGGAACGGCACGGGCGCGTCCCAGCCGAGGAACCGCCGGCCCCAGTCGTTGACGAAGCCGATCTGCGGGTCGAGCATCACCTGCCAGACGAACGTCATGGCGACCACGGGCGCCACGTACGGCAGCAGCATGGACGCGCGGACGATCGTCCGGCCCCGGAACGGCCGGCGGACCACCAGCGCCGCCAGCAGGCCGACCAGGATGGAGCCGACGGTGCCGCCGGCGCTGTAGACGACCGTGGTCCAGAGCGTGTCGGCGAAGCCGGGGGTGTGCAGCACCCGGTCGACGTTGTCCAGGGTCAGCTCGCCGAAGAGGCCCGTCCGGCGCAGCGTCGCGAGGCGTACCCGTTGAAAGGCCAGCACCACGGTCCAGACGATGGGGATGCCGATCACCGCGACCACGACGAGCAGGGTCGGGGTGACCAGCGCGAGCCCGGCGCGGGACTCGCGGCGGCGCAGGGTGAGCGGGCGTCGGCCGGGCGGGCGGGGCCGCTCCCCGGTGGGGGAGCGGCCGGCCTCCGGCGCGGTGGTGGTCAATTCACGCCCTTGGCGATCGCGTCGACGTCCTTCTTCGCCCGCTCGGCGGCGGCCCGGGCGTCGGACTTCCCGCCGACCACGTCGGCGAGCGCCTTGGGTACGGGCAGCTCACCGAGGATCGCACCGACCAGCTTCCCCTGGCCCTGGGGCAGGCCCCAGCGCTGGAAGGTGTCCGGGCTCTTCCGCAGCGTGGCGAGCACGTCCTCCCCGTAGACCGCGGACAGCGGCTGCTTGCGGTCCACACCGGCCTGGCTGGTGTTCCAGGCGGTGAGGAACTTCTGCTTGTCCTCCGCGGTGCCGGTGCGGACCGGGAAGCGCCCCTCGGGGGACATGCCGAACCAGCGCGGGTAGCCGTCGGAGAGCATGTACTCCACGAAGGACGATGCGGAGTCGCTCGCGCCGTCGAGCACCGCCCACGAGCTGATCTCGCCGTACTGGGCCGGCTCGGCGCCGTTCGGGCCCTTGATGGCGGTGACGAAACCGCTGTTCTTCGCGAGCCATGCCGGGTCGGACTGGCACTGCGGGCAGGTCGGCTTGGCGTCGTTCCGCAGCCCGGCCAGCTCGTCGAGGATGAACGGGGACCAGATCAGCATGGCCGCCTTGCCGGCGAAGTAGGTGGCCCGGGTGGTGTCCACGTCCTGCGCGCCCTTGACCGAGTTGTTGCGCATCAGGTCGCCGTAGAAGCGGAACGCCTCGACGCACTCGGCGGAGTCCAGCGTGACCTTGCCGGCGTCGTCGGTGAGCTGGCAGTTGTTGGCGAGCGCGAGGTGTTCGAAGGTCTGCTGGGTGAAGACGTCGCCGGGGGCGGTCGCCGCCGTGATGCCGGCGACGCCGCCGGTGTTCAGCTTCGCCGCCGCGGCGGCGATCTTCTCGTACGTGTCGGGGGCGGCCAGGCCCGCCGCCGCGAACAGGTCCTTGCGGTAGACGAGCAGCTGGCCCCATCCGTCGCTGGGCACCGCGAGCTGCTTGCCGTCCTCGCTGGTCAGTTCGAGGGCGCGCGGGGAGAACGTGTCCCGGCCGAGCTTCTCGACGACCCGCTTGTTGGCGTCCGGCTCGAGCAGGTCGTTGCCGGCCAGCGTGCGCACCCCGGCCAGGGAGACCGAGCCGACCACGTCGGGCAGATCGCCGGCGGCGGCGCTGGAGGCGATGAGGGAGGGGAACTGGTCCTCGTTGACGGTGACCAGGTTGACCTTGACGCCGGTCTTGGCGGTGTAGTCGGCGATGATCGCCTTGGTGGCGTTCACCCGGTCCGCCACGTCTTCCAGGCTCCACACGGTTATCTGGGAACTGTCGGATTTCGGCTCGTCGTCACCGCAGGCCAGCAGGGTTGTCCCCGCAAGTGCCATGATCAGGGTGGGGGCGAGGATCCGCATCGAGGGTGATGGCATCGGTGGCACTCCTCTCGAAGGGTACATGAGGGATTTAACGCCCTCGATTGATCGTTTACAAGACATTTACCAATATTTCGTTTTAGAATTGGGCCCGGCACTTTCCACGGAGCGACGCCATGGGCAATTGGGTTGTCTCTCTGGCCGGGCCCCGGCGCGTGAGCCTGGAGCCCTGCCCCCCGGACCGGCTCGGCCCGGGCCAGGTCCGCGTCCGCACCTGCTACTCCGGGATCTCCGCCGGCACCGAGCTGACCCTCTACCGGGGCAGCAACCCCCGGCTCAGCAAGGACTGGGACGACGCCACCCGGATGTTCGTGCCCCGGCAGTCCCCGCCCGCGTACCCGGTGGTGGGCTTCGGCTACGAGGAGGTCGGCGAGATCGTCGAGGTCGCCCCCGACGTCGCCGACCGCCGGCCCGGCCAGGTCGTCTGGGGCATCTGGGGACACCGCGCGGAGGCCGTGCTGGCGGCCGGCGCCGTCACCCCGCTCGCCCCCGGGCTCGACCCCCTGGTCGCCGTCTTCGCCCGCCCGGGCGCCATCGCGCTGACCGCCGTGCTCGCCGGCGACCTGCACCTCGGCGACTGGGTCGGCGTCTTCGGGCAGGGGGTGATCGGTCTGCTCGGCACCCGGCTCGCCGTCCTCTCCGGAGCCCGCGTGGTGGCCGTCGACCGGATGCCGGACCGCCTCGCGCACGCCACCCGGCTCGGCGCCCGCCGGGTCGTCGACGCCGCCGTCGACTCCGCCGCCGCCGCGCTGCACGCGGCCACCGACGGCCGCGGCGCGGACGTCTGCCTGGAGCTGTCCGGGTCGTACCCGGCGCTGCACGAGGCGATCCGCGCCACCGCCCACGCCGGCCGCGTCGTGGCCGCCGGCTTCTACCAGGGGTACGCCCACGGGCTGGGACTCGGCGAGGAGTTCCACCACAACCGGATCCAGCTGGTGGCGGCCCAGATCTCCGGGCCCGCCCCGGCGCCCGGCACGGCCGGCCGGTGGACCGGGTCACGGATCGCGCACACCTTCATGGAACTGGTGGCCGAGGGCAGCGTCGACCCGCTGCCGCTGGTGAGCCACGTCGTCGACGCGGGCGCGGTGGCCGACGCGCTGGCGTTGCTCGACCGCGGTGACGGTGACGTCCTCCAAGTCGTGCTGAGGTTCTCATGACCATCCCACTCGCCTGCCAGGAGCAGTTGCTCCCCGGCGCCGGCCTGTCCGAGAAGTACGCCCTCGCCGTCTCCCTCGGCTACCAGGGCATCGAGCTGCGCGGCCGGGGCGACCTGGCCCTCGCCCGGCGGCTGCCCGAGCTGCGCCGGGCCCGCGCCGAGGGCGTGGTCATGCCGACCGTCTGCGTCGAGATGGACCACTTCATCGGCGATTTCGACCCCGAGCGCTCCCGCGACGCGGTGCGCAACCTGCGCTCCCAGCTCTCGGTCATCGCCGAGCTCGGCGGGCTCGGCGCCATGACCCCGGCCGCGTGGGGGATGTTCTCCCGCCGCCTGCCGCCGTTCGAGCCGCCCCGCCCGCCCGAGGGCGACCGGCAGGTGCTCGTCGACGCCCTGGGCGCCCTCGGCGAGCACGCCCGCGCCGAGGGGGTCACCCTCTTCCTGGAACCCCTCAACCGGTACGAGGACCACATGGTCAACCGGCTCGACGAGGCGGTCGCCCTGTGCCGCGCCGTCGACCTGCCCTCGGTCCGGGTGGTCGCCGACACCTACCACATGAACATCGAGGAGGACGACGCCTGCGCGGCGCTCCGCGCGGCCGCGCCGTACCTGGGGCACGTGCAGGTCAGCGACTCCAACCGCTACCAGCCGGGAGCCGGGCACCTGGACTGGCGGGCGCTGCTGGCCACCCTGGACGGGATCGGCTACCGCGGCTGGCTGGCGCTGGAGTGCCGGCTGCGCGGCGACCCGGTCGCCGCCCTGCGCCAGGCCGCCACCGTCCTCGCCCAGGCCGGGCCACGGCGGGCGGCGGCGTGAGCACGGGCATGCCCGGCGGCACGGCTCCGGTGCGGGCCGGCGGCCCCGGCCGCACCGATCCCGAGCGGGCCGCCCGGCTGCGCCGGCTCGCGCTCACCACGCTCGACGCCAACTGGGAGCACGACCACACCGTCCCGTCCCGTACCCTCTACCCGCACCAGTGGAGCTGGGACTCGGCGTTCATCGCGGTCGGGCTGGTGCACGCCCGCCCGGACCGCGCCTGGCGGGAGCTGCGCACCCTGTTCGCCGCGCAGTGGGCCGACGGGCGGGTCCCGCACATCGTGTTCAACCCGGCGCTGCGCGCCGGCGCCTACTTCCCCGGGCCCGGTTTCTGGGACTCGGCCCGCGCCGACGGCGCCCCGGCGGCGGCCACCTCCGGGATCGTCCAGCCGCCGGTGCACGCCCCGGCCGCCTGGCTCGTGCACCGCCGCGCCCCTTCCGAGGCGTCGGTGGCGGCGCTGCGCTGGCTCTACCCGCGGCTGGTCGCGCAGCAGCGCTACCTGACCGGCCGGCGGGACGTCGGCGGGGGCGGGCTGGCCGCCATCGTGCACCCGTGGGAGTCCGGCCTGGACAACAGCCCCGCCTGGGACGCCCCGATGGCCGCGGTGCCCGCCGACGAGGCGGTGATGCGCGCGTACCGCCGGCACGACACCGCGCACGCCGACGCGGCGCACCGCCCCACCGACCTCGACTACGCGCGCTACGTCGCGCTCGTGGCCGCCTACCGGGCGGGCCGCTACCGCGACGACGGGCTGCTCGGCCGGCAGCCGTTCCTGGTGGAGTGCCCGCTGGTCAACGCGGCGCTCGCGGTCTCCGAGCGGGCCCTCGCGCGGATCGCCGCCGTGGTCGGCGCCGACCCGGGGCCGCAC
The DNA here is from genome assembly GCF_008085935.1 of Micromonospora sp. AP08. Classification (NCBI taxonomy): domain Bacteria; kingdom Bacillati; phylum Actinomycetota; class Actinomycetes; order Micromonosporales; family Micromonosporaceae; genus Micromonospora; species Micromonospora sp. AP08. The sequence continues at coordinate 10,879 of NZ_VSEZ01000026.1, forward strand.
CGGGACCGCGCGGTGCGGATCACCGAGGCCCTGGTCGACCGACTCTTCGACCCGGTCACCGGGACGTTCCGCCCGCGCGACGTCCGGGCCGACCGGCTCGTGCCGGCCCGGACGGTGCTCGGGCTGATGCCGCTGATCCTGCCCGACCTGCCGGCCCACCACGTGGGGGCGGTGGTCGCCGAGGCGTGCTCGCCCCGCTTCGGCCTGGCCGCCCGGATGGACCGCCCGCTGCCCACCCACGACCGCACGGCGCCGGACTTCGAGCCGCTGCGCTACTGGCGCGGCCCGAGCTGGCTGAACACCGACTGGATCCTCTGGCAGGGGCTGCGCACCCACGGCCGCCCCGACCTGGCCGCCGGGCTCCGCGAGTCCATGCTGGACCTGGTCGACGCGGCGGGCTGCCACGAGTACTTCCACCCGGACACCGGGGCGGGACTCGGGTCACCGGCGTTCGGTTGGACGGCCGCGCTGGTGCTGGACGCCCTCGCCGAGGGCTGAGCCGCCGGCGGCCCGGCCGGGCGGGGGTCAGGCGATGCCGGCGGGGGTCGCACCGGCGGCCCGCAGCGCGGCCATCGGGGCGTCGTCGATCGCGTAGCCGAGCGCGTCGACCACCTCGACCACGCCGCTGACCTGCCGGGCCAGCCGCAGCGCCAGGCGCACCGTGGACCAGCGGTCGAGCTGCCCCGTGAGGGTGACGACGCCGCCGTGCACGGTCACGTCCACCACGCCGTCGGGCACGCCGAGGGTGCGGCGCAGCACCTCGTCGCGGACGTCCCGCCGGATGTCGGCGTCCGGCCGCAGGTGCACCTTGAGCAGGTCACCGCGGGTCACGATGCCGACCAGCCGGCCCAGGTCGTCGACCACCGGCAGCCGCTTCACGCCTCGGGCGTCCATGGTCCGGGCCGCCTCCACCAGCGAGGCGTCCGGCGTGACGGTCACCGGGGGAGCGGTCATCAGGTCGGCGGCCAGGGTCGCGTCGGCCTTCGCCCGCGCCTCCCGCCGGTGCCGGTCGGGCAGGATCCGCCGCGGCTGCGGCTGACCCTGCAACTCCACCTTGTACATGAGGTCCGCCTCGGAGACCACCCCGAGGACCCGCCCCGCCCCGTCCACCACCGGCGCCGCCGTCACGTGCCGGCCGGTCAGCACGTCGACGATCTCCCGGTACGCCGTGCCCTCCCGTACCGTCGCGACGTCGGTGGTCATCACGTCCTGCACCTGCCACGTACGCATGGCGACCTCCCTCTTTCCCTGTCGACGCTACGGAGGGCGGCGGTGCGGGAGCAGGGGCGCAGGGACCCCGCCGGGGGGCCGGAAGTCCCGGCTCAGCCGGCCGGTACGGCCGCCGCGTCGGCGGGTGCGGCCGGCGCGGGCACGGTCGCCGTGTCCGCCGGCGGCTCGGGGATCAGCAGCTCGGCCGACACCGGCGTGACCTCGACCCGGCAGTCGTGGAACGTCGGCGCCTCGCCCAGGTCGGTGTCGCGTACGGCGGTGACCGCGTTGACGGTGGACCGCCCCGGGCTCAGCCGCGCCCAGTACGCCTTGTAGGTGAACGCCAGCCCCGGCCGGGTCGCCTCGTCCACGGCGACCGCCGCGAGGAACGCACCGCGGTCGTTGTGCACCCGCACCGCGTCGCCGTCGGCGAGGCCGCGCGCCGCCGCGTCGTCCGGATGCAGGTGCACCCGGGGCGGCCCGGTCCGCCGGGCGTGCCAGGGCAGCGAGGCGAAAGTGGAGTTCATGAGGAACCGGCCGGCCGGGGCGAGCAGCACCAGCGGGAACCGGCGGGCCAGGTCGGGGTCGGCGGCCTCCGCCGGCGGGGTGTGCCCGGGCAGCGGGTCCACCCCGAGCCGGGCCAGCGCCGGGTCGTGCAGCCGGGCCCGGCCGTCCGGGGTGCGGAAGCCGCCCGCGGCGAACGGCGCGGCGCCGACCGGCACGCCGGTGGTCCGGGCGTACGTCCGCTCGCGCAGTTCCTCGAAGGTGACCGGCGTGCCGGCCAGCAACTGCCGCGCCAGGTCCTCGTCGCTGTCGGAGAACCGGGGATGGTCGAGGCCGAGCGCGGCGGCGATCCGCCGGAAGATCTCGGTGTTCGGCAGCGCCTCCCCGGGCGCCCGGGTGACCGGCAGGTTCAGCGTCGTGTAGTGGTGGCCGTAGGAGGAGTGCAGGTCGAGGTGCTCGGGCTGCATGGTGGCCGGCAGCACCACGTCGGCGTAGTCGCAGGTGTCGGTCCAACGCTGTTCCAGCACCACGGTGAACAGGTCGGTGCGGCGCAGGCCGGCGAGGAGCCGGTTCTGGTCCGGGGCGGTGGCGGCCGGGTTGGCGTTGAACACGACCAGCGAGGTCACCGGCGGGTCGGCCTCCCCGGTGAGCACGGTCGCCAGCCGGCTCATGTTCACCGACCGGGCCGGCGGGGCCGGCATGCCGGGCGGCCGGACCACCGCGTCCTCGTCGATCGGGTGGTGCCCGCCGGTCGACACCAGGGCGCCGCCGCCCGGGTACCGGAAGTCGCCGGTGACCAGCGGCAGCGCGCAGATCGCCCGGATCGCCTGACCGGCCCCCCGGTGTCGTTGCAGACCCAGGCCGACCCGGACGGCGGTGGGGCGGGTGGTGGCGATCCGGTCGCCGAGCCGGCGGAGCACCTCGACGGGCAGGCCGCACTCGGCGGCCGCCCGCTCCACCGGCCACTCGTCGAGCCGGGCGTTCAACTCGGGCCAGCCGACGGTGTGCGCGGCCAGCCACTCCTCGTCGGCCGCCGCGGCGTCGCGCACGTGCCGCATGAGGCCGAGGGCGAGCGCCGCGTCGGTGCCGGGCAGCGGGGCCAGGTGCTCGTCGCTGCGGGCCGCCGTGTCGGTGCGCAGCGGATCGATGGTGACCAGGTACGCACCGCGCTCCCGGGCCTGCTGCACGAACGGCCACAGGTGCAGGTTGGTGGCGAGCGGGTTGGCGCCCCAGAGCACGATGAGCTTCGCCGCCACGATCGACTCCGGCTCGAAGCCGATCGAGCTGCCGTAGATCGAGCGCAGCGCCGCCCGGGCCGCGCCGGTGCAGATGGTGGTGTCCAGCCGGGACGCCCCCAGGTGGGCGAAGAGCCGCTGGCCCATCGTCCAGCCCTGCACGTGCCCCATGGTGCCGGCGAAGTAGTAGGGCAGCACCGCCTCGGGGCCGTCCCGCTCGATGCTGGCGCGCAGCCCGGCCGCCACCCGGTCGACCGCCTCCGCCCAGCTCGCCGGCCGGTACGCGACGCGCCCGGCGCCCTTCGGGCCGGTGCGCACGTAGGGCGTGGTCAGCCGGTCGGGGCCGTTGACGGCGTCGAGGTAGCGGTTGACCTTGCCGCAGAGCGCGCCCCGGGTGAACGGGTGGTCGCGGTCGCCGCGCAGCGCGACGGCCCGGCCGTCCTCCACGGTGAGCTGCCAGACGCACGTGTCCGGGCAGTCCAGCGGGCAGGCGCCGGGGTGGGTGGTGCGGGCCATGCGGCGAGCCTACCGAGCGGCGGCGCGCGTCCGGGTCCCGTGGCGGACGCCGGGCGGATCAGGCGATCGGTCGCCAGTCCGGCCCGTCGGGTCGTCCGGTCGAGGTCAGCGCGGCGAGCATCACGGCCTCGACCTGCTCGGGCGTCAGGTGTTCCCGGCGGTCGGCGCCCGGTACGTAGGCGCCCCAGGCCCGGCCGTCCGGCTCCCGCATGACCACACCGACCGGGTCGCGGTGGTCGCTCACCGCGGCGATCACGCCCCACGGCCGGCGCACGTGCACCTGCTGCCGGAGATCCGGGTCGAGTCCCCGCAGCCACCGCCGCACGGTCTCGCGGTCGTCCAGCCCGACCGTCTCGGTCGTGGTCCGGAACGGGCCGTACGTGGTCAGCCGCTCCGCGACGTCCTGCCGTGCGGACCCGGGCCTACCCAGCAGTCTGTCCAGCCATCCCATCCGACGACTCCGTCCCGTGCCGGCGCCCGGCGTCCCGGGCGTCGGGGCGGAAGTGCCCGGTCGCGCGGCGGCGGCAAACCCGGCGGCGGTGGATTCCCGGCAGCCCACGGGGGCTGAGCCGGCACTACCCTTCCGGGGCGGTGGTTCGCGGAGAGCCGCCGGAGACCGAGGAGCGTCATGCCCGAGATCGACAAGGTCGCCTGGATCCGGATCGAGGACGGCCGGGTGCTGAGCACCCGGTCCCGGGGCAGGGACGTCTGGTACCTGCCCGGCGGCAAGCGGGAGGCCGGCGAGAGCGACCTGGCGACCCTGGTCCGGGAGATCGCCGAGGAACTGGCCGTGACCGTCGTGCCGGAGTCCGCCGTCCCGGTGGGCGTCTTCACCGCGCAGGCGCACGGCCACGGCGCCGGCACGCTGGTCCGGATGACCTGCTACGCCGCCGACTACCGGGGCACGCTGCGGCCCGCGAGCGAGATCGCGGAGCTGGCCTGGCTCGGCTACGCCGACCGCGACCGGGTCTCGCCGGTCGACCAGATCATCTTCGACCACTTCCGGGGACTCGGCGCGTTGCGCTGACCTCCGCCCGGTCGGGCAGCAGCCGGGCCAGGGCGCGCAGCGCGGTGCGAACGGTCCGGTCGTCGGCGCTGAGGCTGATCCGCAGCCCGGCCGGGGCGCCCCGCCGGGCGGCGAACTCGTCGGTGCCGGCCACGGCGACGCCGCGCCGGCGGGCGAGGGCGGTGACCGTCTCGGCGTCGCGGTCGAGGCGTACCCAGGCGAACGGGGCCGGTCCCGGCGCGGCGACGCGCGCGCCGAGCAGCTGCCGGGCGAGCGCGGCCCGGCCGGCCAGCTCGGCGGCGCGGGCGGCGGCGAGCTGGTGCGCGTGCCCGCCGAGCACGAGCTGGGTGGCGACCTCGGCGACCAGGGGAGCGGGCGCCCAGGCGAGGGCACGGGCCGCGGCGCGCAGCGGTTCCGCGAGGGACGGCGGGGCGTACCGGTAGCCGATCCGCAGGCCGGGCGCGAGCGTCTTGGTGATCCCGCTCAGGTGGACGGTCCGGGCGTGCCACGCCGCCACCGGGGGCGGCCGGTCGGGCAGGAGCGCGCCGAACGGGTCCTCCTCGATCACCACGAGGTCGTGGGCGGTGGCGACGGCGGCGAGTTCCCGCCGGCGGTCGGCGGGCACGGTGAGCCCGGTGGGGTTGTGCAGCGTCGGGTGCAGGTGCAGCGCGGCGACCCGGCGGCGGGCGCAGAGCCGGTCGAGGGCGTCGGGCCGGGGGCCGGCCGCATCGCCGGGCACGGTGGCCAACTCGACCCGGAGCAGCCGGGCGGCGGCGAGCAGGCCGGGGTTGGTCAGCTCGGTGGTGACCACCACCTGCCGGGGCGCGGCGAACGCGGCGAGCGCGGCGGCCAGGCCGTGCTGTCCGCCGGCGGTCACCTCGACCCGGTCCGGCTCGGGCCGCCAGCCGGCGTGCGCCATCCAGCGGGCGCCGGCGATGCGGTGCCGCACGGCGTCGGCGTCCTCGGCGCCGACCGCGTGCGGGTCGGCGGCGAGCCGGTGCAGGATCGGCGCGACGGCCCGGTGCACCGGCCCGTGCCCGGGCGGGTGCACGGCGGCCACGTCGAGCACGGGGCCGGGGCTCGCCGGCGGCGGGGGCGGCGTGGGCGCCACGAAGGTGCCCCTGCCCACCTCGCCGGTGAGCAGGCCGCGCCGGGCGGCCACCTGGTAGGCCCGGCCCACGGTGGCGACCGTGACACCGAGCCGCCGGGCCAGGTCCCGCTGCGGCGGCAGCCGGTCGCCGGGGCCGAGGCGGCCGGCCGCGATGTCGTCGCCGATCGCGTCGGCGAGCGCCAGGTAGCGGGGCCCGTCGCCGGTCGGACCCGTCGGTTCCCAGATTGTCACCGTGACAATCTAGCCACCGCATGCCTCGCCCACCGCCCGATTGTCACCATGACATTCGACGCCGACCGGCTTCCCGGGTACGCGCCGCAGGCTGCCCGCATGACCGTCACCTCCGCCGCAGTCCTCTGGCGGCACGCCACCTTCCGCCGGCTCTGGCTCTCCGACGCGGTCAGCACCCTCGGCACCCACGTGACCAGCGTGGCGCTGCCCCTGGCGGCGCTGACCGTGCTCGGCGCGGGCGCCACCGGGGTCGCCGCGCTGACCGCCGCCACCACCCTGCCGTACCTGCTGCTCGGCGTGCCGGCCGGGGCGCTGGTGGACCGGATGCCCCGCCGCGCCGTGCTGGTCGGCGCCGACCTGGCCCGCGCCGTCCTGCTGGCCAGCGTCCCGCTCGCCTGGGCGGCCGGGCTGCTGAGCCTGGCCCACCTCGTCGCGGTGGCGCTGCTCGCCGGCTGCGCCACCGTGCTGTTCGACGTGGCCTACTTCGCCGCCGTGCCCGCGGTGGTGCCGGCCGCGCGGCTGGCCGACGCCAACGCCCGCCTCGAGGCGACCCGGGCCGTCGGGCAGACCGCCGGTCCGGGCGTGGCCGGCGTGCTGGTCGGCGTCCTCGGCGCGCCGCTGGCCCTGCTGGTCGACGTGGCCAGCTTCGCCGCCTCGGCGCTCTTCCTGGCCGGTACGCCCCGGCTGGCCCGCGCCGCCGTGCCGGGCGCCGGTGGGCTGTGGCGGGACGCCGCCGGCGGGATCCGGTTCGTGTTCCGGGATCCGGTGGTCCGGGCGCTGACCCTCTGCTCCGGCCTGACCAACCTCTGGCACGCCGGTTTCCTCGCCATGCTGCTGGTCCACGCGGTCCGCGAGCTGCGGGTGCCCGCCGCCACGGTCGGCCTGCTGGTCGCCGCCGCCAACGTCGGCTACCTGCTCGGCGCGGCGGTGGCCGGCCGCGCCCGGGCCCGGCTCGGCGTGGGCCGGGCGGTCACCGCCGCGGCGGTGCTCCAGGCGGGGGCGGCCCTGGTGCTCTGGCCGCACCCGGTCGGGATCGCCCTCGGGCTGGCGGTGAGCGCCTTCGCCAGCGGGCTCTACAACGTGAACGCGGTCAGCCTCCGGCAGGCCGCCACCCCGCCCGCGCTGCTGTCCCGGATGACCGCCACGAGCCGGTTCGTCATCTGGGGCGCGATGCCGCTCGGCGCGGCGCTGGGCGGCGCGCTGACGGGGCTGCTGGGCGCGCCGGCGTACCTCGGGCTGGCCGCGGCGGGGATGGCCGCGGCCGCGCTGGTCACGCGCTGCTCGCCGGTCTGGCGTATCCGGGACTTCCCGACCCCCGACGCGCCGGCGGACGCGGTGCCCGTCGCCTGACGGCGGCTGTTTGCCGCCGCCTCCGGGTGGACGCGGCGGGTGCCCGTCGCCCGACGGCGGCCGTTTGCCGCCGCCTCCGGGTGGACGCGGCGGGTGCCCGTCGCCCGACGGGGCCGTTTGCCGCCGTCGGGGGCGGGTAACCGCGGGCGCGACGTTCCGGGCCGCGAGGCGCGGACGGGTCGGACACCCGGCGGCGGCCGGCGACGACAGGAGTGCGCTGTGCGGTTTCCCCGATTCGTCGACGCGGTGTCCCGCCGCGCCGAACTGCCCACCGAGCAGGCCGCCACCATCTCCCGGGCGGTGCTCCAGACCCTGGCCGAGCGGATCACCGCCAACGAGTCGGCGGACCTCGCGGCGCAGTTGCCGGACGAGGTGGGCAGCTACCTGGCCGCGTCCGGCGAGGGCGGTACGACCGGCGGCGCCGTCGCCTTCCTGTACCGGGTCGCGGAGCGGGCCGGCGTGGACGCGGCGGTCGCCGAGGTCGGGACCCGGGCGGTCCTGGCCACGCTGCGGGAGACGGTCACGGTCGGCGAGTTCCAGGATCTCGTGGCACAGCTCCCCAAGGGATTCGACGCGATGGTCGACCCGATCCCGCGCCCACCGTACGATGTGTAGGCAGGCTCCCCGAGACCCGGGTTGAGCTGCGGCAAAGGGGCCGTGCGACGGAAATTCCACGGCCAGGAAGTATTTTCACCGTAAATTAACTCGCCAGTAGACACCTACGCGGTAAATCGTCTACGCGCTAGGGGGTCGATCGGCCGGATTCCTTCGTCCGGGGTTCCACGTGCCGTCATCCCTTCGGCTCGACCTGTATCGATGCCCTCCCCATCGAGACATCGAGCTTTATTCTGCCTCCAGTGTGAAGTCCTGGGGGGGATCATGATCACAGTCACCGAACGCTGCGCGCCTGCCGTCCACGGGGAAACAGCAGCCCGCTGACATGGCACAGCCGATGATCATCAATCGTTTCGGCGAGGTCGCGGCGCATCACGGTGAACGTCCGGCTCTGCTCGGTGAGACCCACGAGGTCGGTTACGCCGAGTTGGCCGGTGCGGCCGGGGGGCACGCGGCCGCGCTCGTCGCCGCCGGCGTCCGACCCGGCGACCGCGTCGCCCTGCTCACCGCCCACGGCGCACCGACCGTCGCGGCGCTGCTCGGCGCCCTGGCCGCCGGATGCGCGTACGTGCCGCTGGACCCGGGCTTCCCGGTCGACCGGCTGCGCCACATGCTGGCCGCCGCCGGGGTGACCGCCGTCGCCTGCGCCGCCGAGCACCGCGAGCTGGCCCGGGCACTCGCCGACGGGCGGACCGTGGTGCCGCTCGACCAGGTGCCGCCCGCCCCGCTGCGGCCCGTCCCGGTCGACCCCGACGCGCTGGCGTACGTGCTGTTCACCTCGGGCTCCACCGGCGTGCCCAAGGCGGTCGGGCAGACCCACCGCAACCTGGCGCACGTGGTCGACAACCAGATCGACGCGCTCGCGATCGGCCCGGCCGACCGGCTCAGCCTGCTGGCCTCGTTCAGCTTCGACGCCGCCATCCCCGACCTCTACCCGGCGCTGCTCACCGGCGCCGCCGTGGTCCCGGTCGACCTGCGCCGGCAGGGCCTCGCCCACGCCGTCGAGCAGCTCGACCGGCACCGGGCCACCGTGCTGCACTGCACGCCCACCGTCTACCGCTACCTGCTGGACACCCTCGGCGACCGGCGGCTCGACGCGGTCCGGGTGGTGCTGCTCGGCGGCGAGCAGGCCACGTACGCCGACGCGAACCGCGGCCGGGACCGGTTCGCCCCCGGCTGCGTGCTGGTCAACGGCTACGGCGCCACCGAGATGACCTTCGCGACCCGGCACGCGCTGCCGCTGTCCACCGTGGATCCGACCGCCACCGGCCCGCTGCCGATCGGCGCCGCGTTCCCCGGCTACCGGGTGGACCTCGCCCCGGACACCGGCGAGCTGGTGGTCCGCAGCCGGCACCTCGCCCCCGGCTACCTCAACCAGGCCAGCGACCGGTTCAGCGTGGACGCCGACGGGGTGCGGTCGTACCGCACCGGTGACCTCGGCCGGCGGCTGCCCGGCGGCGAGCTGGTCTGCCTCGGCCGGCTCGACCGGCAGGTCAAGGTGCGCGGGCACCGGGTCGAGCTGACCGAGATCGAGGCCGTGCTCGCGGCCCAGCCCGGCGTGGCCGGGGTACGCGCCATCGCCCGCGACGGCGAGCTGCTGGCGTACGCCCGCCCGGCCGCCGACCGGCCCGACCCGGCCGCGCTGCGCGCCGCGCTCGCCGCCGCGCTCCCCGCGTACGCGCTGCCCCGCGCGGTCGTGCTGCTCGACGAGTTCCCGCTCACCGTCACCGGCAAGGTCGACGAGCGGGCGCTGCCCGACCCGGCGGCCGAGGCGCCCGCCGGGGAGGCGCCCGCCACCGCCACCGAACGGGCCGTGCACGACATCTGGTGCGCCGTGCTCGGCCGCCCGACGGTCGGCCGCACCGACAGCTTCTTCGACGTCGGCGGGCAGTCCCTGCTGCTGGGCCAGGTGCAGCAGCGGCTCGCCGAGCGGTTCGGCGTGCGCCTGCCCCTGCTGCGCCTCTTCGACCACCCCACGGTGGCCGCCCAGGCGGCGCTGCTCGACGCCCCGCCCGACGCGGTCCGCGCCCCCGTGCTGCCCGCGCCGGCCGCGCCCGCCGCCGCGGCCCGCGAGTACACCGGCGACGAGATCGCCGTGGTGGGCCTCGCCGGCCGCTTCCCCGGCGCGCCGGACGTGGCCACCTTCTGGTGGAACCTGTGCACCGGCGTGGACTCCATCCACGAGCACACCGACGAGGAGCTGGCCGCCCTCGGCGTCGGGCCGGGGCTGCGCGCGGACCCCCGGCACGTGCGGGCCGTCGGCCGGCTCGACGGGGTGGCCGACTTCGACGCCGGGTTCTTCTCGTTCGGCGCCGACGAGGCCGCCCGGACCGACCCGCAGCACCGGCTCTTCCTGGAGACCGCCTGGGAGGCCCTGGAGGACGCCGGGCACGACCCGGACCGCTTCCCCGGTCTGGTCGGCGTCTACTCGGCCACCTCCGCCAACCGGTACTTCCTGTTCCACCTCATGGACAACCCGGCCGTGGTCGGCGACGTCGACCCGGACGACTGGGAGGCCCGGCTGATCGGCCGGCAGTTCACCGACCACCTGCCCGGTCAGGTCGCCTACCGGTTCGGGCTCACCGGGCCGGCCCTGGCCGTGCAGTCCGCCTGCTCCAGCTCGCTGGTCGCGGTCTGCCTCGCCGCGCAGAGCCTCGCCGACTACCAGTGCGACCTCGCGCTGGCCGGCGGGGTGACCGTCACCTGGCCCCGGCACCGGCACACCCTCGGCGGGCTGGCCTCCCCGGACGGGCGGTGCCGCGCCTTCGACGAGGGCGCCAACGGCTCCGGCTTCGGCTCCGGGGTCGGGGTGCTCGCGCTGCGCCGGCTCGCCGACGCGCAGGCCGACGGCGACCGGATCTACGCCGTCCTGCCCGGCTGGGCGGTCACCAACGACGGCGCCGACCGGGCGGGCTTCGCCGTGCCCGGGCCGGCCGGCCAGGCCGCCGCCGTGGCCAACGCGCTGGCCACCGCCGAGGTCGCCCCCGGCGAGGTCGGCCTGGTCGAGGGGCACGGCAGCGGCACGCCGCTCGGCGACGCCATCGAGGTCGCGGCGCTGCACGAGGTGTACGCGGGCGCCGCGCCCGCCGAGACCTGTGCGCTCGGCTCGGTGAAGACCAACATCGGCCACCTCGACGCCGCCGCCGGCATCGCCGGGCTGATCAAGGCGGTGCTCGCCGTGCGGCACGGGGTGATCCCGCCGAACCTGCACTTCACCCGCCCGCACCCGGAGATCGACCTGTCGGCCGGCCCGTTCTACGTGCCCACCAAGGCGCGGGACTGGCCCGAGGGGCCGCGCCGGGTGGCCGGGGTCAGCGCCTTCGGCCTCGGCGGCACCAACGCGCACGTCGTGGTGGAGCAGCCGCCGCCGGCCGACCCGGCCGACCCGCCCGGTGACGGGCCGTGGCTGCTGCCGGTGTCGGCGCGTACCCCGGCGGCGCTGCGGGCCGCGCTGGCCCGGCTGCGGGCCCACCTCGGCGGCGACGCCCCGGCGCTGCCCGAGGTGGCCGCCACGCTGGCGCTCGGCCGGCGGGCCTTCGCCCACCGGGCCGCGGTGGTCGCCGCGGACCTGCCCGGCGCGCTGGCCGGCCTGGACGCGCTGCTCGACACCGACGCCCGGGTCGCGGGCGAGGGTGGCCCGCTGCGCGAGCTGGCGGCCGACTGGGTCGCCGGGCGGGACGTCGACTGGGACGCCCTGCACCCCGAGGGCATGGTCCGGCGCACCGGCCTGCCCACCTACCCGTTCCAGCGCCAGCGGTACTGGATCGACCCCGTGCAGAAAGGTCCGCGGTGAACTGGTTCGTCTCCGCCGGAAGCCGACCCCAGGCTCCGGTGCGGTTGTTCTGCCTGCCCTACGCCGGCGCCGGCGCGAGCGCGTTCCGGCGCTGGCAGGAGGGGATCGGTCCGGACGTCGAGGTGCTCCCGGTGCAGCTGCCCGGCCGGGAGAACCGGATCAACGAGGATCCGCGCTTCGACGTCGCCGAGGTGGCCGAGGCGATCGCCGCCCGGGCCGACCGCCCCTACGCCCTCTACGGCCACTCGATGGGCGGCCGGCTCGGCTTCGAGGTGGTCCGCGAGCTGCGCCGGACCGGCCGCCCGCTGCCGCTGCGGCTCTACGTCGGCGGCGCCCGCGCCCCGCACGTCGCCGCGCCCGGCCTGTTCGACGGGCTGTCCCGCGCCGACGACGAGGAGCTGCTGCGCCGCCTCGCCGACGGCGGCGGCCTCCCCGCCGAGCTGTTCGCGCACCCGGAGCTGGTGGAGCTGCTGCTGCCGCTGCTGCGGGCCGACTTCGGTCGGGTGGACGGCTACCGGTACGTGTCCGGCGAGCCGCTGCCGGTGCCCATCGTCGCGTTCAGCGGCCGGGACGACCGGGCGGTGACCCGCGAGCAGAACGCCGCCTGGGCCGAACACACCGCCGCCGGGTTCACCCTGCACGAGCTGGCCGGCGGCCACTTCTTCCTGCACGACCAGCTCCCCGAACTGCTCGCCCTCGTCCGCGCCGACCTGACCGGGGCGCTCGGCGCGAGGAGCACCGAGGCCGAGACCACCGGCGCCGGCGGCCCGGTCGCGCAGAGTCTCCCGGTGCGCGCCGCCGGTGGCGGGACCGCCCCCGTCGACGGGTCGGTCGCGCACAGTTTCCCGGTGCGCGCCGCCGGTCGCGGGACCGCCCCCGTCGACGGGTCGGTCGCGCACAGTTTTTCGGTGCGCGCCGCCGGTGGCGGGACCGCAGGCGGCGCGCACCGGGTGCCGCTCGGCGACACCGCCTGGTCGGTGTGGCGCGACGCCATCCTGCGGACCACCGGTTTCCCGGCCGACGGCCTGGACCTGTTCACCGCGCCCCGGGCCGCCGCGGCGGCCGACGAGCTGCTGGCCACCGGCGCCGGCGAGGACCGGTTCGACAAGGAGTTCGACGAGGCGGTCCGCGGCGCCGCCGAGCGGCTGAGCGAGCTGGCCGCCGACCCGCTGCTGCGCGAGGCGGTCACCTGGCAGAACCGGGGCGCCCTGGTCGCGTTGGACGGGCTGGCCCGCGGCGGGGCCGACGCGGCCCGCAACGTGCGTCGGCGGGACCGGGAGCGGGCGCTGCTCAAGTACTGGCAGCGCTACTGCGGCAAGAACGAGACGGTCGGCTTCTTCGGCCCGAGCTGCTGGGTGACCGTCGACCCCGCCCAGCCGGAGACCGTCCGGATCCGCCCCGGCGAGCGGCTCACCCGCCGGCGCTGGGTCTGGTTCGAGTCCTGGGCGCTCACGGCGTACGCCCAGCGGGTCGGCGCCGACCTGACCGTCCGCCGGTGGTGGCCGCCGGTGCTGCGCCCGCACCTCGCGGTCCGGGACCGGACCGTGCTGCGCCCCGGCCGGCCCCCGCTCACGCTGAACCCGGTGGAGGCGGCGCTGCTGGCCGCCGCCGACGGCCGCCGCTGCGCCGCCGACCTGGTGGCCGACCCGGCCATCGGGCTGCGCCGCCCCGAGGACGGGTACGCCCTGCTCGACCGGCTGGTCGAGCGGGAACTGGTCAGCTGGGACGCCGCGCTGCCGGTCAGCCCCGACGCCGAGGCGGTGCTGGCCGACCGGATCGAGGCGATCGGCGACGAGGCCGCCCGGAGCGCCGCCCGGGGCGGGTTCGACCGGCTGCGCGCCGCCCGGGACGCGGTGGCCGAGTCGGCCGGCGACCCGTTGCGGCTGCGAGCCGCCCTGGACGCCCTCGACGCCACCTTCACCGAGCTGACCGGCGTCCCCGCCGTGCGCCGCGCCGGCCAGATGTACGCCGGCCGCACCATCTGCTACGAGGACAGCGCCCGCGACCTGGACGTGGTCTTCGGCGCGCCGCTGCTGGCCGAGCTGGCCGCCCCGCTGGACGTGCTGCTGCGGGCCGCCCGATGGCTGGGCAACGCCCTGGCCGAGGCGTACGACGAGGTGTTCCGCGGGCTCTACGAGGAGCTGCGCGCCGAGGCCGGCGCCGGCCCGGTGGCCCTGGCGGACCTGTGGTTCCTGGCCCAGGGCCTGTTCTGGGGCGGGGGCGAGCGTCCGGTCGACGCGGTCGCGGCCGACTTCGCCGCCCGCTGGGCCGGGCTGTTCGGGCTGGACGCGCTGCCGCCCGGCACCACCGACGTACGGCTGCGGGCGGCCGACCTGTCCGACCGGGTCGACGGGGCCTTCCCCGGCGCCCGGCCGACCTGGTCCAACGCCGTGATGCACAGCCCCGACCTGCAGATCTGCGCCACCGACGCGGCGGCGCTGGCCCGGGGTGAGTACACCGTCGTGCTCGGCGAGCTGCACGCCGCCTGGTCCTCGTTCGACTGCGCGGTCTTCACCCCCTCCCACCCCGAGGTGGAGCGGCTGCGCGCCGCGCTGGCCGAGGACATGGGCGAGCGGCGGGTCCGGCTGCTCTTCCCGGCCGAATGGCCGCGCCGGACCAGCCGTACCGCCGAGTCGCTGACCGGGCCCACGGACCGGCACCTGGCCTTCCAGGACGCGCCGGGCGCGGAGCCGGCCCGGGTGCTGCCCACCGTGGACCTCACCGTCACCGAGGTCGACGGCCGGCTCGTGGCCACCGCCTCCGACGGGCAGCGTTGGCCCCTCACCGAGGTCTTCGCGGAGCTGCTGAGCGCGCACGCGGTGGACGGCTTCAAGCTGGTCGCCGCCGCGCCGTACACGCCCCGGATCACGCTCGATCGGCTGGTGGTGGCGCGGCAGACCTGGCGGACCACGGTGGGGGAGAGCGGCCTGGCCACGGCCACCGGCGAGCGGCGCCGCTTCCTGGCCGTCCGCGACTGGCGGCGCCGGCTGGGCCTGCCCGAGCAGGTCTACGTGAAGCTCGGCACCGAGACCAAGCCGTGCTTCGTGGACCTGGCCAGCCCGGCCTTCGCCAACATGTTCTGCGCCATGGTCCGGGCCGCCCGGCTCGACGGCGGCGAGGGCGTCTCGCTCACCGTCAGCGAGATGCTGCCCACCACCGACCAGGCGTGGGTGCCCGACGGCGCGGGCCGCCGCTACTTCAGCGAGCTGCGCCTGCACCTCGTGGACACCCGGGGAACGGAGCACCGATGAGCCACCTGCTGCCACTCGGGGAGACCGGCTGGTCGGTCTGGCGGGAGGTGGTGTTGCGCACCGCCGGGTTCCCGGCGGCGGGCCTCGACCGGTTCGCCGCGCCGGAGGCCGCCGCCGTCGCCGACGCGGTGCTCACCGGCGCGAGCGTCCCGGAACTGCTCGACAAGGTGCTGCGCGAGGCGTTCGCCGAGTCGTCCGCCGTGGTGAACGAGCTCGCCGCCGACCCGCTGCTGCGCGAGGCGGTCACCTGGCAGAACCCGGACATGCTCGTGGCGCTCGACGGCCTGCTGCGCACCGATCCCGAGGTGCGCAACGTCCGCCGGCGCAAGCGGGAACTGAGCCTGCTGCGCTACTGGCAGCGCTACTGCGGCAAGGCGGAGACCATCGGCTTCTTCGGGCCGGTCTGCTGGGGGACCTTCGATCCGGCGGAGCCGGGTGTCCGGCTGTCGCCGGGCCCGTCGCTGGTCCACCGGCGGCAGGTGTTCTTCGAGGCGTGGGCGCTCATCGCGTACGCCGACCGGCTGGGTGACGACCTGGCGGTGCGCCGCTGGTGGGCGCCCGCGCTGCAACCGCACCTGACCGTCGAGGGGCGCCGGCTGCGCTGGCCGCTGCACCCGCCGATCGCGCTGACCCCGACCGAGGCCCGGCTGCTCGCCGCCTGCGACGGGCGGACGCCCGCCATCGACCTGGCGGAGCGGATGCACGCCGACGGCGAGGTGCACGGCGTCGACGACGTCTACCTGCTGCTCGACCGGTGGGTCGACCGCGGCCAGCTCATCTGGGGCGCCAACCTGCCGGTCAGCCCCGACGCCGAGCGGGTCCTCGTCGAGCGGATCGGGCTCATCGGTGACGAGGGCGTCCGGGCCGAGGTGGCGGCCGGCTTCGACCGGCTCCGCGCGGCCCGGGACGCGGTGGCCGCCGCCGCCGGCGACCCGGACCGGCTCGGCGCCGCCCTGGCCGCCCTGAACACCGAGTTCACGGCGGTGACCGGCCGGCCGGCCACCCGGCAGAGCGGCCAGATGTACGTGGGCCGCACCGTCTGCTACGAGGAGACCGCCCGGGACCTGGAGTTCACGGTCGGCTCGGCCGTCCTGGACGCGCTGGCCGGCCCGCTGGCGCTGGTGCTGCGGACCGCCCGGTGGTTCACCGGGGAGGTCGCCACCCGGTGCGCCGAGCTCTTCGCCGAGCTGCACGACGAGCTGGCCGCCGACGGCCCGGTGCGGCTGGCCGACCTCTGGTCGCTGGCCCAGGGCGCGCTTGTCTCACCCGACGGCCCCATCGGCCGGGCCGGCGCCGCCCTGACCGAGCGGTGGGCGGAGCTGTTCGGCCTGCGCGACCTGCCCCCCGACCAGGCGGAGCTGCTGCTGCGCGCCGACGACCTGGCCGAGCGGGTCCGGCAGCTCTTTCCCGCCGATCGCCCCGGCTGGCCGTCGGCCCGGCTGCACAACCCGGACGTCCAGCTGAGCGCCGCCTCACCGGAGGCGATCCGGCTTGGCGAGTTCCTGCTCGTGCTCGGCGAGCTGCACCCGGCCCACGTCGCCTACGACAGCGCCGTGTTCGCCCCGTTCCACCACGACCCGGCCGCGCTGCGGGCCGCCGGCGACGCCGACCTCGGCCCCGCCCGGCTGCGGCTGCTGTGGCCGGACAGCTACCCGCGCCGGACCACCCGCACCACGTACGGGCTGACCGGGCCCGCGGACCGCCAGCTCGGCATCGACAGCGCCCACGGCGCGGACCCGGACCAGCTGGTGCCGGCCACCGCGGTCACCGTGGAGGTCGTCGCCGGCCAGCTCGTCGCGGTCTTCCCCGACGGCGGGCGCTGGTCGCTCATGGAGGTCTTCGCCAGCCTGCTCGACTCGCTGCTCATCGACGCCTTCAAGCTGCTCGACCCGGCCCCGCACACGCCCCGGATCACCATCGACCGGCTGGTGGTGGCCCGCCGCACCTGGCGGAGCACGGCGGGCGGCTGCGGCCTGGCCGGGCACACCGACGAGACGGCCCGCTACCTCGCCGTCCGCCGCTGGCGGGCGGCCGCCGGGCTGCCCGAGCGGGTGTTCGTCAAGGTGGGCATCGAGATCAAGCCCTGCTACGTCGACCTGACCGGCCCGCTCTACGCGCAGTCGCTCTGCGCCATGGTGGACGCCGCCCACCGGACCAGCCCGGACGTGCCCATCGTGGTCTCCGAGCTGCTGCCCGCGCCCGACCGGTCCTGGGTCACCGACGCGCAGGGCCGCGGCTACGTCAGCGAACTGCGCCTCCAGATCACCGACCCGACCGAGCACCGGGGAGACCACGGGTGAGCGACCTGATGACCGCCAGCGCCGCGTACGGGGCGGACCTGCCCTGGCCCGACGCGACCCTGGCCGACCTGATCGCCGCGCAGGCCGCCCGCACCCCCGACGCGGTGGCGGTACGCCAGTGGGACACCCGGCTGACCTACCGGCAGCTCGTCGACCGGGCCGCCGGACTCGCCGCCGCGCTGCGCGAGCGCGGGACCGGCCCCGGCGACCGCGTCGGGGTCTGCGGGGCGCGCACCCCCGACCTGGTGGTCACCGTGCTCGGCGTGCTGCTGGCCGGCGCCGCGTACGTGCCGCTGGAGCCGGGCGGCCCCCGCGAGCGGCTGCGCGAGATCGCCCGCGACGCCGGGATCCGGGTGGTGGCCGGTGACGCCGCGGCGGCCGAGTTCGGCGACGAACCCGGCGTCGAGACGGTCGGGCTGCCCGGCCCGGCCCCCCTGGTCCCCTGCGCGGCCCGCCCCGGCGACCCGGCGCACGTGCTGTTCACCTCCGGCTCCACGGGCCGGCCCAAGGGCGTGCTCACCACCCACCGCAACGCCGTCGAGTTCGTCACCGGCGTCACCGCGCTGACCGGCGCCGACGCCTCGGTGCGCAGCCTCGGCATCGCCTCGCTCGGCTTCGACGCGGCCACCATGGACCTGTTCGTGCCGCTGCTGCTGGGCGGCGCGGTGCAACTGCTCGGCGCCGACGACCGGGCCGACCCCGTCCGGCTGGCCCGGTTCGTCGCCGCGCACGAGGTGACCTGGGGCTTCATCACCCCCACAGTGCTCGCCCTGCTCGACCCGGCGGAGCTGCCGTCCTGGCGGGTGCTGCTCTGCGGGGGCGAGGCGGTCCCCGCCGAACTGGTCGCCCGCTGGGCCCCCGGCCGGCGCTTCCTCAACGGCTACGGCCCCACCGAGACCACCGTGCTGGCGGTCAGCGGCGACCTCACCGCCGCCGACACCGACCCGGTGCCGATCGGCCGCCCCCTGCCCAACCACCGGGCGTACGTGGTGGACGCCGAGCTGCGCCCGGTGCCGCCGGGGGAGACCGGGGAGCTGCTCATCGGCGGCCCCGGGCTGGCCGACGGCTACCTCAACCGGCCCGGGCTGACCGCCGAACGGTTCGTCCCCGACCCGATCGGCGACCGGCCCGGCGAGCGGCTGTACCGCACCGGCGACCTGGTCCGTCAGGCGCCCGACGGCCGGATCGTCTACCTGGGCCGGGCCGACCGGCAGGTCAAGGTGCGCGGCCAGCGCATCGAGCTGGGCGAGGTCGAGGCCGTGCTGGCCGGGCACCCCGGCGTCGACCGGGTCGCCGTGGAGGCCGTGACCGGGCCGGCCGGCACCGAGCTGGTCGCCTTCCTCACCCCCGCCGACGCGCCCGACGACGAGACGCTGCGGGCGTACGCCGGGCCCCGGCTGACCGCCGCGATGCTGCCGGCCCGGACGGTGCGGCTGGCCGCGCTGCCCGTCAGCCCGACCAGCGGCAAGCTGGACCGTCCGGCGCTGCGCGCACTCGCCGCGGCCGCCCCGCAAGCGGGGGACGAGGTCGACGCCGGCGACCCGGTCGAGGCGGCGGTCCGGCGGCTCTGGACCCGGCTGCTCGGCGCCGTCCCCGGCCCGGACAGCGACTTCCTGGCCGCCGGCGGCAACTCCATCGCGGCCATGCGGCTGGTCGCCGCGCTCCGCGCCGAGCTGGGCCGGCGGGTCGACACCCGGGTGCTGTTCACCGACCGCACGTTCGCCGCGCTGGTCGACCGGGTACGCGCCGCCGCCCCCGCCGACGGCGACGGGCTGACCACCGGCAACCCGCCCACGCTCTCCCCGCCGCAGCGGCGACTCTGGTTCATGGACCAGCTCGCCCCGTCCAGCGCCCCCTACAACATCGCCGTGGCGCACCGGCTCCACGGGCCGCTGGACACCGCCGCGCTGGGCGCCGCGCTGCGCGCCGTGGCCGAGCGGCACGACGTGCTGCGCTGGCGGATCCCGCAGACCGGCGGGGTGCCGTACGCGGTCCGCGAGGAACCGACCGACGTGGCCGTGCCGGTGGTCGACCTGACCGGCGCCGCTGACGCCGAGGCGGAGCTGGCCGGCATGCTCGCGGCCGGCGCCGGGCACTCCTTCGACCTGGCCACCGGGCCGCCCTGGCAGGTGACCGTCTACCGGCTGGCCGCCGACACCCACGTGCTCGCCCTCACCGTGCACCACGCGGTCTTCGACGGCTGGTCCGAGGCGCTGCTCTACGACGAGCTGGCCGGCGCGTACGCCCGGGCGGTCGCCGGTGAGCCGCCGGCCCGGCCGCCGCTGCCCGCCGGCTACGCCGACTACGCGGTCTGGCGGGCCGAGCGGGACCGTCGCCGGGGCGCCGACGACCTGGCCTGGTGGACCGACCACCTGGCCGGCGCGCCGACCGTGCTGGACCTGCCCCGGGACCGGCCCCGCCCGGCCGTGCAGACCTACGCCGGCGTCGAGGCCGCGGTGCGGCTCACCGAGGCGGCCGACCGGGCCGTGCGCGAGCTGGCCGCCCGGCGTGGCACCACCGTGGCGGCCGTGCTGCTGGCCGGCTTCGGCGAGCTGCTGCGCCGGCTCACCGGCGGCGACGACCACGTGCTCGGCGCGATCGTCGCCGACCGGCGGCTGGCCGCCTTCGACGACGTCATCGGCTTCTTCATCGACACCGTGCCGGTGCGGGTCCGCACCGGCGGGGCGACCTTCGCCGCGCTGGTCGACCGGTGCGCCGCCGAGCTGCACGCGGTCACCGAGCACCCCGGCGCCCCGCTGGAACGGATCGTCGAGGCGCTCGGCGTCGGCCGGGACACCTCCCGCGCCCCGCTCGTGCAGGTGCTGTTCAACGTGCTCAACTTCGTCCCGCCCCGGCTGGCGCTGACCGGCCTGGCCGTCGAGCCGGTGCCCGTGCCGAAGCCCGGTTCGCCCTTCGACATCACCGTCTACGTGGTGGAACGGGACGGCCGGGCCGGCGTCGAGGTGGTGCACAACCCGGACCTGTTCGACGCGGACCGGATCGAGGCGCTCCTGGCCGACCTGGCCGCCCTGGTCGGCGCCCTCGCGGCCGACCCGGACGCCCCCGCCGAGCAGGTCGCCCCCGAGCTGCCCCGGCCGGCGGTACGGGTGCCGGCGCTGGGCGCCATGACCGTGGCCGCCGCCGAGCCGGCCCGGGCCGCGCTGCCCACCGGGCCGGACGCGCTCACCGCCACCGAGGAGCTGATCGCCGGCATCTGGCGGGAGGTGCTCGGCCGGGACCGGGTCGGTGTCGCCGACAACTTCTTCGACATCGGCGGCCACTCGATGGCGCTCGCCGCGGTGCACGCCCGGCTCACCGAGGCCACCGGCCGCTCCCTCACCATGCTCGACCTGTTCCGCCACCCGACCGTGCGGGCCCTCGCCGCCAGCCTCGACGGCGCCGCCGACCGGCCGGAACTGGCCCGCGCCGCGCTGCGGGCCGCCGCCCGGCGGGGGCGCGCCCGCCGTACCCCACCCCGACGACCGAACCAGCCATGACGCCGCAACCCCTCCCCGACGTACCGCGTGAGCTAAGGACAACCCCGATGCAGAACGACTTTCCCTCCACCGACGACGGCATCGAACCCATCGCGATCGTCGGGCTCGCCGCCCGCCTGCCCGGCGCGGCCGACGTCGACGAGTTCTGGCAGAACCTGATCGACGGCGTCGAGTCGGTGACCGAGCTGACCCGCGAGGAGCAGCTCGCCCGTGGCGCCACCCCCGAGGAGGTCGACGACCCGAGCTGGGTGAGCCGGGCCCCGCTGGTCGACGGCTACGACGAGTTCGACGCCGGCCTGTTCGGGATGACCGCCCGCGAGGCCGAGATCACCGATCCGCAGCACCGCCTCTTCCTGGAGAGCTGCTACACCGCGCTCCAGGACGCCGGCTACGACCCGGCCCGCTACGACGGCGCGGTCGGCGTCTACGCCGGCACCGGCGGCAACACGTACCTGCACCGCAACGTGCTGCGCAACAAGCGGGTCGGCGGCAGCCCGCACGGCGCGGTCTCCCTGGCCACCGGCAACTCGCCGAACTACGTGACCACCAACGTCTCCTACCGGCTCGACCTGCGCGGGCCCAGCCTCACCGTGCACACCGCCTGCTCCACCTCGCTGGTGGCGTTCCACCTGGCCTGCGAGGCGCTGCGCAACGGCGAGTGCGACATGGCCCTGGCCGGTGGCGTGAACATCGAGCTGCCGCACGTCGGCTACCTCGGCATGGACGGCTTCACCTCGCCGGACGGGCGGTGCCGCCCGTTCGACGCCGGCGCCAACGGCACGGTCTGGGGCAGCGGCGTCGGGGTGACCCTGCTCAAGCGCCTCTCCGACGCGATCGCCGACGGCGACGCCATCCGCGCCGTGGTGCTCGGCAACGCCATCAACAACGACGGCGCCGGCAAGGTCGGCTTCACCGCCCCCAGCATCGACGGGCAGATGGAGGCGGTCGCCCAGGCGGTCGGCCTGGCCGGCGTCGACCCGCGCACCATCAGCTACGTCGAGGCGCACGGCACGGGCACGGCGCTGGGCGACCCCATCGAGGTCGCCGCCCTCTCCGCGGTGTACACGAAGGACACCGACGACCGGGGCTGGTGCGGCATCGGCTCGGTGAAGTCCAACATCGGCCACCTCAGCCAGCCCTCCGGCATCGTCAGCGTGATCAAGACGGTGCTCGCCATGGAGCACGGCCTCATCCCGCCGACCGTCAACTACGAGACCGCGAACCCGGCCATCGACTTCGCCGACACCCCGTTCTACGTGGCGAACACGCTGACCAAGTGGGACACCGACGGCGGGCCGCGGCGGGCCGGGGTCAGCTCGTTCGGCATCGGCGGCACCAACGCGCACGTGGTGCTGGAGGAGGCGCCGGCGGCGTACCGGACCGAGCGGCGGGTCCGCCCGGCGCACCTGCTCCAGGTCTCGGCGAAGACCCCGACCGCCCTGGACGCCGCGGTCAAGCGGCTGGCCGACCACCTGGAAAATGGCAGCGGAGGCGGCGCCGCACTGTGTGGCGCCGCCGGAGGCGGCGCGGGACTGCTCGCCGACGTCGCGCACACCCTCCGGGTCGGCCGCCAGCAGTACGCGCACCGCGCCGCCGTGGTCGCCACCGACCTGCCGACGGTCGCGGCCGCCCTGCGGGACAGGCGCAAGGGGCACCGGGGCGCCGTCGACGGTCCCGCCCCGCGGGTGGCCTTCCTGTTCAGCGGCCAGGGCTCCCAGTACGCCGGCATGGGCGCCGAGCTCTACGCCGAGGACCCGGCCTTCGCGGCCACCGTGGACGAGTGCGCCGAACTGCTCCGCCCCGAGCTGGGCCTGGACATCCGGGACCTGATCCTCGGCCGCGACCCGGAGGCGGGGGAGAAGCTCACCCAGACCCGCTACACCCAGCCCGCCCTGTTCACCGTCGAGTACGCCCTCGCCACCGCCTGGCAGCGCGCCGGGGTCGCCCCGGCCGCGATGCTCGGCCACTCCATCGGCGAGTACGTCGCCGCCACCGTGGCCGGCGTGCTCACGCTCCCCGACGCGCTGCGGGTGGTCGCCGCCCGGGGCCGGCTCATGCACTCACTGCCGGCCGGCTCGATGCTCGCCGTGACGCTGGACGAGTCGGCCGTCGCCGACCGGCTGCCCGCCGGGCTCTCGGTGGCCACCGTCAACGGCCCGGGCACCTGCGTGGTGGCCGGCGAGACCGCGCTGGTCGAGGAGTTCGCGGCGAGCCTGGGCGGCAAGAACAAGTCCAAGCTGCTGCGCACCTCGCACGCCTTCCACTCGCCGATGATGGACCCGATCCTCGACGAGTTCACCGCGCTGATGGCGAGCGTGCCGCTGCGCCCGCCGGCCGTGCCGTTCCTGTCCAACGTGACCGGCACCTGGATCACCGAGGCGGAGGCCACCGACCCGGCGTACTGGGCCGCGCACCTGCGCCGGCCGGTCCGCTTCGGCGCCTGCGTGGCCACGCTGCTCGCCGAGGGCACCTGGGCGCTCGTCGAGTGCGGCCCGGGCCGCCAGCTCGCCAACCTGGCCCGGATGCAGGTCGCCAAGGCGTCCGAGGCGCAGCGGAAGCTGACCCCGCTGGGCAGCCTGCCCGGCCCGGGCGAACCGGCCGGCGACCTGGCCACCCTGCTCGGCAGCGCCGGGGCGCTCTGGTGCGCCGGGGTGCCGGTCACCCTGGCCGTCGACCCCGACGCCCGGCGGGTGCCGCTGCCCACGTACCCCTTCGAACGGCGCCGCTACTGGGTCGAGCCGGACCCGGTGGAGCAGGCGGCGGCGCCGGTCGAGACCGGGCCCCGGCCGCTGCCGGAGTGGTTCGCGGTGCCGGTGTGGCGGCAGGCCGCCCCGGCGCGGACCGTCGTCCCGCTGGGCCGGTGCCTGGTGCTGGCCGACGGCCCGCGCGGCGAGGCGCTCGTCGCCGCGCTGCGGGCCGCCGGCGACGACCCGGTCGAGGTACGCGCCGGCACCGCCTTCGCCGCCACCGGCGCCGGCTTCCGCCTGCGCCCCGGTGTCCGCGAGGACCACGAGGCCCTGGTCGCCGCGCTCGGCGCCGACCTGCCCCGCCGGATCGTGCACGCGTACGCCCTCGACGGGGAGCCGGCCGGCACGGACATCGCCGCCGCCTGGGCCGCCCAGGACCGGGGTTTCTTCAGCGCGCTGCACCTGGTGCAGGCGCTCGCCGGCGCCGGGCTGACCGCCGACGAGGAGGGCATCCGCCTCGACCTGGTCACCGCCGGCACCGGCGACGTCCGCGGCGACGACCTGGTCCGGCCGGAGCACGCCACCCTGGCCGGCCTGGCCCGGGTGCTCCCGGTCGAGCTGCCCGGGCTCACCGTCCGGTTGGTCGACGCGGACGCCGCGGCGCGCGGGGTCGCCGCGCTCGCAGCCGAGCTGCGCGCCCCGGTCGACCCGGAGCACCCGGAGGTGGCGCTGCGCCGCGACCGGCGCTGGGTGGCCGGCTACGAGCAGGTCACCGTGGACGCCGAGGGCGAGCCGGGCGTGCTGCGCGAGGCGGGCCGCTACCTGATCACCGGCGGTCTCGGCGGCATCGGCGTCACCCTGGCCGAGGACTTCGCCCGCCGGGCCCGCGCCAAGCTGGTGCTGCTGGCCCGCTCCGGCCTGCCCGAGCGGGACGGCTGGGACGAGCACCTGGCGGTGCACGGCGGCGCGGACCGGGCCGGTCGGGCCATCGCGGCGATCCGCCGGATGGAGGCGGCCGGTGCCGAGGTGCTGGTGCTCGCCGCCGACGTCACCGACCCGGACGACCTCCGCCGCGTACGCGAGGCGGCGGTCTCCCGGTTCGGCGGGCTGGACGGCATCGTGCACGCCGCCGGCCTGCCCGGCGGCGGCATGGCGGAGATCAAGGAGCGGGCCGAGGCCGAGCGGGTGCTGGCCCCGAAGCTCGCCGGCACCCTCGCCCTGGCCCAGGTCTTCGGCGACCTGCCGCTGGACTTCGTGGCCCTCTGCTCCTCGATCACCGCGGTGATCGGCGGCTTCGGCCAGGTCGACTACTGCGCGGCGAACAACTTCCTGGACGCCTGGGCGCGCTCCGGCGCCGGCTTCCGCGCCCCCGTGGTGTCGCAGAACTGGGGCGGCTGGGCCGAGGTCGGCATGGCCGTGGAGACCAACGCGCCGGCCGCCTTCCGGGCCGCCGGGCGGGACGCCGTCACCAGCCCGGTGGATCACCCGGTGCTCACCACGAAGGTGGCCGGCCCGGAGGGCACCGTGCTGCACGGCCTGGTCTCCGCCGCCACCCACTGGCTGCTCGACGAGCACCGGATCGGCGGGGTGCCGGTGGTGCCGGGCACCGCCCACCTGGAGTCGGTGCGGGCCGCGGTGACCGCCGCGCTGCCCGCGCCCGGGCCGGACGCCGCCGTGGAGCTGCGCGACGTGGTCTTCCTGGAGCCGTTCTCGGTGCCGGACGGCACGGTCGCCCAGTACCGGGTCGAGCTGACCCCGGCCGAGGACGGGGTGGACTTCACGGTGGCCAGCCTGGCCGCCGGTCAGCTCCGCACCCACGTGCGCGGCGCCGCGGGCTGGACCACCGAGGCCGCCCCGCCGGCCGGCACGGCCGCCGTCGCGGGGCGCCGGGTCGACGACGACGCCTCGTTCGGCCGGGGCCGCACCAGCATGCTCACCTTCGGGCCGCGCTGGGCCGCGCTGGCCGAGCACCACCTGGCGGACGGGGAGGAGCTGGCCCGGGTCGAGGCGCCCGCCGCCGCGCTCGGCGACCTGCCGTCGTGGGGGCTGCACCCGGCGCTGCTGGACGTGGCCACCGCGTTCGGCCGCGGCCAGGGCTCCGGCACCTACCTGCCGCTGTCGTACGGCCGGATCGTGGTGCGGGGGTCGCTGCCGGCGAGCTTCCACAGCCACCTGCGGCACCGGCCCAGCGCCACCGAGGAGGTCGTGGCGGCCGACCTGTCGCTGCGCGACACCGACGGCCGGGAACTGGTCGCCATCAGCGACTTCGTGCTGCGCAAGGTGGACCAGGGCGCGGTCACCGGCGGCCTGGCCGACACCCCGGCCGCCGCCGAGGCCGCGCCGGCGCCGGTCACCGAGGACATCCGGCCGGTCGACGGGGCGGAGGCGTTCCGGCGCAGCCTCACCGCCGGCCTGGGCGCGCAGGTGGTCATCACCACCCGCACCGTCGCCGACATCCGGCGGCGCTCGGCCCGGGTGACCACGGACAGCCTGGAGGCGGAGACCGACGCCCCGGCCGCCGCGGCGACCGGCGCGGGCGGCGGCTCGGCCGCCCCCTCCACCGAGCTGGAGAAGACCATCGCCCAGGTGTGGCGCGACGGCCTCGGCGTGACCGAGGTCGGCGTGGACGACGACTTCTTCGCCCTTGGCGGCAACTCGCTGGTCGCGGTGCAGCTGATCGCCGCGATGCGCAAGGCCACCGGGGTGCGGCTGCCCATGCGCAGCCTCTTCGAGACCCCCACGGTCGCCGGGCTGGCCGCCCGGATCGAGGAGCTGCGGGCCGACCAGCCCACCGACGAACCGGCCGCGCCGGCGGCGATCCCGGCCATCCCGCGGCTGCCCCGCGCCTGACCACGAAGAACAGGAGACACCGCATCATGAGCGACACGATCGCCACGCTTCCGGTGGTCGTCGAGAACGACGGCCGGGCGCTGACCGACCTCATCGGGGTCCGGCGCGCCGAACTGCGCGCCACCCTCGTCGAGCACGGCGGGCTGCTGTTCCGCGGCTTCGACGTCGGCGGGGTGGACGGCTTCGACGGGGTGGTCCGCGCCCTGTCCGGCGAACCGCTGACCTACACCGAGCGTTCCTCGCCCCGGCACTCCATCAAGGGCCGGGTGTACACCTCGACCGACTACCCGCCGGACGAGGAGATCTTCCTGCACAACGAGAACTCGTACCAGGCGCGCTGGCCGCTGACCCTGTTCTTCTACTGCATCACGGCGCCGGAGACCCAGGGCGCCACCCCGCTGGCCGACGTCCGCCGGGTGTACGAGCTGATCGACCCGGCGGTGCGCGAGGAGTTCGTCCGCCGGCGCTGGATGCTGGTGCGCAACTTCCACGGCGACTTCGGCACCCGCTGGCAGGAGGTGTTCAACACCGAGAACCGGGCCGAGGTCGAGGCGTACGCGGCGGCCAACGGGATCACCGTGGAGTGGGTCGGCAAGGACGGCCTGCGCACCCGGGCAGTGCGGGACGTGGTGCACCACCGGCCCGGCTCGGACACCCCGCGCTGGTTCAACCACGCCACCTTCTTCCACGTGAGCACCCTGCCGGCGGACTACCAGGACGGGCTGCTGGCCATGTTCGGCGCCGACGGGCTGCCGTCGAACACCTACTACGGCGACGGCGGCGAGATCCCCGCCGACGTCATGGATCACCTGCGCGCCGCCTACCGGGCGGCCACGGTCCGCTTCGACTACCAGCGTGACGACGTGCTGGTGGTGGACAACATGACCGCCGCGCACGGCCGGGAGCCGTTCACCGGCCCCCGCAAGATCGCCGTGGCGATGGCCGAGCCGCACACCCCCGACACCCCTGGAGCGAACTGAGATGGCCGAACCCCGATTCCTGGTCGTCCGCAACGACGAGGAGCAGTACTCGATCTGGTCGGCCGACCGGGACCTCCCCGCGGGCTGGCACGACACCGGCTTCGCCGGCACCCGCGAGGAGTGCCTGGCCCACATCGACACGGTCTGGACCGACATGCGTCCCCGCTCCGTACGCGAGGCCAGTCAGTGAGCGCGAGGAGTGCAGCGAAGCGGAGCCCCGCAGTCGCGAACGGAAGGCGGCAACCATGAGCCAGGAGTGGACCTTCCCGGCCTCCTTCGCCCAGGAGCGGGTGTGGATGGCCAACCAGCTCGACGCCGGCTCGCCGGTGTTCAACGTGTCCATCCCGTGGCGCTTCCCGGCCGGCGTCGACGCCGACACGGCCACCGACGTGGTCAACCGGGTGGTGGCCCGGCACGAGGCGCTCCGCACCCACCTGCGGGAGGACGAGGGCGCGCTGGTGCAGGTGGTCCGCGCCCACGAGCCGGTCCCGTTGCCCACCACCGACCTGCGCCACCTGCCCGAGTCCGAGCGGCTGGCCGCGTTCGAGGAGATCCGGGCCGAGCTGGCCCGCACCCCGATCCCGCTGGACACGCCGCCGCTGTGGCGGGCCCGGCTGGTCCGCATCGACGACGCCTGGGCGCTGGTCTTCGTGGTGCACCACGCCGTCTTCGACAGCCTCTCGGCGGTGCTGTTCCACGCCGAACTCGCCGCGTTCTGCGCGGCCGCGCAGGCCGGCCCGGAGCCCGCCGTGCCCGAGCTGCCCATCCAGTACGCCGACTTCGCGGTCTGGCAGCGCGACCAGCTCGCCGGGGCGGAACTGGACCGGCAGCTCGCCTTCTGGACCGGGCACCTGGCCGGCGCGCCGCCGGTGACGAACCTGCCGCTGGACCGGCCCCGCCCCGCGCAGCTCGGCTTCGCCGGTGACGAGGTGCGCTTCGACCTGCCGGACGGGCTGCTGGACCGGATCGGCCGGCTGGCCGCCGGCGCCGCGGCCACGCCGTACATGGTGCTGCTGGCCGGCTTCGCGGCGCTGCTGTCGCGGATCTCCGGCGACACCGACGTGGTGGTCGGCGTCTCCACGGCGGGCCGCGACACCCCCGAGCTGGCCCCGCTCATCGGCATGTTCGTCAACCCGGTGGCGCTGCGCTGCGACGTCTCCGGCGACCCGTCCTTCGCCGCGCTGCTCGGCCGCGTCCGGGACGGCCTGGTCGACGCCATGGAACACGGGCAGACCCCGTTCCAGAAGATCGTCGAGGCGGTCGACCCGCAGCGCGACCCGTCGGTGCAGCCGATCTTCCAGACCGCCCTGAACTACATCCCGGACTCCGGCCTCGACCCGGTCGAGCTGGGCACCACGAAGGACGACCTGGCCTTCGACATCACGGCGGGAAAGTGCCGGCTGGTCTACCGGACCGCGCTGTTCGACCGGGCCACCGCCGAGACGGTGGTGCGGCGGTACGTCGCGCTGCTCACCGCCGCCGTGGCCGACCCGGAGCGCACCGTCGCCGCGCTGCCGCTGCTCACCGACGCCGAGCGGGACCTGGTGCTGGGCGCCTGGAACGACACCGCGCACGAGGTGCCGGCGGCCACCGTGGTCGACGAGGTGCAGCGGCAGGCCGCGGCCACCCCGGACGCCACGGCGCTGGTCTGCGACGGCGTGCCGCTGACGTACGCCGAGCTGAACACCGCCGCGAACCGGCTGGCCCGGCTGCTGGTGTCCCGCGGCGCCGGCCCGGAGACCCGGGTCGCGCTCGCCCTGCCCCGCTCCTGCGAGCTGGTGGTGGCGATGCTCGCCGTGCTGAAGTCCGGCGCCGCGTACGTGCCGGTGGACACCGGCTACCCGGCCGGGCGGATCACCTACCTGCTGGAGGACGCCGCGCCGGCCCTGGTGGTGGCCACCCCGGACACCGCCGCCCTGGTGCCCGGCGACGCGCTGGTGCTCGACGGGGAACTCGGCGCGGACCAGCCCGACGGCGACCTGACCGACGCCGACCGGCGGAGCCCGCTGCGCCCCGAGCACCCGGCGTACGTGCTCTACACGTCCGGCTCCACCGGCCGCCCGAAGGGTGTGGTGGTGGAGCACCGGGCGGTGACCGCCTACCTGGCCTGGGCCCGGCACACCTACCCGGGGCTGGCCGGCGTCGCGCTGCTGCACTCGCCGGTCTCCTTCGACCTCACCGTCACCGGCCTGCTCGGCACCCTCACCGCCGGCGGCACCGTCCGGCTCGCCGCCATCGACGAGCCGGCCGCCCGGGCCGGTGGCCGGCCGGCCTTCCTCAAGGTCACCCCGAGCCACCTGCCCCTGCTCGACGCCGAGCTGTCGCCCACCGCCGACCTCGTGATCGGCGGCGAGGCGCTGACCGGCGAGCAGCTCGCCGGCTGGCGGGCCGCCCACCCCGACGTCGCGGTGGTCAACGAGTACGGCCCGACCGAGGCCGCCGTGGGCTGCGTCGCCGCCCGGATCGCCCCGGGCGAGCCCGTCCCGCCGGGGCCGGTGCCGATCGGCACGCCCACCTGGAACACCCGGGCGCTGCTGCTCGACGCCGCCCTCCAGCCGGTGCCGCCGGGCGTGGTCGGCGAGCTGTACGTCACCGGCGCGCAGCTCGCCCGCGGCTACCACCGCCGTCCCGGCCTCACCGCCGAGCGCTTCCTGCCCTGCCCGTACGGCCCGCCCGGCGCGCGGATGTACGCCACCGGCGACCTGGCCCGCTGGCGGCCCGACGGCAGCCTGGACTACCTGGGCCGCCGGGACGACCAGGTCAAGGTGCGCGGCATGCGGATCGAGCTGGGCGAGATCGAGGCGGCCCTGCTGGCCCACCCGGACGTCCGGGCGGCCGCCGCGGCGGTGCGCACCGACGGCGCCGAGCCGACCCTGGTCGGCTACCTGGTCGGCCCCGCCCACGAGGACTCGGTCCGCGCCGAACTGGCCCGGGAGCTGCCCGCGCACCTGGTGCCGGCGGCCCTGGTCCGGCTCGACGCGCTGCCGCTGACGCCGAACGGCAAGCTGGACCGGGCCGCGCTGCCCGCACCGGCCGCCGCCGCACCGGCCGAGGACGCCTACGTGGCGCCGCGCACCGAGGCCGAGTCCCTGGTCGCCGAGGTGTACGCCGAGATCCTCCAGGTGGAGAAGGTCGGCGCCCTGGACGACTTCTTCACCCTCGGCGGCAACTCGCTGCGCGGCATGCGGGCCATGGCCCGGATCCGCGCCGAGGTGGACGTCGACCTGCCCATGCGGGCGCTGTTCAGCAGCCCCGTGGTCGCGGACCTGGCCGCCCAGATCGAGCAGCGGATCGCCGCGGAACTCGACGGGCTCTCCGACAGCGAGGTCGCCGCGCTGCTCGCGGCGGAAGAGGAAAGCAGCTGATGACCGACCTGAAGGACCCGGCCCGCGAGGCGGCCCGGCAGGCGCTGATCGCCAAGCGGTTGCGCGCCCGCCAGGCCGCCCCCGCGGCCCGGATCACCCCCCGGCCCGCCGGCGCCGAGGTGCCGCTGTCGTATGCCCAGGAGCGGGTCTGGTTCATGGACCAGCTCGCCCCGGGCGAGGCGGCGTACCACATCGCGGTGCCGCTGCGGGTGCGCGGCCCGCTCGACGTCGAGGCGCTGCGCGCGGCCCTGGCCGCGCTCAGCGCCCGGCACGAGTCGCAGCGCACCCGTTTCCCGGCCGACGCCGACGGCCGCCCCACCGTGGTGGTGGAGGAGTCCGTCGAGGTGCCGCTGACCATCGTGGACGCGCCGGACGAGGCGGGCGCGCAGGCGCTCGTGGACGCGGCCGCCGCCGAACCGTTCGACCTGGCCGACGGGCCGCTGCTGCGGTCCCTGCTGATCCGGCTGTCCGCCTGCGACGATAATCCGGCCTCCGCGCCGCAAGACGGCACTCCGGACCGGATGAACGTCGACGACCACATCCTCTTCCTCGGCCAGCACCACATCGTCGGCGACGGCTGGTCGGTGGACGTGCTGCTGCGCGACCTCATCACCCTCTACCGGGGCGGCGAGCCGCCCGCCCTGCCCATCCAGTACGGCGACTTCGCCGTCTGGGAGGCCGCGGAGCTGGACGGCCCGCAGGCCCGGGCGCACGTCGACTACTGGAAGCAGCGCCTCGCCGGCATCACCCCCCTCGAACTCCCGCTGGACCGGCCCCGCCCGGCCACCCAGACCTACCGGGGCGACTTCGTCGAGTTCCAGCTCGACCCGGCGGAGACCGAGGCGCTCAACGCGCTCACCCGGGCCACCGGCGGCACCCTGTTCATGACGCTGCTCGCCGCGTACCAGGTGCTGCTGGCCCGGCACGCCGGCCAGGACGACTTCGCCGTCGGCGCCTCGGTGGCCGGCCGGTCCGCGCCGGAGCTGGAGAACGTCGTCGGCATGTTCATCAACATGCTGCCGCTGCGCGCCGAGCTTGCCGGCGACCCCACCTTCGCCGAGCTGCTGGAACGCACCCGGCGCAGCGTGCTGGACGGCTTCGAGCACGCCGAGGTGCCGTTCGCCAAGGTGGTGCACGAGCTGGGGCTGCCCCGCGACGTGAGCCGCTCCCCGGTGTTCCAGACCATGTTCGTGCTCCAGAACTACGAGATGGGCCGGTTCCGCGCGGTGTCCCGCAGCGACGAGGTCAGCTTCGAGTGGACCCCCATGGAGCTGCGGGCCACCCGGTTCGACTTCGAGCTGCACGCCGTGGAGACCGTCGACGGGCTCTGGGGCAAGCTGGTCTTCAACACCGACCTGTTCACCCGCGACACCGTCCAGCGGATGGCCCGGCGGTGGACCACCCTGCTGGCCGCCGTCGTGGCCGCGCCGGACACCCCGGTCTCCCGGCTGGACGTGCTCCCCGCCGACGAGCGGGCGCTGCTGGGCGGGTGGAACGACACGGCCGGGGACTTCCCGCGCGACCAGACGCTGCACGGCCCCATCGAGGAGCGCGCCGCCGCCACCCCGGACGCCGTGGCCGTCACCATCGACGGACGCAGCCTCACGTACGCCGAGCTGAACGTCGCGGCCAACCGGATCGCGCACCGGCTGCGCGCCGCCGGCGTCGGTCCGGAGACCCTCGTCGGTGTCTGCGCGGAACGCTCGGTCGAGCTGGTCGCCGGCCTGCTCGGCGTGCTCAAGGCCGGCGGCGCCTACCTGCCGCTGGACCCGGAGTACCCGGCGGACCGGCTCGCCTTCATGGTCACCGACGCGGACGCGCCCGTGGTGCTGGTCCAGGAGCACCTGCGTGACGTGCTGCCGGCCACCGCCGCCACCGTGCTCGCCCTCGACGACGCCACCGTCTGGGCCGACCAGCCGGCCACCGACCCGGCGCCCACCGCCGGCCCGGAACACCTGGCGTACGTCATCTACACCTCCGGCTCGACGGGCCGGCCCAAGGGCGTGCCGAACACCCACCGGGGCATCGTGAACCGGCTCGACTGGATGCAGAAGACGTACGGCCTCGGCGCCGACGACGCGGTGCTCCAGAAGACCCCGGCCAGCTTCGACGTGTCGGTCTGGGAGTTCTTCTGGCCGCTGCGCACCGGCGCCCGGCTGGTGCTCGCGAAGCCCGGCGGCCACAAGGACGCCGGCTACCTGCGCGACCTGCTGGTCGCCGAGCGGATCACCACGGCCCACTTCGTGCCGTCCATGCTCACCGTGTTCCTCGCCGAGGAGGGCGTGGAGGCGGCCACCGCGCTGCGCCGGGTGATCTGCTCCGGCGAGGAGCTGCCGCTGGCCTCCGCGGTCGACTTCACGGCCCGGCTGCCCTGGTGCGGCCTGCACAACCTGTACGGCCCCACCGAGGCGGCCATCGACGTCACGGCCTGGCACTGCGACCCGGCCCGGCTGGCCGAGGTGACCGGCGTGCCGATCGGCGCGCCCATCGCCAACCTGCGGCTGCACGTGCTCGACCCGGCCGGCGCGCAGTGCCCGGTCGGCGTCGCCGGGGAACTGCACATCGGCGGCGTCGGCCTGGCCCGCGGCTACCACCGCCGGCCGGCGCTCACCGCCGACAAGTTCGTGCCCGACGCCTTCTCCGGCGAGCCGGGCGCCCGGCTCTACCGCACCGGTGACCTGGCCCGCTGGGTCGTCGCGCCGGACGGGACCGGGGTCATCGAGTTCCTCGGCCGGATCGACCACCAGGTCAAGCTGCGCGGCCTGCGCATCGAGCTGGGCGAGATCGAGAGCGCGCTGCGCGAGCAGCCCGGGGTCATCGAGACTGCGGTGATCGTCCGCGAGGACAGCCCCGGCGACAAGCGGCTCACCGCGTACCTGGTCGGTCCGGCCGAGCACGCGGCGCTGAAGGCCGCGCTCAAGGAGACCCTGCCGGAATACATGGTGCCGGCCGCGTTCGTCACCCTCGACGCGCTGCCGCTGACCCCGAACGGCAAGCTCGACCGCAGGGCGCTGCCCGCGCCGGTGGTCACCCGCGAGGCGTCGGTGGCGCTGGTCGAGCCGCGCGACGACACCGAACGGGCCCTCGCCGCCATCTGGTCCGAGGTGCTCGGCGTCGACACGCTCGGCATCGACGACGACTTCTTCGACCTGGGCGGGCACTCCATGCTCGCCACCCAGGTGGTCGCGAAGATCCGCAAGGCGGAGCTGGGCGGCCGGGCCGTCGGCGTCATGGACCTGTTCCAGCAGCGGACCATCCGCGAGCTGGCCGCGTACATCTCCGGCGACGCCGCCGAGGCCGGTCCGCGCCGGCTGCTCTACGAGCTGACCAAGCCGATCCCCGCCGCCCAGCGCGTGCTCAGCTACGTCTGCGTCCCGTACGGCGGCGGCAGCGCCATCGTCTACCAGCCCCTCGCCGACGCCCTGCCGGCCGGGCACGCGCTGTGGTCCCTCGCCATCCCCGGCCACGACGTCGGCCTCAGCGAGGACGCGCTGCCCTTCGACGAGCTGACCACCCGGGTGGCCGACGAGATCCTGGAACGGGTCGAGGGCCCGCTGGCCCTCTACGGCCACTGCGGCGTGGGCAGCGCCATCGTCACCGAGGTGGCCCGCAAGGTCGAGGCGGCCGGGCGGGACCTCGACGCCGTCTACATCGGCGCGATGTTCCCGTTCGCCCGCCCCAAGGGCTTCTTCGCGGCCGCCCGCAACCGGCTCGAACAGCTGCGCAGCAACAAGCACTACGCCAGCTGGCTCAAGTCGATGGGCGTGGACACCGACGAGCTGGACCCGGAGCAGGCCGACCGGATCATCAGCAACATGCGGGCCGACTCCCGCGCCTCGGAGGAGTACTTCACCCGGCTGCTCGACCAGCGGGCCACGAAGCTGCGCGCACCGATCATCTCCGTGGTCGGCTCCGAGGACCCGGTCACCGACTACTACCGCGAGCGGTACGCCGAGTGGCAGTTCCTCAGCGACACCCTCGGGCTGGTCGTCCTCGACCAGGCCGGGCACTTCTTCCTGAAGTACCGCGCCGAGGAACTGGCCGAGACCGTCACCCGGGTGCACCCGGCGGTGGTCGCCGGGGACGTCGCGGACCTCGGCCCGCAGGCCCGGGGCGAGGACGCCGGCTGGGCGGTGCTCGACCGGTTCCAGGTCGGCGCCGGGGAGCGGCCGGCCGCCCCGACGGTCAAGCCCAGCATGGCCCGCTTCCTGGCGATCACCGTGGGGCAGCTCGTCTCCAGCACCGGGTCGGCGCTGACCGCGTTCGCCCTGCCGATCTGGCTGTTCAACCGCACCGGGTCGGTGGCCGACCTCGGCCTGCTCTGGGCGCTCGCGCTCATCTGCGGCGTGCTGATGCTCCCGGTGGCCGGCGCCATCGTGGACCGGGTCAGCCGGCGCCGGATCATGATGCTGGCCAGTTCCGTCGCCGGCTCCATCCAGCTGGTCCTCGCCACCCTGCTGTGGACCGACAACCTGGTGCTCTGGCACATCTACCTGCTGGTGGCGCTCAGTTCGGTCGCCGGGTCGTTCCAGCGGATCGCGTTCCAGTCGGCGGTGCCGCAGCTCGTGCCGAAGCGCTACCTCGGCCACGCCATGGGCATCACGCAGCTCTCCACCGGTGTGGCCACCCTGCTCATGCCGGTCTTCGCGGCCGGCCTGCTCGCCGCCATCGAGCTGAAGGGCATCCTGCTCATCGACGTGGCCAGCTACGTCGTGGCGGTGCTCACCCTGGCCGTGGTCCGCTTCCCCGACCTGCTCGGCTGGCGGCCCCGGGAACGGCTGCTGGTGGCCATCGCCAACGGCCTGCGCTACTCCTGGCAGCACCGCGGCTTCCGGCTGATGCTCGGCTACTTCGCGCTGGGCAACATCTTCCTCGCCCCCGCGCTGGTGCTCGCCACCCCGCTGGTGCTCTCCTTCGGCAGCCCGACCCAGGTGGCCCAGGTGGCGCTGGCCGAGGCGATCGGCGCGGTCGCCGGCGGCGTGCTCATGTCGCTCTGGGGCGGCCCGCGCAAGCGGCGGATGATCGCCGTGCTCATCGGCAACCTCGGCACCGCGGTCGGCTGCGTGCTCATCGGCCTGGACGCCTCGCTGGCGATGATCTGCGTGGGCTTCTGCTGGCTGGCCATGGCCATGACCACCGCGCAGTCGATCTACGCGACCATCGTCCAGGTCAAGGTGCCGCAGCGCTTCCACGGCCGGGTGTTCAGCCTCAACCAGACCATCGCCTGGTCCACGCTGCCCATCGGGTTCGCGCTGCTCGCGCCGGGCGCCACCGCCCTGTTCGAGCCGATGCTCGCCCCGGGCGGGGCGCTGGCCGGTTCGGTGGGCGCGGTGATCGGCACCGGGCCGGGCCGCGGCATCGGCTTCGCGTACGTCTGCTTCGGGGTGATCCTGATCCTGATCACCCTCGGCGGCTTCGCGATCCGGCTGCTGCGCCGCTTCGACCTGGAGGTCGAGGACTCCCTGCCCGACGACCTGATCGGCGCGCAGGAGCGGGAACGGCGGCTCGCCGCGAAGCGCGAGGCGGCCGCCGAACCGGAGACGGTGGCCGTCTAGGCCGACGGGGGCCTCCGGCGGCAACCGGAGGCCCCCGCGCTCACCACTGCTCCGGCGGGTCCGCCACCTCGTCCTCGGGCAGTTCCGCCGGCTCGGCCACCCAGGCCGAGTAGACCGGCAGCCCGTGCCACGGCCCACCCGCCTCGTCGGTGGCCACCGCCACCACCGCGTACGGGTGCCCGAACCGCAGGTCCGCGACGCGGGCGACCCCCTCCGGCGGCAACGCGGCCCGCACGGCGAACGCGGTCACCGCGGCGGCCTCGAAGCCGTACCGCCCGAACCGGGCCACCGCCGACTGCACCGCCTCGTACGGCGGCTCCGCCAGCCCGAGCAGCGCGCCCAGCGCCCGCGCCGCCCCGTCGAAGCCGAACCCGGCCGGGGTCAGGTCGTGCCGGCTCTCCGCCGACCAGCAGGGCAGCACCGCCCCGGCCCGCTCCTCCCGGCCGTCCGCGGCGAACGTCCGGGTCGGCTCCTCCCGCAGCGTCCACAGCGGCGTCTCACCCAGCGGCAGGTCGAACAGCGAACGCCGGCCCGGCTCGACCCCGTCCGGAGCCGTGGCGGCCGCCGCGGCCACCTCCTGGGCTGCGGCCAACACGTCCGCGGCCGGCACGTCCGGCGCGGCGGCCACCGACACCACCAGCATCCCGGCCCCGCCGTCCGCCGGCCGGGCCGGCGCGGCGTGCACGGCCACGTCGCCGGCCCGCTCGGTGGCCGCCACCCAGCAGCGGTGCCCCCACGGCGGGGTCCGCAGCACCCGCCGCAGCCGGCCCGCCCACGCGCTGCCGGCCCCCAGTTCGGCGGCCGGCGCCACCTGGAACGGGTCCGCCCACGACACCCGCGTGGCCAGGGCGCTGGCCAGGATGAGCAGGGTGTCCGGGGTGACGGCGAGCGGGAACCGCTCGATCAGGCCGCCGGTGCGCTCCCGGGCCCAGGCGTCCAGCGTCGCCTGGTCGGGCAGCGGGCCGCGCTCGGTGCGGTCGGGCAGGCCGGCCCGCCAGGCGGCCAGCTCCTCGAACGGGGTCCGCTCCCACAGGGCGGTGGCCGCGGCGACGAGCGGGTGCGGCTCGGCGAGCAGCGCGCGGGCCGCCGCGGCGGCGTCGTCCGCGTCGGTGCCGAGCGCCTCCGTGAGGGTGGCCCGAGCCTCGCCGGTGGCGGCCGGGCCGGTCAGCGCGAGCAGCAGCCAGGCGCCCAGCGGCGAGGCGACGTGGTGGGCGTCGCCGGCGGCGCGGTGCAGCCGCTCGGCGTAGTGGGCCAGGGGTGCGTGGAGAGGATTCACCGCTCCACTGTGCCGGTCGGCGTCGCGTCCGGCACGCCGGTCACGACCACAACTCGAACGGTTCGTCGATCTCCTCGCCGGCCAGGAACGCCGGCAGCAGCTCCGGCAGCCGCCCCGGGTAGCAGCGCGGCCGGTCGGCGACCACGTCCGCCACCGGCCACCAGCGGAACCCGAAGTAGTCCTCCACCTCGTAGTCCAGCCGGTCCGCCTCGTCCACGTCCGGGCCCGGGCCGGGCAGCCGCACCGTCACCACCACCTCGTCCTGGAGGTGCCGCCGCTGCCGGTGCCGGAAACTGGCCCGCCGCCGCCAGGTCGGCGCGCCCACCTGGGCCGGCGCGACCACGATGCCGGTCTCCTCGCGCAGCTCCCGCACCGCCGCCTCCAGGTAGGTCTCCCCGGGGTCGAGCCCGCCGCCGGGCAGCTCCCACCAGGTGCCCAGCACGGGATGGTCCGGGTCGCGGGTGTGGAACAGCAGCACCCGGTCGGCGGCGTCCAGCACCACCAGCCGGACGGCCGTTCGCTCGAACAGGGGCAGGTCGCGGGGTAGCTCCGGATCCACGGCACTCCTCCCGACGGGGCGGCGACGACCGGCCGGCCCCGCGAGGACGGCTCGCAGCTCTTCGGCGAGGTGCCCGGCGCCTACCACGAGGCCCGTCCAGGCTATCCGCCCGAGATCATCGCGGCGATCCGGGCATACCACGGCGGGACGCCCGACACCCCGGTCGAGGTGGGCGCCGGCGCGCGCGTCAGACGGCGCCGCTGTCGGTGTGGGCCGGGGCCGTGTGCGCCTGGACCTGGCGGCCGAAGGTGACGGCCTCGCGGACGAGCCGGGGCGCCTTCTCGGCGAGCTGCGGATCCGGGCGTGCTCCCAGCGCGTCGTTGACGGTGGAGAACGCCAGCCGGAACGCGATCAGGGTGGTCGCCTCGAAGATCTCCTGGTCACCGAGACCCGCGTCGCGCAGGCGCTCCACGTGGGCCTCGGTCGCGGCATTCGGATCCCGGACGACCTGACGGGACCAGGCGGCCAGCGCGTTCTCCCGCTCGGACAGGTCACCGTCGACGCCGCGCAGCACCTGTGCCGCGGTCGCCTCGTCACTGAGGTCGGCCAGCCGGGCACCCCAGGCCAGCGCGCAGTAGGCGTCGCCGCGGGCCGCGGCGGTGGCGGCGACCAGCACGGCCACCTCCCGCGGCGACAGGCCCGATCCGGCCAGGAGGTCGGCACGCAGGGCCTGGAAGGACGCCAGCACATCCGGACGCCAGCACCAGACCCGGGTGAGGTTGTTGACGTAGCCGTCGGAGGTGAGGTCGCCCTCGTAGGCGGCAGTCACCGCCGGGCTCCGCGGCGGATCGGCGAGGAACGCGGCCGGAGGGTTCATGGCGCCACTGTGCGGCACCCGGCGACCGTCCGAAGACCGATAGACGACAGCTCGGGTGTCGCCTTGTTTCTCCTCGCTGTCGGCCGGGACCCGGATGTCCTCCCGGCGTCACCCTTCGGGGTCGTGCAGCGATGTCGGGGACAGCAGCGGCTGGAGCAGCGCGTCGTCCGTGATCGCCGGCGACCTCCGGGCCACCCCCGCGAGGAGGTCGGCGACCTGGACCCGCGGATCGTCGCGCGAGTCGACCATCACGAGCCCGGCCAGGGGCGACACGCCGGCCGGCAACGCCCCGACCGTGTCGGCCGCCGGTGGTGTGCCGTGGTCGGCCAGCGCCCGCTGGAGGCGGGTCAACCGGTCGGCCGTGAGCGCGCTCTGCTCGTCGTGGACCACCAGCACCTGCCGCTGTCCGCCGCTCCACGACAGGACCGTCTCCGCCAGCGCCGGCAGCAGCGGTTCCAACGGTGGCGGGATCGACCGGTCGTCGTGGTCGAGCCTGGTCACCACGGACCACACGCGGGTCGGGCTGAGCCCGTCGAGGACGGCTGCGGCCGCGCTGCCCAGGCCGGTGCGTGCCAGCGCGTCCCGGGCCTCGAAGAACCGTTGCACGGTCCGGTGATCCGGATGCCGGCGTTTGGTCCGGACCAGGTCGACGAAGGCCGCCAGGAAGGCGCCCCAGTCGCTGCCGGCCGAGCGCCCGGCCCGGTACAGGGCGAGAGCGGCCGGACGGTGATCCTGCGCCAGGCGGGTGCCGGCCGCGTACGACGGCTCGGCCAGCAGCAGGTCGACGATCCGGGTGACGAGGAAGAACTCCTTGTCGACCAGGTGGACGGACGCGCGGCCCCGCAGCGCCCCCAGGAACCACTCCAGCGCCTCGGCCGCGCCCGTGCCGCGGAGGAACTGCCCGGACTTGAGCTCGTGCGGTGCGAACCGGAACCCGGAGCGCAGCGCGGTGATCAGCCCGACGGCCTCGTCCACGCCCAGGTCGACGCTGGCGTGCGTGATCACGGGGGCGGCTGAACGGAGCAGATTGGTGCCCGAGAATCCCGACTCGTCACAGGCGATCTCCACCACGGCGCCGGCCACCGCGTCGATCGGCGGGAGCCCGCCCTGAAGCGGCGTCCTCACACCGGATCCCCCACCATGCCGACCATGGTCACCCGTGCGCCACCGTCGGACAACCCAATTGGGCGCCGCCGCGGTCCCCGCCTCGCGCCCGGCCGGGGCCGGGATTAGGCTGCCCGCCGTGGCAGGTCTGTTGAGGAACGTGGCGTCCCGGCTCGGCCGGATCGCCGGGGGCGCGGCGGCGCCGACCCGTACCGCCCGGCCGATTCCGGCCCAGGTCGCCCGGCGCCGTCAGGTCACCGCGTTGCAGCGGCGCGAGCTGGCGTACGCGCCGGAGCTGGACGGGCAGGCCGACCCCGGGGAGATCGTCTGGACCTGGGTGCCGTACGAGGACGACCCCCGCCAGGGCAAGGACCGTCCGGTGCTGGTGGTGGGCCGGCAGAGTCGCACGCTGTTCGGGCTGATGCTGTCCAGCCAGAGCGACCGTGACGGCCAGCGGCACTGGCTGGCGCTGGGCCCGGGGGAGTGGGACCGGGACCAGCGGCCGAGCTGGGTCCGCCTGGACCGGGTGCTCACCATGCGCGAGGACAGCATCCGCCGCGAGGGCGCGGTGCTGGACCGGCGCCGGTTCGACCGGGTGGGCCAGGCGCTGCGGGCGGGCTACGGCTGGCGCTGACCGGGCCGACCGCCGGGTCGCGTGGCGCGACGCCGGTCGCCGGCCGGGCCGACCGCCGGCCGGGCCGACCGCCGGCCGGCTCAGCACTCGGCGACGAGTTGGCGGGCCGCGCGGGCCGCGCCGACGGTCTTCGCCTGGTACATGGCCGCGTCGGCCCGGCTCAGCGCGTCGGTGAGCTGGGTCGGGCCGTGCACCGGGGCGAGCCCGACCGAGGCGGTCACCCGGATGCTGCGGGCGCCCAGCGGGATCGGCGCGGCGAGCGCCTCGCAGAGCCGGCGGGTGGCGTGCTCGATCCAGCGCCGGTCCACCGTCGGGCTGACCAGCAGGCCGGCGAACTCGTCGCCGCCCAGCCGGGCGACGAGGTTGTCCCCGGCGAACGCGGCCAGCCGCTGCGCTACGCTGACCAGCACCTGGTCGCCCGCGGCGTGCCCGTAGCGGTCGTTGACCTGCTTGAAGTCGTCGAGGTCCAGCACGATGGCCACGAGCGGCTTGCCGGCGGCGTCGGTGAGCAGGGTGGCGGCCAGCCGGAAGAAGGCGCGCCGGTTGGGCAGCCCGGTGAGCGGGTCGTGGCTGGCGGCGTGCCGCTCGGCCGCCAGTTCGGCCTGGAGCAGCTCGATCTCGGCCTCGGCGCGGACGGCCCGGCGGCGCAGTTGCCAGGCGGAGACCAGGGCGCCGACCGCGGAGATGCCGGAGGCGACGGTCATCGGATCCGGCACGCGCCCTCCCTCACCGCAGTCCACGGGCCGCGCCGGACGGCGCCGGCCGGGATGTTCGCCCTGCTCGCAACCGGATCCGGGTAACCGAGCGTGAACGTCCGGGTACACCGCACTGTTGCAGTATCATGCTCGCTGTCCATTGCAGATGCAATAGCAGATGCACGTGCATCTCCGTCTACAGTCGACAGCACCCCGTCGCCACCCACCGCCTCTTCCCGCGGCATCGGCTGGCTCTTCCCGTGAAGGACGCCCCCATGCAGCAGCCGTCGAACGGCGTACCCACCAGTGACCTGCCGCCGGTGCGGTGGCTCAAGAGCCGGCGCAGCAACCCGAGCGGCAACTGCGTCGAGCTGGCCGAGCTTCCCGACGGCGGTGGCATCGCGGTACGCAACTCCCGGCACCCGGAGGGCCCGGCGCTCATCTACACGGTCGACGAGATCGCCGCATTCGTGCTGGGCGCCCGCGACGGCGACTTCGACCACCTGATCGCCCGGTCGCCGTCCCGCTGACGGGACCGAATCCTCCGTCCGGGGGAGTTCACCTCACTGTCGGT
This sequence comes from Micromonospora sp. AP08, assembly GCF_008085935.1. Taxonomy (NCBI): domain Bacteria; kingdom Bacillati; phylum Actinomycetota; class Actinomycetes; order Micromonosporales; family Micromonosporaceae; genus Micromonospora; species Micromonospora sp. AP08. The sequence goes on from NZ_VSEZ01000026.1 coordinate 52,593, forward strand.
CCATGACATGCTTACTCCTCGGCCGGGCTGGGGCGTCCGGTCAGGACAGTCGGCATGCGAAGGACGGCCAGGTGACGACGGTGCCCGTCGAGGGAGGCCCGACCAGCGGTCCCACCGTGCTGCGCATGCTGCTCGGGGCGCAGCTGCGCCGGCTCCGGGAGGGCGCTGGGGTGAGCCGGGAGAGCGCCGGCTGGGAGATCCGCTCCTCCGAATCCAAGATCAGCCGGATGGAGCTCGGCCGGGTCGGTTTCAAGGAACGCGACGTCGCGGACCTGCTCACCCTCTACGGCGTCACCGCGCCCGACGAGCGGGCCGCGCTGCTCACGCTCGCCCGCGACGCGAACAGCCCCGGCTGGTGGCACCGCTACGGTGACGTGCTGCCCGGCTGGTTCCAGTCCTACCTGGGGCTCGAGGCGGCCGCCGCGCTGATCCGCACGTACGAGGTGCAGTTCGTCCCGGGCCTGCTCCAGACCCCCGCGTACGCCCGGGCGGTGATCCTGCTGGGCCACCGAGGCGCCCCGCCGGCGGAGGTCGAGCGGCGGGTGAGCCTGCGGATGGAACGCCAGGAGCTGCTGCGCCGCAGCGACCCGCCGCAGCTCTGGGCGGTGCTCGACGAGGCCGCCCTGCGCCGGCCCGTGGGTGGCCCCGAGGTGATGCGCGGCCAGTTGGACGCGCTGATCGAGGCGAGCGCCGCGCCGCACGTCCGGCTCCAGATCGTCCCGTTCGACGCCGGCGGGCACGCCGCCGCGGGTGGCGCCTTCAGCATTCTGCGCTTCGGCGACCAGGACCTGCCGGACATCGTCTACATCGAGCAGTTGACCAGTGCGGTCTACCTCGACCGGCGCGACGACCTCGACCACTACGCGGGGGCCATGGACCGGCTCTGCGGTGAGGCCGCGCCGCCGGAGCGCACGCCCGAGCTGCTGGCCCGGATCCGGGACGAGCTCTACCCCGCCTGACCGTTTCCCGTTGACTCCCGCCGATCGGCGGAGTAGCTTCTGAATCGATACAGCACTGAATCGATCCAGAAGGGCAGACCGGTGGCGAAGCCGACCCTGCAGGACGTCGCGAACGCGGTGGGCGTGTCCCGCAGCACCGTCTCCAACGCCTACAGCCGGCCGGACCAGCTCTCCGCCGCGCTGCGGGCGAAGATCCTCGACGCCGCGCGCCGCCTCGGCTACCCGGGCCCCGACCCGACCGCCCGCTCGCTGCGCCGCGGCTTCGTGGGCGCGATCGGCGTCCTGTTCACCTCCGACCTCTCCTACGCGTTCACCGACCCGTTCGCGGTGCGCTTCCTGGCCGGCGTCGGCCAGGCCGCCGAGCGGCACGGCACCAGCCTGCTGCTGGTGCCGCTGACCGGCGACCGCGACCGGGCCCGGGCCGCCGTCGACAACGCCGCGGTCGACGGCTTCTGCGTCTACTGCGTCGGCGACGAGGAGCACGTGCTCGCCGCGATCCGCGACCGCGGGCTGCCCCTCGTCACCACCGCACCCGGCGCCGCCGGCCCGGCCGACCGCTTCGTCGGCATCGACGAGCGGGCCGCCGCCCGGTCCGTCGCCGCGCACGTCGCCGGCCTCGGGCACCGGCGGGTGGCCCTGCTCGGCGACACCGTGCTGCCCGACGCGCCACCCGGCCCGCTGCGGCTGGACGATCCCGGCGAGGCGCCCCACCCCACGACCCGCGACCGGCTCGCCGGCTTCGCCGACGCGTTCGCCGCCGTCGGCGTCCCGTGGTCGGGCATCACCGTGCTCAACGCCACCGGCAACAGCCGGGCGGCCGCCGCCGCGGCCGTCGCACCGGCGCTGGCCGGCGACGACCCGCCCACGGCCGTGCTGGCCTGCTCCGACGTGCTGGCGCTCGGAGTGCTCGACGCGGCGGGCCCGGATTCCGGCCTCTCGGTCACCGGCTTCGACGACGTGGCCGAGGCCGCCGCCGCGGGGCTGACCACCGTCCGGCAGCCGGCCGAGGAAAAGGGCCGGCTCGCCGCCGCACTGCTGCTGGAGCCGCCGGCCGACCCGGCCGACGGCCAGCTCCTGCTCCCCACCGAACTTGTCGTCCGGACCTCCACCGGTCCCGTCCCCAGGAGTTGACCATGGAACACTCCACCGGCTTCGTCCTCGCCGTCGACGCCGTGACCCGGCACGTGAACTCCGCCCGCCCCGACGCCCCGGTCCGCCCCGACCGGCCCCGGCAGCCGCGGCTGGCACCCACCCGGCTGGCCGCCGCGGCGGCGCTGCGCCGCCTCGCCGACCGGATGGAGCCGCGCCCCGCCCGGGTGCCCACCTGCCAGTCCTGACCCCGGCCGGCGGCCCGTCCGGGTGGCCGGCGCCACCCGGACGGCACCCCATTCGACCCGGAACAGCCCGATCGGCGCGGAACCCGGCACCGGGTTGGTGGGGCGCCCCACCGGCCAGGCACACTGGACCACCATGTCGCCGTTCATGCCCTCGCTCCGGCTGCACGATCGGTACGTCCTGCGCGAGCGCATCGGGCTCGGCGGGATGTCCGAGGTGTGGCGCGCCGACGACGAGGTCCTGCACCGCCCCGTCGCGGTCAAGGCCCTCGCCACGCAGCTCGCCGCCGACCCGCAGCTGCGCGCCACCATCCAGCGCGAGGCCCGCGCGGCGGCGCGGCTCACCCACCCGCACGTGACCCAGGTGTACGACTACGGCGAGGCCACCCTGCCCGACGGCTCGGTGGCGCCCTACCTCGTCATGGAGCTGGTCGAGGGGCGCACCCTCGCCGACCGGCTGACCGGCGGGCCGCTCGCCTGGCCGGAGGCCGTCCGGCTGGCCGGGCAGATCGCCGCCGCCCTCGCCGCCGCGCACCGGATCGGCGTGGTGCACCGCGACATCAAGCCCGGCAACGTGATGCTCACCGAGACCGGGGCGAAGGTGCTCGACTTCGGCATCGCCACGCTGGCCGGTCCGCGCCACCCCCTCGCGGGGCAGACCGGTGAGCTGCTCATGGGCACCCCGGCCTACTTCGCGCCGGAGCGGATGACCCCCGGCCCGGCCAACCCGGCCAGCGACGTGTACGCCCTCGGCGCCCTGCTCTACCGCACCCTCACCGGGCGCGCCCCGCTGCCCGTGCAGACCTGGGACGACGTGCTCGACGTCCAGGCCCACCGGCCCCCGGTGCCGCCGCTGCGCGTCCCCGGGCTGCCCGCCGACATCGCCGACCTCACCATGGCCTGCCTGGCCATGGACCCGGCGCGGCGGCCCACCGCCGCCCAGCTCGCCACCCGGCTCGGCGCCGGCCAACCGGCCGACCCGCCGACCGCGATCCTGCCCACGGTGTCCCGCCCCGAACACCCGCCGACGCTGATCGAGCGGGCTCCCCGCCCGGTCCCACCACCGCCCGCGGGGCCGGCCACCCGGTCGAACCGCCTCATCGGGGCGCTCGTCGCCGCCGGGGTGGTGCTGCTGCTCGCCCTGGTCGGCACGCTGCTGCTCGGCGACAACCCCGACAACCCGGCGGCCACCGGGCCGGTCGCCGGCCCGTCCACCGGCACGGCGCCGGCCGAGGAACCGGCCCCGTCGACGCCGTCCGAGCCGGCCACCTCCGGCCCGGCCAGCACCCTGCCGGCGCCCGTCACCCTGCGCCAGCTCGCCGCGCAGTTCGCCGACGTGGTCGACCAGGCCGCGGCGGACGGGCGCATCGACCGCAAGACCGCGAACGACCTGCGCGAGAAGGCCGCCGAGCTGGACCGCGGCAAGCCCAGGGACCGCGCCAAGCGGGTCGAGGACCTGCGCGAGCGGATCGGCGACCTGGCCGACGACGGCAAGCTCGACGAGGCCACCGCCGGCGCCCTCAAGGACCTGCTCGACGCGTACGCGGGGCTGCGCGGGGGCGGCCGCGACGAGGGCTGAGCCCGCCGGCTCAGGCCAGCCGCACCGGGTCGCCCGTCCGGACCACCCCCGGGGGTCCGACGTCGGCTGCCCCCTCAGTGGAGGGTCGCCGTGACGACCTCCCCGACGGCCGTCCCGGCCCGGACGACCGCGAGCCCGGCCGGCGACCAGACGCCGGAACCGCCGGCCGCCCGCGCGTAGCCACCGCCGGTGGCCCCCGCGAAGCTCGCCACCGCCACCCACACCCCGTGGGCGATGGCGATCCGGCGCGCGCGTTCCTCGGGGACCGCCGCGTCGTCGTCCGACTCCAGCACACCGGCCAGGTAGGCGTCCGCGCCCCGGGCCACGGTCGCCCCGGCGTGCGCCGGGACGCCGGTGTCCCGGCAGACCGCGAGGCCCAGCCGCCAACCGTCCACCTCGAGCACCGCCGGCTCCGGGCCGGGCCGGAAGTGCCGCGGCTCCGCGCCACCCAGCCACATCTTCCGGTACGCGACCCGCGCGCCGTCCCCGTCCACCGCGAGGACCGCGATGTGCCGCCCGGCCACCGGCGCGCCCGCCAGCGCCAGCGCACCGGTGTCGGCGCAGGCGGCCACCAGCGGGGCGAGCCGGGCGTCGGCGGGGGCCAGCGGCGTGGCGTCCAGTTCGTACCCGGTGAGCGACAGCTCGGGGAAGACCACCACCCGCGCCCCGGCGGCCCGGACCGCGGCGGCGTGCCGCTCGGCGTTGCCGGCGACGTCGTGCGAGCGGCACAGCGGCTGGGCGACCGCGAGACGCAGGGGCGTATGCATGCCCGCAGGGTAGTGCGCCCCGGTTTCCGTGGTCGCCGGCCGGGTCGCCTCGTAACCTTGTCGGATGATCGGAAACGCACAGCTCCTCGTCGGTCCCCGCGTCGCGGCCCCACGAGCCGCGGAACCGGCCGGCGAAGGCCCCGTCGGCTGGGTCACCGGCCTGGTCGAACGGCTCGGCGGCCCGGGCGCCGGTCTCGCGGTCGCCCTGGAGAACCTCTTCCCGCCCATCCCCAGCGAGGTGATCCTGCCACTGGCCGGGTTCGCCGCCAGCCAGGGGCGGATGAGCCTGGCCGGGGCGATCGCGTGGACCACCCTCGGGTCGGTGCTGGGCGCGCTGGCCCTCTACTACGTCGGCGCGGCCCTCGGCCGGGACCGGATGCGCGCCCTCGCGGGCCGGTTGCCGCTGGTCAAGCTGGCGGACGTCGACCGCACCGAGGCGTGGTTCCTCCGGCACGGCGTCAAGGCCGTGTTCTTCGGCGGATGATTCCGATCTTCCGCAGTCTCATCTCCATCCCGGCCGGAGTGGAACGGATGCCCGTACCGGTCTTCCTGCTCTACACCTCGCTGGGCAGCCTCATCTGGAACAGCGCCTTCGTGCTCGCCGGCTACCTGCTCGGCGAGAACTGGCACGTCGTCGAGTCGTACGTCGGGACGCTCCAGAACGTGGTCATCGTGGTCTGCGTGGGCGCGGTCGGCTGGTTCGTGGTGAGCCGCGTACGCCGCGCGCGTTCCGCCCCGGCCGAGCCGCCCCGCGGCACCCTGTACCGCGGCGGCTGGTGGGTCCCCGAGGAGTCCGACGACCATTGACCCGCCCCACCCAGCCTGAACCCTGAGGTGAATGTCCCGTTTCGGGCCCCCACCTCGGGCCTGAGTGGAACGCCATGGCTGTCTCCGGCGCCGGGATACGCCCATGGCGTTCCACCGACGGGTGTCAACCTGGGCCGGATGTCCGGTTCGCCGGTGGTCGGCGGCACTCTGGCGGCGGAATGGCCGACGGGTGGGCGTCGTTGTATCCCCGTGAACGACCGAGGAGGATGGCCCGCCGACGCGGGTGTCCCGGGCCCGGAATGATGGTGGGCCGGCGGTCGTTGTACATGGTCCCGGCGCGACGAAGAGGCTCCGCCCCGCACGCCGGATGATCCCCCCAAGACTTTCTTTGAGCGCCTGACGGTGC
>NZ_VSEZ01000027.1:0-51804 GCF_008085935.1 Micromonospora sp. AP08
ACACGGCACCTCCCGGACCGTCCCGTGATCGGCGCCGTTCGGGTCCCACTCCCCCCGGTCCCGGCCCTCCTCACCCTTCTTGTCCTTGTCCTTGTGCTCCTCGCCGGCCTTCTTGCCGGCGTCGCCGGCGTTCTGGGGCGCCGCGCGGTTCTCCGCGACCCGCTGCGGTTCGCCGGACTTGTCGTCGCGAGCGGCGAGGCCACCGAGGGCCGCCAGGCCGACGACGCCGGTCAGCCCGGCCACGCCGGTGGCGACCCAGAGTGCCCGCCGCCTGCTCGTCGGCGGGGGCGTCGGCGCCCCGCCGTCGGAAGTCGTTACGTCGTTGGACATCAGAGCCTTCCGCCCTTTCGGTTCTTCCCAAAGGGGTCGCACCGGTCTCAGCCGCGCGACCAGCTACAAATCGGTTTGCAGCCTCTGATCGCCACCGTATGAGAAGGATCCTCGCGACGCGGACGTATCCGAAGAAATCGCGCATTTGGCTCACCTTGCCGCTGGGCGGTGCAGCCGGGCGGAGCGACACCAGGAGGACCGTGAGCAGCGCAAACGACGACGGGCCCGGCGTCGGCGTCGTTACCGCGAGAAACCTCGCAAGACGCCGGCGGCGGGCCCGTCGGGGCTCGTGCCGGTCGGATCAGCCGGGCAGGCGGGGGCCGGCCTCGCGCTGCTCGGCCAGCCAGGTCTCCACCTCGTCCGAGCGGCGCGGCAGCCCGGCCGAGAGGTTCACCGAACCGTCGGCGGTGACCAGGATGTCGTCCTCGATCCGCACGCCGATGCCCCGCAGCTCCTCGGGGACCAGCTCGTCCTCCGGCTGGAAGTAGAGCCCCGGCTCGACGGTGAGCACGTAGCCCTCGCCGAGCGGTCCGTCCCGGTAGGTCTCCTTGCGGGCGTTGGCGCAGTCGTGCACGTCGATGCCGAGCATGTGGCTGGTGCCGTGCAGCGTCCAGCGGCGGTAGACCGTCGACGCCGGGTCCATGGCCTCGTCGACGCTCACCGGCAGGAGGCCCAGGTCCTTCAGCGCCTCGGCGAGCACCCGCATGGCGGTCAGGTGCACGTCGCGGAACGCCACGCCCGGCTTGATCACGTCGATGCCGGCCTGCTGGGCGGCGTAGACGGCGTCGTAGACCTGGCGCTGGAGCGGGGTGAACCGGCCGTCGACCGGGAGCACCCGGGTCACGTCGGCCGTGTACAGGTTGCGGTTCTCCACGCCCATGTCCATGAGCAGCAGCTCGCCCGGGCGGGTGGCCCCGTGGTTGTGCACCCAGTGCAGGATCGTGGCGTGCTCGCCGGCGCCCACGATCGAGCCGTAGCCGACGTCGTTGCCGTCGTGCCGGGCGCGCAGCGCGAAGATCCCCTCCAGCAGCCGCTCGGAGACCGCCCGGTCGGCCGGGAGCGCCCGGGCCACGTCCTCGAAGCCGCGGACGGTGGCGTCGCACGCCTCCTCGAGCTGGGCGATCTCCCACTCGTCCTTGACCAGCTTCAGTTCCGAGATGGCGATGGCCAGCTCCCGGTCCCGGCCCGGCTGCCCCTCCTCCCGCGCGCCGTCGTACGGCCGCACCGCGGCGTCGACACGGGCGTCGAAACCGCGCAGCACCCGGGTGCGCCCCGGCGCCAGCTCGGCCAGCGCCGCGTCCAGCTCGGTCAGGTCGGCGGTGGGCAGGCCCAGCTCGGTCGACTTCTCCTTCAGCGTCGGCCGCCGGCCCACCCACAGCTCGCCGTGGCGGCTGCGGAAGAACTCGTCGGTCGCCCGGGACGAGCGGGGCCGCATGAACAGCGTGGCCTCGCCGCCCGGCCGGAGCACGAGCACGCTGTCCGGCTCCAGGTCACCCGTCAGGTACGCGAAGTCGCTGCCCGGCCGGAACCGGTGGTCGGTGTCGTTGGCGCGTACCTTCTCGGTGCCGGTCGGGATGACCAGCGTCTCGCCCGGGAACGCCTCGGCCAGCGCGGCCCGCCGCTTGGCGTGGTTGGGCACCTCCGGTCGGGGACCGACCGGCAGCTCCGTGTCCCGCCAGCCCTGCCGCATGAAGGACAGGAACGCCTCCGGGAAGTCCGGGTCGTGGGACTCGGTGCCGTCCGCCGGCTTGCCCTGCTGCGTCCGCTCCTCGGCCATGTCCGCCTCCTTGCGCCTCATCGCTGGTCCCGACGGTACCGCGCGCGCGGGAGCGGGGAGTGCCTGCGGTGCCGCGACGGCGGCTTCCGGCGCGTGGAAAGATGGCCCCCATGTGCGGACTCCTGGCCTTTTTCAGCGCGCGCGGTGACGCCGCCGCTCACCGCGACCACATCGCCGGAGCACTGGAGTGCCTGCACCACCGCGGCCCGGACGAGACCGGGGTCGAGGTGGTCGGCGACGCCTCCGGCCGGTACGCGGACGGAGTGTTCGCCCACAAGCGGCTGGCGATCATCGACGTGGCGCTCAGCCACGAGCCGCTGCCCTACGCGAACGGCCGCTACCTGCTCACCTTCAACGGCGAGATCTACAACTACATCGAGCTGCGGGACGAGCTGATCCGCGACTACGGCGCCCAGTTCGCCACCAACGGCGACGGCGAGGTGATCGTCGCCGGCTACCACTACTGGGGTGAGCAGGTGCTCACCAAGCTGCGCGGCATGTTCGCCTTCGTGATCTGGGACCGGCAGGAGCGGCGGGCCTTCGGCGCCCGGGACTACTTCGGCATCAAGCCGCTGCACTACCTGGAGACCCAGGACGGGCTCTACCTGGCCTCGGAGAAGAAGGCGCTGCTGCCCTTCGCGCACTCGGCGTACCAGGGCGACGCGGGCATCGACACCGCCAACCTGAGCCACTACCTGACCCTCCAGTACGTGCCGGAGCCGGGCACCCTGCACCGGGGGATCAACCGGATCGGGTCGGGGGAGTACCTGACCTGGACGCCGGGCGGCCGGATCGAGGTGCGCCGCTGGTACCGGCCGGTGTTCCGCCCGGCCCCGGTCTCCGACGAGCAGAAGCTCTACCACGAGATCCGGGAGACGCTGCGGGAGAGCGTCCGGATGCACATGCGCTCGGACGTGCCGGTCGGCTCGTTCCTCTCCAGCGGCATCGACTCCACCGCGGTGGTGGCCCTGGCCCGGGAGTTCAACCCGAACATCCTGACCTTCACGGTCGGCTACGACGTGCCGGGCTACTCCGAGATCGACGTGGCCCAGGACTCGGCGCGCCACCTCGACGTGACCACGATCCCGACCAAGATCGGGCCGCAGGACATGATCGAGGCCCTGCCGAAGATCGTCTGGCACCTGGACGACCCGGTGGCCGACCCGGCCCTGGTGCCGCTCTACTTCGTGGCGAAGAAGGCCGCCGAGCACGTCACCGTGGTGCTCTCCGGTGAGGGCGCGGACGAGTTCTTCGGCGGCTACACGATCTACCGGGAGCCGCTGTCGCTCAACGCGGTCAACAGCCTGCCGGGCGGCGTGCAGAAGGGCCTGCGGGCGGTCTCCAAGGCCATCCCGCAGGGCGTGAAGGGCAAGAGCTTCCTGGAGCGGGGCACCACCCCGATCGAGGAGCGCTACTACGGCAACGCCCGGATGTTCACCGAGGAGGAGAAGCAGCACCTGCTGCGCCGCTACGACCCCTCGGTCCGCTACACCGACGTCACGGCGCCGATCTACGCCGAGGCCACCGAACTGGACGACGTCACCAAGATGCAGTACGTCGACCTCTACACGTGGCTGCGCGGCGACATCCTGGTCAAGGCCGACCGGATCTCGATGGCGCACTCGCTGGAGGTCCGGGTGCCGTTCCTCGACCGCGAGGTGTTCAACGTCGCGGCGGGCATCCCGGTCGACCTGAAGCTGCCGCCCCGCTCCGAGGCCACCAAGTACGCGATGCGCCAGGCGCTGCAGGGCGTGGTGCCGCCGGCCATCGTCAACCGCAAGAAGCTGGGCTTCCCGACCCCGACCCGGGTCTGGCTGCGCGGCGAGATGTACGAGTGGGCCCGGCACGTGCTGGCCACCTCCGGCGCGGGCGACCTCATCGACCTGTCGTACGCCATGCGGCTGCTGGACGAGCACAAGCGGGAGGAGGCGGACCACTCCCGCAAGGTGTGGACCGTGCTGATCTTCTGCATCTGGCACGCCATCTTCGTGGCGAAGACCCTCGACCCGGGCATCCAGCGCAACCAGTCGGCCCTGCTCACCAAGCCGGTGGTCGGCAGCATGGTCCGCTGACGCGGGCGTGACGAAGGGCCCCCGGGGTACGCCCCGGGGGCCCTTCTCAGTCCGGGTTCACCGGCCGGTGCAGGTGACCGTGGGCAGGGTGTTGGTGCCGGAGACGTTCGCCGTGAAGCCGAACGTGGTGGTGCCCTCCGGTGGCACGCTCCCGTTGTAGGGGGCGTTGGTGACCGTCACAGCCGCGCCGCTGGTGCTGACCGAGCCGTTCCAGAGCTGGGTGATGGTCTGGCCGCTGGGCCAGGTCCAGTTCGCCGTCCAGCCGCTGTAGGTGCGGGTGCTGTGGTTCATGATCATGACCTCGCCCTGGAAGCCGCCCTGCCAGGCGCTGACCACCTTGTAGACCGCCATGCAGGCCCCGCCCGGCATGGTCGGGGTCGGCGTCGGGCTCGGCGAGGTCGGGGTGGGCGTCGGGCTGGTCGGGCCCGGCGTCGGCGTGGTGGGGTTCGGTGACGGCGTGCCGCCGTTGCCGATCCCGGTCACCTCGCCGTTGCCGCCGTCGAAGGTCACGTCGGAGCAGCCGAAGAAGTTCTCCTGGCTGTCCGAGCGGACCCAGCGGGAGTAGATGATGTGCCGGCCGCTCTTGTTGGCCGGCAGGGTGCCGGTGAAGTAGTAGTGCCCGTCGTTCGTGCCCGGCGAGCCGATCGCCGGCGGGTTGGTCACCTGGAGGAACGGCTGCTCCTCCAGGTCGCTCCAGGCCAGCGGCCGGGTCGGGCTCCAACTGTCCTTGGTCACGTAGAAGTAGAAGGTGCCCGGGTGGTGGGCCCAGTTGCTGTAGCGGAACTCCATCGACCGCCCGGCCGTCAGGTGGGTGACCGGCCAGTCGGTGCGGGCCAGGTCGTAGCCGCTGAAGTTCGCGTTGCCGCCGCTGCACAGCTTGCCGTCGGGAATGAACCCGACGGTCCGGCCGCCGGCATCCGAGCGCAGCACGCTGAACCAGTTGTAGAGCGAGTTGGCCCCGCTCTGGGCGACCGCCGCCGCGCAGGCGGGGTTGTTCGGCCGGATCTCCCCGGTCGCGGTGAGGCCGTCCTTCCAGCACAGGTAGGTCCGGGCGCCCGGCGTCATGGCCGCGCCGTGCGCGGCGGCCGGGTCGGGGCCGGTGACCAGGGCGAACGCGCCCAGGGCCAGGGTGGCGGCCGCGGTGAGCAGCGCGGCCGTACGGGATCGGTGCACGGGATCTCCTGACTCGCGGGGCGCGACCCGCACGGGCCGCCCCGCTGCGACGAGCGGATGCGACGATCGCGGTGCCACGCCCGGCGGTCGGAGTGCGGCCGGGGCCGTCGGGAGACGCGCACCGCCTGCGGTCCGTGCCACGGACCGGTGAGTGCCCTCGCGTCGGCTCGACCCGGCGGCCGGCGGCGCGGCAGCCCCCGCGCCCTCCCGGCAGGCGCAATCCCATCACGTCCGGGCATCCCGCGCAATAGCCGCCCGTCGATGCGGGAGTCACGTCGCGCCGGGCCTCGGCATACGACAGGATCAGGGGTACGACGGACGGAGGGAGCCAGGATGGGCTACGCGGTGGTGCTCGGCGAGGCGCTGGTCGATCTGCTCGACGCCGTGCACGAGGGGGAACCCGTCTACCGGCAGGCGATCGGCGGCGGGCCGCTCAACGTGGCCGTGGCGGTGGCCCGGCTCGGCGGGGACGTCCAGTTCGTCGGGTCGCTCGGCGACGACGCGCTCGCCGCGCGGATCCGCGCCTTCCTGCGCGCCGCCGGGGTGGGGCTGGACGGGGCGGTCACCGTGCCGGCGCCGACCGCGCTGGCCGTGGCCACCTTCGCCGGCCCGGAACCCGACTTCCGCTTCTACGGCGAACCCCGCTCGTACGCCCTCCTGACCGCCGACGACCTCGACGTGGCCCTGGTCGAGGGCGCGCAGGTGCTCTACTGCGGCTCGATCGTGCTGCTCGCCCCGCCCGTGCTGGCCGCCGCCCGCCGGGCCTGGTCGATCGCCGGGGCGCTGCGGGTGTTCGACCCGAACGTGCGGCCCACCCTGCTCACCGGGCCCGGCGCGCTGGACGACCTGCGCGGGGTGGTCGCCGAGTTCGCCGCGAGCGCCCACCTGGTCAAGCTGAGCGCCGCCGACGCGCGCCTGCTCTACCCGCACGAACCGGTCGAGGGCGTCGCCGCGTACCTGCGGGAACTCGGCGCGGCGACCGTGGTGGTCACCCTCGGCGCGGACGGCGCCCTGGTCGCCGCCGCCGGCGACGTGGTACGCGTCCCCGCGCCGAAGGTCGACGCGGTGGACGCCACGGGCGCGGGCGACTCGGTGATGGGCGCCCTGATCGCCGACCTGCTGCACCAAGGCGAGCCGACGGACCCGACCGGCTGGCGGGACCGGGTGGCCTTCGCCCTGCGGGTGGCCGGCCTGGTCTGCGAGTCACCCGGCGGGGCCACCGCCATGCCCAACCGGGTGGCGGTGGCCGAGCGCTTCCGTTGAGGTCAGCGCGGGCGGGCGAGGGTGAGCACGGCGGTGAGGGAGAGGGCGGCGGCGGCCGCCAGCACGACGGCCATGGGCACGGCGCTGCCCTCGCCGCCCAGACCGACCAGGGGTGCGGCCAGCGCGCCGACCACCGACTGGACGCCGCCCATGAGCGCGGCGGCCGTGCCGGCGTGCCGGGCGTGCGCGTCCAGTGCCAGCGCCGTGCTGTTCGGCGTCACCATGCCCAGCGAGCCGACGAAGGCGAACAGCGTCACCGCGACGACGGCGAGGCTGCCGGCCAGCGCCCCGGTGAGCACGCCGGCCGCGGCCACCCCGCCGACCACGAGCGCGGTGACCAGCAGCCGGCGCGGGCTGAACCGGTCGAGCAGGCGGGCGTTGACCTGCCCGGTGGCCACCAGGGCGAGCGCGTTGAGCCCGAAGACCAGGCTGAACGCCACCGCGGAGACGCCGAAGACGTCCTGGAACACGAACGACGACCCGGAGATGTACGCGAACAGCCCGGCGAACGCGAAGCCCTGGGTCAGCGCGTACCCGAGGTAGACGCGGTCGGCGGCCAGCGACCGCATGGTCCGGGCGGTGGCGGCCAGGCCGCCGGTGCTGCGGCGCTCGGCCGGCAACGTCTCCGGCAGGCGCCGGGCGACCGCGACGGACAGCAGCACCCCGATGGCGGCCAGGGTGAGGAAGACCGCCCGCCAGTCCCCGACGCGCAGCACCAGGCTGCCCACGCTCGGCGCGGCCACCGGCGCGACCCCGAAGACCAGGGTGAGGCGGGAGAAGTACTTCGCGGCCTCGCGGCCGGAGTAGAGGTCGCGGACCACGGCCCGGGCGACCACCACCCCCATGCCGCCGGCCAGGCCCTGGGCGAACCGCGCGGCGGCCAGCACCGGCGCGCTCGGCGCCGCCGCGCAGGCGAGCGCCAGGACGGTGTACGCCACGACGCCGATCAGCACCGGGCGGCGCCGTCCCCACCGGTCGCTGAGCGGGCCGGTGACGAACTGGCCGACGGCGAGGCCGATCAGGCAGGTGGTGAGGGAGAGCTGGATGCCGGCCTGATCGGCGCCCAGGTCGCGGGTCATCGCGGGGAACGCCGGGAGGTACATGTCCAGCGAGAGCGGGCCGATCGCGGTGAGCGTGCCGAGCAGCACCAGCAGCGCCGCGCCACCCCCGGCGGCGGGCGGGTGGACGGTCGGGCGCGCGGCGGTCCGCACGGTCTGGCTCACGAGGTTCCCCCTGGGTCGGTGATCGCCGGGTAACCTTAGCTCTGTACTCAGAACTATTGCGATGTGAAGAAGGTGACCCGTGGCGACTGAGGAGCCCGTCGCGCGGTTCGGCGCCGTCGTGGGGGAGCTGCACCGGCTGGTGCGCCGCAAGGTCGTCGCCCGGGCCAACCGGGACGCCCTGCCCGAGGCGCAGGTGGAACTGCTGCACCTGGTCCGCGCCGAGCCGGGGATCAGCGGCAAGGAGGTCGCACGCCGGCTGGGCACGGCACCGAACACGGTCAGCACCCTGGTCCGCGACCTCACCGACGCCGGGCTGCTCGCGCGCGACCGCGACCCGGACGATCGCCGGGTGGCGCGGCTCACCCTCACCGACGCCGCCCGCACCCGGATGGCCGAGCACGCGGCCCACCGCAGCGCCCTGCTCACCGAGGCGCTGGCCACCCTCGACCCGCCCGCCCGCGACGCGATCCTCGCCGCCGCCCCGCACCTCGACGCCCTGCTCGACGCCCTGCGCGCCCGCCCCTGACCCCGCCGCGGGCGGTCAGGCGGCGCCGTCGAGCTCGGCGTAGCCCCGGCGGGCCGCGATGAGACCCGGGCGGGCGCCGAACGGCGACTCGGCCGCCACCCGCTCGGGCGGCGCGCTGCCCGTGTGACCGGCCCGGATGAGCCAGGCCTGCTGGGCGAGCTGGGCGTGCTGGGCCCGCACGAACTCCACGTCGACCGGCGCGCCGTGCCCCGGCACCACCACCGTGGCCGGCGTGGTCAGGCGCAGCAGCGCGGCCACCGCGTCCGGCCACTGCACCGGGTACGACTCCTCGAAGGCCGGCGGCCCGCTCTGCTCCACGAGGTCGCCGGCGACCAGCACGTCCGCGTCCGGCACGTGCACCACCAGGTCGGCGTCGGTGTGCCCGTGCCCGGGGTGGTGCAGCACCACCCGTCGCCCGCCGATGTCCAGCACCGCCTCCCCCTGCACCGGGTGGGTCGGGGCCAGCAGCTCGGTCCGGGCCAGCTCGGCGGCCAGGTCCGGCTGCTCCGCGCGCATCTCCTCGGCCGCGGCCCGGCGCAGCTCGTCCGGGTGGTCGCGGAGCACCGCCGCGGCCTGGGCGTGCGCGTACACCGGACGGGGCGGGTCGGCGGCCAGCGTGGCGTTGCCGAAGCAGTGGTCGAAGTGATGGTGGGTGTTGACGATCGTCCACGGGTGCGGGGTGACCGCCCGAGCCGCCTCGGCCAGCTCCCGGGCCTGACCGGCGGTGGAGAGGGTGTCCACCAGCAGCGCGGCGCCGTCGCCCACCACCAGCGTCACGTTGACGTGCAGCAGCGGGTCGCGCAGCACGTGCACGCGGTCGGCCACCTCGACGAACCGGGCGGTCATGACGCCCGCACCGCGCGCTCGACGAAGCGTTGCCGGTCGACCAGCGCCCGCTCGACCCGCCCGGTGGCCACGACCTCGTTCCCGTCGGTCACGATCACCTCGAAGGTCAGCCGCCGGCCGTCGACCTTGACCAGCTCGGCCCGGGCCGCCACCGTCCGCCCGACCGGAGTGGCCGCGCGGTGCTCCAGCTCGGCCCGGGTGCCGACGGTCGTCGACCCGGACGGCAGCCGGGTCGCCGTGGCCGCCACCGTCGCCGCCTCGGCCAGCGCGAGCACCCGGGGCGTGCCGAGCACGGGCACGTCGCCCGAGCCCACCGCCTGCGCCGTGTCCGTGTCGGTGACGGTCAGCTCGACCCGGGCGGTCAGGCCCGGGGCGAGGGGCGGCTCCGGCTGCTCCTGCATGGGCCGAGCTTACGGCGTGTTTCATAACTGAGCGGCTGGTGCTGGGCGTTGTGAGCCATTGTTGTCGGTTGGCCCGTGGGGTTTCTGGGTCTGTGCAAGTGGTGGGCTGTTTGTCGGTGGTGTGTGGCATGGTGTGCTGCCGTGGCCCGTTTCACCACGTTCCGGTTTGGTCTGAACCCGACCGCCGAGCAGGAGAGTGTGTTGCGTCGGCATGCGGGTGCGGCCCGGTTCGGCTACAACCAGTGCCTGCGGCTGGTCAAGGACGCTTTGGACGGCAGGCGTGGTGGGGCGGTCGGCACGGTGCCGTGGTCGGGCTTCGACCTGATCAACGCGTTCAACGTGTGGAAACGCTCGGGTGACGCGGGCCGGGTGCTGGTCGCCGCCGGTGACGGGACCGTCACGGTGCAGGTGACCGGTCTGGCATGGCGGGGCGAGGTATGTCAGCAGGTCTTTGAAGAAGCCGCGGTCGATCTCGGCCGCGGTCTCTCGGCGTACACGGCATCGCGCACCGGCCAGCGGCGGGGTCGGCGGGTCGGTTTTCCGAGGTTCAAGTCCAAGAAACGCGCACCGTTGTCGTTTCGCATCCGCAGTAGGACTTCTGCCGCAGGCCGGGCGGGTATCCGGGTCGGTGAGCACGCGCCGCGTACCGTGACCCTGCCCGGCATCGGCGCCCTGGCGGTACGGCAGGACACCCGCCGGCTGCGGCGCATGTTGGCCAAGGGGCGGGCGAAGGTCGTGTCCGCGACGGTCAGCCACCGGGCCGGCCGGTGGGCGGTGTCACTGACCTGCGAAGCCGCCGACCTGCACGATGCCCGCCGCCACCAGCCCAACACCAGCGCCGCAGGGTGGGTGGGTGTCGACCGGGGCCTGTCGACGTTCATCGCCGCAGCGCTCGCCGACGGCACGCAGGTCCTGCGAGTCGACGGCTGGCCACGGCCCGCCCGGGCCGCGCTCGCGCGCCAGCGCCGCCTGTCCCGCAAGGTCACCCGCAAACAACGCGGCTCCCACAACCGCGCCAAGGCCGCAGCCCGGCTGGGCCGCCACCACGCCCGGGTGGCCGCGACCCGGCGCCGTTTCCTGCACCAGGTCTCCAACCAGCTGGTCAATACCCACGACCGGCTCGCCATCGAGACCCTCACCATCACCGGCATGCTCAGCAACCGGCGCCTGGCCTCGACGGTCGCCGACGCGGCATGGGGCGAACTGGCCCGCCAACTGGCCTACAAGCAGCAGTGGCGCGCCGGCCAACTTGCCCTGGTCGACCGCTGGTACCCGTCGACCAAGACCTGCTCCGCATGCCGGACCGTGGCCCCCACAATGCCTCTGCACCAGCGCACGTTCACCTGCCAGGCGTGCGGGCATCACGCCGACCGGGACCACAACGCCGCAGTCAACCTCGCCATCTGGGCCGAGCAGCACCACGCCCAGATCCGGGACCTCCCCGCAGGGGGCCCGGTCACCAACGCCGGCCGAGGGGAAGGCACTGGCCCGCGCACACGCGCAGGCGAAACCGGCCCCGATGACGCAGGAACCGCACCCACCCCACCCGGGGCAAGGCGCGGACGCCCGAGAAGGGCGCTGTCTCACAACTCCGCCGAGTTATGAAACAGGCCGTAGTGCAGCGGCCCGGGCGGCGTCCGCACCGCCACCCCGGCCCTCCCGGGGCCCGGACCGGGGGCGCGCTGCCCCGGCGGCGGGCGGTCGGCGTCGGCGGCCCCGTCGCCCGCCGTTAACCTTGTCCGCGATGGCCGTTCTGACTGACCCCCCGCCCCCCGCCCCCGCCGGACCCACCGCGTCCCCCGACGGCGGGCGCCGTCGCGTGGTGGCGATGGCGATCTGGGGGACCGCCTTCGTGGCCGCCTGGCTCGCCATCGGGCTGCCGACCGACCCGGCGTACGCGTTCCTCTGGATCTGGGCCGGCACCATCGCCTGGCAGTCGTCCCGCCCGTGGCGCAGCCACCTGCGCTTCGCCCGGGACTGGATCCCGGTGGTGCTGCTGCTGGCCGCGTACAACCTGTCCCGGGGGTTCGCCGACAACGGCGCCACGCCGCACGCCATGGAGTTGATCGTCGCCGACCGGTTCCTGACCGGCTGGGCCACCGGCGGCGAGGTGCCCACGATCTGGCTCCAGGAGCACCTCTACCGGCCCGACCAGGTGCACTGGTGGGACGTGGCGGTCAGCTGGATCTACTTCTCGCACTTCGTGGCGACGCTCGCCGCCGCCGCGGTGCTCTGGCTGCGTGACCGCGCGCGCTGGGGCGCGTACATGCGGCGGTGGGGCTTCCTCTGCGCGGCCGGGCTGGCGACCTACTTCCTCTACCCGGCCGCCCCGCCGTGGTGGGCGGCCCAGAACGGGCTGCTCACCGACGTCGCGCGGATCTCCACCCGCGGGTGGAAGGAGATCGGCATGCACGGCGCGGGCAACCTGCTCAACGCCGGGCAGATCGCCTCCAACCCGGTCGCCGCCATGCCGTCGCTGCACACCGCGTTCGCCCTGTTCGTGGTCCTGTTCTTCCTCCGCGGCACCCGGAAGCTCTGGTGGCCGCTGCTGCTGGCCTACCCGCTGGCCATGACCTTCACGCTGATCTACAGCGGCGAGCACTACCTGATCGACGTGCTCGTCGGCTGGGCGTACGTCGGGCTGACCTTCCTGGTGGTGGGGCTTGCCGAGCGCTGGTGGGCGGCCCGCCGGGCCCGCCGCGCCGCGCTCGCCCCGGCCGGGGCGACGACCGCCGCCGCCGAGCCGGCCCGGGCGGCCGACCCCGCGCCCGCCGGCCCGGCCACGCCTGCCGCCGGCCCGGCCGATTCCGCGCCCGCCGCCGACCCGGCCACGGTGCCGGTCGAGCGCTGACCGCCCGGTCGCCCGGCCCGGGTCAGCCCGGGCGGCGCCGGTCGGTCCGGCGGGCGGCGTGCGACCGCGCGGTCAGTTCCGCCGCCAGCTCCCACGCCTCGGCCAGGTCGCGGTCCAGCGCGGCCGCGCCCGACCCGCCGGCGGTGTCCGCGTGCACGGTGGCCAGCCGCAGCCGCCGCTGCGCCGGCCCCTGGGTCACCCGCACGCTCTGGATCCGGGCGTACGGGACCAGCGTCAACCGGCGGGTGAGCAGCCCGGACCGGGCTATGAAGACCTGCTCGTCGAGGCCGGCTCCGACCCGCGCCCGGCTCAGCGGGCGCAGCCAGCGGGCCCGTCGCGGCGGCAGCGTGGCGGGCAGCGCCGCGAGCCGTACGCCGGGCAGCACCTCCGCGACGACCAGTTCGGCGGTGGGCGCGTCGCCGACGGGCAGCAGCCGGTCCGGGCGGTTCCGGTCGTCCGGCTCGGCGCCCGAGTAGCCGGCCACCTCCAGCCGCAGCCGCAGCCAGCCCTTCATCCGCCAGAGCAGCGGCCAGGTCACCCCGACGGTCTGCACCCGGTGCAGCGGCACGGTCTGCACCCGGGTCTCCAGCAGCCCGTTGCGCACCCGGAGCGCGTCGCCGTCCCGGTCGAGCCGGAAGCCCCAGTCGTCGAGCACCCGGCGGACCGGTTGCAGCACCACGCCGGCCATCGCGGTCAGCGTGCTGGCCACCGCGATGAACGACCAGGACCCCTCGGAGAGGAACTGGGCCACCACGAACGCCAGGCCGAACGGCAGCAGGAACGCCTGCGGGGTGAGCAGTTGGCTGACCAGCAGGTCCTGGTTGCGTACGGCGTGCAGCCGGCGCCCGGCCGGGGCCGGCGCGGCCGGTGCGCCGGCGGCGGGCGGGGCGGCCTCGGGCGCGTGGCCGGTCACGGGGGCGCGGCCGGCCACGGCGAGCAGCCGGTGCCGCAGGGCGGTCGCCTCGGCCACGCTCAGGTACGCCAGCGGCGCCTCGGTCTTGCCCCCGCCCACCACCTCCAGCCGCAGCTCGGCCAGCCCGGTGAGCTGCGCGAGCAGCGGCCGGACCACCTCCACGGCCTGCAACCGCTCCAGCGGGATCGCCCGGGTACGCCGCCAGAGCAGCCCCTCGTGCACCCGCAGTTCGCGGCCCACCACGTGGTAGCCGGTGTTCCACCAGCTCACCACCGAGAGGACGGTGGCGCCGAGGACGAAGATCGCGACCAGCACGGCGAACCAGCCGAAGCCGACCCGGGACAGCGTCGACCAGGAGAGCCCGGCGATCACCACGACCAGGGACTTCGCGCCGTGCAGCGCCGGGCTCAGCGGGTGCAGCCGCTGCCTTGGCTCCTCCTCGGCCCGCGGTCCGTGACCGGGCGGCGGGGCCGGTGGGCCGTAGCCGGGTGGGGGCGCGGGGTGACCGTGGCCCGGTGGGGTATGGGCGTACGCGGGCGGCAGGGCGTACCCGGGCTGAGGTGGCCACGGGTGGCCGTTGCGGGGCGGCTCGGCACCGGCTGGCGGCGGTGTCGCGGCGGGTGGGTGCGGCGGCGGGGCGGCGCGCTCCGGCTCGGCCGGGCCGGAACTCACAGGCCCTCCGCCCGGTCCTCGCCCAGCGCGGTGAGCCGGTCCCGCAGCCGGGACGCCTCGGCCGGTCGCAGGCCCGGCACGCGGGCGTCGCTGGCCGCCGCGGCGGTGTGCAGCTGCACGGTGGCCAGGTCGAAGGCGCGTTCCAGCGGCCCCGCGCTCACGTCGACGAACTGCATCCGGGAGTACGGCACGATGGACAGCCGCCGCACCAGCAGCCCGTGCCGGACCAGCAGGTCGTCCGCCCGCTCGGCGTAGCCCCAGGCGCGCACGGCGCGGACGATGGTGACCGCCCGCCAGGCGGCCAGCAGCAGCGCCACGCCCATCGCGGCGCCGAACAGCCAGTGCCCGGCGAGCGCCCAGGCCACGCCGAGCACCACCAGCGCCACGCCGAGTCCGATGCCGAGCCGGATCAGCTCCACCCAGATCAGGTCGCGGGAGATCGGCTGCCACCGGACGGTGTCCGGCCAGGGCTCCAGGGGGCCGGTCGGGGCCGGCGGCCGGCCGGCGAGGTCGTCACCGTTCACCCGGGTGATCCGCTGCGCTCAATCACCCTTCGAGCGTAGGCGATCCGGGCACCGGTACGACCTCGCGCAGGAAGCCGCGCGCGTCGAGGAAGTCGCCCAGCGACCCGCGGTGCGCGGCGCAGGCCAGCCAGGTCTTGCGCCGCTCCGGCGGGTGCAGGCGGGGATTGTTCCAGCGCAGCTCCCAGATGGCGGGAGCGCGGCATCCCCGCGCCGAACAGATCAGCGGTTCGTCGGGGGGAGTGGGAGTGGTCACCGGGGCGAGTCTAGGGCCGCACGCCGGAAGCTTTAGCGCCGGGCGGCCACGGGGGGAGCCGCCCGGCGACGGGATGAATCGTACACGCGCCGGACCCCTGGTTGTCCACCCGTGTTCAGCGTTTTCCGGGCCGCGGGACGGCGCGGCGAAAATCGTCCCTCTCCCGCCCTCGGCTCTCAGCGAGGCATGACAGTCTTGATACGCACCATCCCGCGACGACGACCAAGCTGTGGAGGACCGGTGGCCCAGCCGACCACGCCCGACGCCCCGACCCCGACCGAGGCCGTGCCGGACGCGCCGCCCCCGGCGACCACCACGCCGGCGCAGGACGCCACGCTGCTGGAGCGGGCGCTGTTCGAGATCAAGCGGGTGATCGTCGGCCAGGACCGGATGGTCGAGCGGATGTTCGTGGCCCTGCTCGCCCGGGGCCACTGCCTGCTGGAGGGGGTGCCCGGCGTCGCCAAGACGCTCGCCGTGGAGACCCTGGCCAAGGTGGTCGGCGGGTCGTTCGCCCGGGTCCAGTTCACCCCCGACCTGGTGCCGGCCGACATCATGGGCACCCGGATCTACCGGCAGTCCAGCGAGAAGTTCGACGTCGAGCTGGGGCCGGTCTTCGTCAACTTCCTGCTCGCCGACGAGATCAACCGGGCCCCGGCGAAGGTGCAGTCGGCGCTGCTGGAGGTCATGAGCGAGCGCCAGGTGTCCATCGGCGGCGAGACCCACCGGGTGCCCGATCCGTTCCTGGTGATGGCCACCCAGAACCCGATCGAGCAGGAGGGCGTCTACCCGCTGCCGGAGGCGCAGCGGGACCGGTTCCTCATGAAGATCGTGGTGGGCTACCCGACCGACGCCGAGGAGCGCGAGATCGTCTACCGGATGGGTGTCGCGCCGCCCGAGCCGGCCCGGGTCTTCGACACCCCGGACCTCGTCGCGCTCCAGCACAAGGCCGACCAGGTCTTCGTGCACAACGCGCTTGTCGACTACGCGGTCCGGCTGGTCCTCGCCACCCGGGCCCCCGCCGAGCACGGCATGCCGGACGTCGCGCAGCTCATCCAGTACGGCGCGAGCCCGCGCGCCTCGCTCGGCCTGGTCCGGGCCACCCGGGCGCTGGCCCTGCTGCGCGGCCGGGACTACGCCCTGCCGCAGGACGTGCAGGACATCGCCCCGGACATCCTGCGGCACCGGCTGGTGCTCAGCTACGACGCGCTCGCCGACGACGTGCCGGCCGACCACATCGTGCACCGGGTGATGTCGACCATCCCGCTGCCCGCGGTCGCGCCCCGGCAGCAGGCCACGCCGCCGCCACCGGCCGTCCCGCACAACGGCTGGCCCGGGCAGCGGCCGTGACCCCACCCACCCGACTGCCGGCCAGCGGCGACCGTTCCGGCGCCGTCCTCGCCCGGTTGCAGCTCATGGTCACCCGAAAGCTGGACGGGCTGCTCCAGGGCGACTACGCGGGGCTGCTGCCCGGCCCGGGCAGCGAGGCGGGGGAGTCCCGCGAGTACCGGCCCGGCGACGACGTGCGTCGGATGGACTGGCCGGTCACGGCCCGCACCACCATGCCGCACGTCCGGCGTACGGTGGCCGACCGGGAGCTGGAGACCTGGCTGGCGGTGGACCTCTCGGCCAGCCTGGACTTCGGCACCGGGCGGTGGCTCAAGCGGGACGTGGTGGTGGCCGCCGCGGCCGCCCTGGCCCACCTGACCGTCCGGGGCGGCAACCGGATCGGCGCGGTGGTCGGCACGGGGGCGCCCGCTCCGGCCGGCCGGTGGCGGGGCGGCGCCGCGCCCGCCGGGCCGGGCTCGCTGCACCGGCTGCCCGCCCGCGCCGGGCGCAAGGAGGCGCAGGGGCTGCTGCGGGCCATCGCGGGCACCGAGATCCGGCCCGGCCGCAGCGACCTGGGCGTCCTCGTCGACATGCTCAACCGCCCGCCGCGCCGGCGGGGGGTCGCGGTGGTGATCTCCGACTTCCTCGCGCCGCCGCAGCAGTGGGGCCGGCCGCTCCGTAAGCTGCGGGTCCGGCACGACGTGCTGGCCGTCGAGGTCGTCGACCCGCGCGAGCTGGAACTGCCCGACGTGGGGGTGCTGCCGGTGGTCGACCCGGAGACGGGCGAGCTGCACGAGGTGCAGACCGCCGACCCGGGCCTGCGCCGCCGGTACGCCGAGGCGGCGGCCGCCCAGCGCGCGGCGATCGCCGCCGAGCTGCGCACCGCCGGCGCGGCCCACCTGCGACTGCGTACCGACCGAGACTGGCTGCTGGACATGGTGCGTTTCGTGGCCGCGCAGCGGCACGCCCGCACCCGAGGGACGACCCGATGATCCGTTTTCTGCAACCGTGGTGGCTGCTGGCCGTGCTGCCGGTGCTCGCCCTGGCCGCCGCGTACGTCTGGCGGCAGCTGCACCGCCGGCAGTACGCCATGCGGTTCACCAACGTGGACCTGCTGCGCACCCTGGCGCCGAAGGGGCTGGGCTGGCGGCGGCACGCGGCGGCCACCGCCTTCCTGCTCTGCCTGCTGGTGCTCGCCACCGGGCTGGCCCGGCCGGCGATCGACACCAAGGAGCCCCTCGAACGGGCGACCGTGATGCTCGCCATCGACGTGTCGCTGTCCATGCAGGCCGACGACGTGGCGCCGAACCGGCTGGAGGCCGCGCAGGAGGCGGCCAAGCAGTTCGTCGGCGAGCTGCCGGAGAGCTACAACCTCGGTTTGGTCTCGTTCGCCAAGTCGGCGAACGTGCTGGTCCCGCCGACCAAGGACCGGGGCGCCGTGACCACCGCCATCGACGGCCTGGTGCTGGCCGAGTCGACCGCCACCGGCGAGGCGGTCTTCACCTGCCTGGAGGCGATCCGCTCGGTGCCGGCGGACGGCGCTGCCGGCATCCCGCCGGCGCGGATCGTGCTGCTCTCCGACGGCTACCGCACCTCCGGCCGGTCGGTGGAGGAGGCGGCCGCGGCGGCGCAGGCGGCCAACGTGCCGGTCTCCACGATCGCGTTCGGCACCGACTCGGGGCAGGTGGACATCGGCGGCCAGCTCCAGCGGGTGCCGGTGGACCGGATGGCGCTGGCGCAGCTCGCCGAGACCACGCAGGGCTACTTCTACGAGGCGGCCTCGGTCAGCGAGCTGAAGCAGGTCTACCAGGACATGGGCAGCTCGATCGGGTTCCGGACCGAGCCGCGGGAGATCACCCAGTGGTACGCGGGCATCGCGCTGCTCCTCGCGCTCTGCGCGGGGGCGCTGAGCCTGCTCTGGTCGTCCCGCCTGATCTGAGGCGGGACGACCCGGGACGGGCCGGTGGTGGTCAGTGACCGCCGCCGGCCAGCACGAAGAGGACGGCCACCCAGACGGCGGCGAGGGTGAAGCCCAGCGGGGCGACGTAACGGCTCATGGGACTGCTCCGTGGCGACGGACGGTCCGGGCGGGGACGGACCGCGGGGGTGGATCAGGACGTACGCACACGAAGTCGTGACCGGGGTGCTCCGCCCGCGCCGCAGGCCGGGGTCGCCCCGGCGGACGGCCGAGGAGATCGGGGCGGTGCGGAGGGCGGGGAGCGGGGTCAGCCGCGCCGGCTGAGTCGTGGCTCAGCGGGGCTGACGGTCGGCCCGGCCACGACTGGGAGGATCGCTATCTCGCACAGCGATCACCTCCTGCGGTCGGCGGGGCTCGACGGCGGGCGAATCCACTGCCCGCAAACGTCGATCATCGTACACCCGGCGCGCCGGCGGCACGCACTCGGCCGACCGGTCCACGCACCCAGGTCCGACCGGGTCGGCGGGGTTCCCGGCGGGCCGCCCGCGTTAGCGCTTACCTACCGGTAACCCCTAGGCTCGCCACCGACTGGGAGATCAGCTGAGCAGAGGGGGAACCGTGGCCCGTACCGTGCTGGTGACCGGCGGAAACCGGGGAATCGGCCTGGCCATCGCGCAGGCCTTCGCCAAGCAGGGCGACCGGGTGGCGGTGACCCACCGCAGCGGCGAGGCCCCGGCGGGACTGTTCGGCGTGAAGTGTGACGTGACCGACGCCGAGTCGGTGGACGCCGCGTTCGCCGCGATCGAGGCCGAGCTGGGCCCGGTCGAGGTGCTGGTCGCCAACGCCGGCATCACCGACGACACGCTGCTCATGCGGATGTCCGAGGAGCAGTTCACCCGGGTGCTCGACACCAACCTGACCGGCGCGTTCCGGGTCGCCAAGCGGGCCTCGACGAAGATGCTCCGCGCCAAGTGGGGCCGGATGATCTTCATCTCCTCGGTGGTCGGCCTCTACGGCGGCGTCGGCCAGGTCAACTACGCGGCCAGCAAGGCCGGCCTGGTCGGGGTGGCCCGCTCGATCACCCGCGAGCTGGGCAGCCGCAACATCACCGCGAACGTGGTGGCGCCCGGCTTCATCGACACCGACATGACCGCGGCGCTGCCCGAGGAACGGCGCGCCGAGTACCGCAAGGCCATCCCGGCCGGCCGGTTCGCCGAGCCGGAGGAGGTGGCCGGGGTGGTCACCTGGCTCGCCTCGGACGCGGCCGGATACATCTCCGGCGCCGTCGTCCCGGTCGACGGCGGCCTGGGCATGGGCCACTGAGAAAGTACGGAGGAGATAGCACAATGTCCGGACTCCTGGCCGGTAAGCGGCTGCTGGTCACCGGCGTCATCACCGACGCCTCGATCGCCTTCTCGGTGGCGAAGCTCGCCCAGGAGAACGGCGCGCAGGTCGTGCTCACCGGCTACGGCCGGCTCTCCCTGGTCGAGCGGATCGCCAAGCGGCTGCCCGAGCCGGCGCCGGTGATCGAGCTGGACGTCACCAGCACCGAGCACCTGGCCGGCCTGGCCGACCGGGTACGCGAGCACGTCGACGGCCTCGACGGGGTGGTGCACTCCATCGGCTTCGCCCCGCAGAGCTGCCTCGGCGGCGGCTTCCTCGACGCGCCCTGGGAGGACGTGGCGACCGCGCTCCAGGTCTCCACCTACTCCTACAAGTCCCTGGCCATGGCGGCGCTGCCGCTGATGTCGGCGGGCGGCGCCGTGGTGGGCCTCACCTTCGACGCCACCAAGGCGTGGCCGGTCTACGACTGGATGGGCGTGGCCAAGGCCGGGCTGGAGTCCGCCTCCCGCTACCTGGCGCTGCACCTGGGCAAGCAGGGCATCCGCAGCAACCTGGTCGCCGCCGGGCCGCTGCGCACCATCGCCGCCAAGTCCATCCCCGGCTTCGACCAGTTCGAGGACGCCTGGACCGAGCGCGCCCCGCTGGGCTGGAACCTCACCGACCAGGAGCCGGCCGCCCGGGCCTGCCTGGCGCTGCTCTCCGACTGGTTCCCGGCCACCACCGGCGAGATCGTCCACGTCGACGGCGGCTACCACGCGATCGGCGCCTGACACCCGGGCACGAAACCTGCTCGACCCGGGGTGGTCGCCGGACCGGCACGGCCGTCGGGGGAGAATGACACCATGGCGTACGACGCGTTGGTGCTGGTCTCCTTCGGCGGCCCCGAGCGGCCCGAGGACGTGC
Source organism: Micromonospora sp. AP08 (assembly GCF_008085935.1). Lineage (NCBI taxonomy): Bacteria > Bacillati > Actinomycetota > Actinomycetes > Micromonosporales > Micromonosporaceae > Micromonospora > Micromonospora sp. AP08. The sequence continues at coordinate 20,316 of NZ_VSEZ01000027.1, forward strand.
TGCCCTTCCTGCAGAACGTGACCCGGGGGCGGGGCGTGCCGCCGGAGCGGCTCGCCGAGGTCGCCGAGCACTACCTGCACTTCGGCGGGGTGTCCCCGATCAACCAGCAGTGCCGTGACCTGCTCGCGGCGATCCGGGAGGACTTCGCCGCGCACGGCGTCGACCTGCCGGTCTACTGGGGCAACCGCAACTGGGACCCGATGCTCGCCGACACGGTGGCGCAGATGCGCGACGACGGCATCCAGCGCGCCCTCGCCTTCGTCACCAGCGCGTACGGCGGCTACTCGTCCTGCCGGCAGTACCAGGAGGACATCGCCGTGGCCCGGGCCGCCGTCGGCCCGGACGCCCCGCTGATCGAGAAGCTGCGCCAGTTCTGGGACCATCCGGGCTTCGTCGAGCCGCACGCCGACGCGGTCCGGGCCGCGCTGGCGCAGCTCGACCCGGCCCGGCGCGACAGCGCCCGGCTGGTGTTCACCGCGCACTCGGTGCCGGTGTCGGCGGCCGCCACCGCCGGCCCGCACGGCGGCCGGTACACCGCCCAGCTCGAGGAGGCCGCCCGGCTGGTGCACGCCGCCGCCGCGCCGGACCTGCCCTACGACCTGGTCTGGCAGAGCCGCTCCGGGCCGCCGCAGGTGCCGTGGCTGGAGCCGGACATCAACGACCACCTGGCCACGCTGCCCGGCCAGGGCGTGACCGGCGTGGTGGTCAGCCCGATCGGTTTCGTCTCCGACCACCTCGAGGTGGTCTGGGACCTGGACACCGAGGCGCTCGACACGGCCAAGCAGCTCGGCCTGGACTTCGTCCGCGCCGGCACGCCCGGCACCGACCCACGGTTCGTGGCGATGGTCCGTGAGCTGGTGCTGGAACGGCACGCCCCGGACGGCGAGCGATACTTCCGCCGCCTCGGCGAGCTGCCCACCTGGGACACCTGCCCGGCGCTGTGCTGCGTGCCCCCGGCCCGCCGGCCCTGAGCCGGACCACCTCCGACACCCCATGGGGACGACACATGCATGACCGCAAGCCGGTGCAGAGCTGGCTCACCGACATGGACGGCGTGCTGGTGCACGAGGGCCAGCCGGTGCCCGGCGCGCCCGAGTTCGTCAAGCGGCTGCGCGCCTCCGGCAAGCCGTTCCTGGTGCTCACCAACAACTCGATCTACACGCCGCGCGACCTCCAGGCCCGGCTGGCCCGGATGGGGCTGGACGTGCCGGAGGAGGCGATCTGGTCGTCGGCGCTGGCCACCGCCCAGTTCCTGGCCGACCAGCGGCCGGGCGGCACGGCGTACGTGATCGGCGAGGCCGGGCTCACCACGGCCCTGCACGCGGTGGGCTACGTGCTCAGCGACTTCGCCCCCGACTACGTGGTGCTGGGGGAGACCCGCACCTACAGCTTCGAGGCGATCACCAAGGCCATCCGGCTGATCAACGACGGCGCCCGGTTCATCTGCACCAACCCGGACGCGACCGGCCCGTCGGTGGAGGGCGCGCTGCCGGCGGCCGGCTCGGTGGCGGCGATGATCTCCAAGGCGACGGGGGTGGAGCCGTACTTCGTCGGCAAGCCGAACCCCATGATGATGCGCTCGGCGTTGAACACGATCGACGCGCACTCCGAGTCGACCGCGATGATCGGCGACCGGATGGACACCGACATCCTCTGCGGCCTGGAGGCGGGGCTGGAGACCATCCTGGTGCTCACCGGGATCAGCAGCCGCGCCGAGGCCGAGCGCTACCCCTACCGGCCGTCCCGGATCGTCGACTCGGTGGCCGACCTCATCGACGAGGTCTGAGCCCCCGGGCTCAGGGGCGCAGCGGGGCGTTGCAGGCGGCCACCAGGGCCTGCCGGCAGGCGGTGGTCAACGGCCGCAGCGCCGCGTCCCGCTGCTGCGCCTCGTAGGTGTTCACCGCCCCGCCCGGGGCGCTCTCCCCGGCCAGGGCGAGCACCCGGTCCAGCACGGCCGCGCGGGCGAACAGCCGGCGCGACCGCGGGTCGAAGCCGGGCGGCAGGTCGGTCCCGCCGTCCGGCCGGCGCAGCGCGGCGAGCGCGCCGGCCAGTTCGGGCCGCCACTGGGCCACGTCGAGCCGGGTCAGCGCGGCCGTCGTCTCGGCCAGCGCGACGGCCAGTTCGGCCTCCGCCTCGGCGGCGCCGGGCGTGGTCAGGGACGCCTTCGGCGCGTCGGCCGGCAGCGGGTGGACCCGCCAGAGCACGGTCTCCCAGGTCATCCCCGAGCCGGAGGTGTGGGTGCGCACCTCCGGGACGAACCCGAGCCCGCTGGCCACCACGGCCTCCCCGGCCAGCAGCGCCGCCCCGGCGAAGGCGCCGGGACCGGGCAGCCCCCGCGGGTCGCCCGGTGCGGGCAGCACCAGGCGGATCTCGTCCGGGGAGAGCTTGGCCAGGCTGGGCAGCGCCTCCCGCAGGGACACGTCGGTCCAGGTGCCGGGGGCGTCGGCGACCAGGTGCTCCTCGTCGCCGGCGATCTCGTCGGCGACCTCGTCGAAGGGCACCAGGCCGGCGCGCCAGGCGCGAACCCAGGCGACGAACCGGCTCGACCGGCGCGGAGCCAGCGTGGCCGCGCCCGTTGCGGGGGAGGACATGCCGAAAGGGTACGTGCTCGCCGCCGTCGCTGTCTCGGCTGCCGCTCCGGCGGCGTGACCTGCCCCCAACTACCCCCTTCGCCCCTTTCTGTGTCGCCGGTGGGACGCCTGGTCGGCGCGTCGCCGGGCGACACGCCGGGCCGGTGGCTAGCGTGATCGACATGGCGGGGCGATACGACGGCGACGTGCTGGCGGGCGACTGGCGGCGGCGGAAGGTGATCCCCGAGGTCGACGCCGAACCCGACCTGGTGGTCGAGGACGCCGACTCCGGGTTCTGCGGCGCGGTCGTCGGCTTCGAGTCCGGCGCGGTGGTGCTGGAGGACCGGCACGGCCGGCGGCGCAACTTCCCGCTGCTGCCCGCCGCGTTCCTGCTCGACGGCTCGCCGGTGACCCTGCGCCGCCCGGCCCGCGCCCCGGCGCCCGCCGCCCGGCGGCGTACCGCCTCCGGCTCGATCGCGGTCGACAACGTCCGGGCGCAGGTCGCCAAGGCCAGCCGGATCTGGGTCGAGGGCGTGCACGACGCGGCCCTGGTCGAGCGGATCTGGGGCGACGACCTGCGGATCGAGGGCGTGGTGGTGGAGCCGCTCGACGGCATCGACGCGCTCGCCACCGAGGTACGCGCCTTCGCCCCGGGCCCCGGCCGCCGGCTCGGCGTGCTGGTCGACCACCTGGTGCCCGGCTCCAAGGAGAGCCGGATCGTCGCGCAGGTCACCTCGCCGCACGTGCTGGTCACCGGGCACCCGTACGTCGACGTGTGGCAGGCCGTGAAGCCGCGGGCGCTGGGCATCCCGGCGTGGCCCGTGGTGCCGCCGGGGCGGCCCTGGAAGGAGGGGGTCTGCGCGGCCCTCGGGGTGGCGGAGCCGGCGGACATGTGGCGGCACATCCTGTCCCGGGTGGACAGTTACGCGGACGTGGAGACGCCGTTGATCAACGCGGTGGAGCGGATGATCGATTTCGTCACTGCGCCTGTTTAGTGGCTGCGGTTCAGGCCCGGCCCGTCGTGTGCCCGGTGCGTCGGTCGGTTCCGGCAGTCGGTCGGGTGGGGACCTTGGGGGCGCTACGAACTTGATGACGTGGACGGATCACGGGGTGAGCCAGCCGTGTCGTCGCGTTTGTCGGCGCGCCGCGGCGCGGCGCGGGTCGGGGGCGGTCCGGCGATCCATCTGCGCCATCAAGTTTGTAGCGACGCGGGAGTTGGTCAGGGTTCCTGGTCGGGGCTTCGCGTGAAGACGAAGGTGGCGATGTCGAGGGCCACCGCTCGCCCCGCCTCGTCGCGGATGACCGTGAGGAGTTCCCCGTCCTGGGAGCCGGAGCGGCCGCGCCAGCGGTCCGGGGCCTCCGGGGTGAAGCGGAGCAGCGGACGACCGACCTGGCCGCCCACCAGGTCGCCGGCCGGGTCGATGCGGAACTCGTACTCGATGCCCATCCACCACCAGCGGCCGGTCAGCTCGGCCAGGTCGGCGGGCGGCGCCTCGGCGGGGCGCCACGGGGCGGGCGCGGCCGGTTCGGCGTCCAGCACCAGGGTGAGGATGTCGCGGGCCAGGCCGACGACGTGGTGGCCGGCGCGCAGCCCGTACGAGTTGGCGAAGTCGACCACGGCGGTGCGGGTGGGCCGGTGCACGGCCAGGCCGGCGACGTAGCCGGGCATCGAGCCGCCGTGGCCCACGTACACCCGCTCGCCGACCCGGTACAGCTCCACGCCGAGGCCGTGGCCGCCGGTCCAGGCGTCCAGGTCGCTGATCACCACGGGCGCGCACATCTCGGTGAGCGTGGCCGGGGCGAGCAGGTCCGGGGCCGGGTCGGCCAGGAAGGCCGCCCAGCGGGCCAGGTCCTCGACGGTCGACCAGAGCTGCCCGGCCGGCGCCATCGCCCCGGTGTCGGTGCGCGGCTCCTCCCGCAGCGTGTCGTGCCAGGGGTGCACCACGTAGCCGCGGGCGTACGGCTCGGTCGGGTGGTAAGTGGTGCGGCGCATGCCGAGCGGTTCGAGCAGCCGCTCCCGGAGCAGGGCGGCCCAGGGCGTGCCGGTGATCCGTTCCAGCACCCCGCCGAGCAGCCCGTACGCCAGGTTCGAGTAGTGGTAGACGTGGTGCGGCGGGTGGGCGATCTTCGCCGGGGTGAGCCCGGCGAGCAGGGTCTCCAGGTCGGCGCCCGCGGCCCGCTCCCACCACTGCCCGTCCGGCTCCCGCTGGAGGCCGCTGGCGTGCCCGAGCAGTTGCCGCAGGGTGAGCGCGCCGACCGGGGTGCCGGGCAGGTGCTTGTCCAGCGGGTCGTCGAGGGCCAGCCGCCCGGCGTCGCGCTGCTGCATGACCAGCACGGCCGTCATGGTCTTGCTGATCGAGCCGATCCGGTACTGGAGGTCCGCGTCGGGGCGGGGCTGCTCGCCGGCGAGGGCGACGTGCGCCAGGGCGCCGTCGCGGACCACCCCGAGGGCGAGCGAGGGGCCGCGCCCCTCCGCCTGGGCCCGGGCGACCAGCAGGTCGACCTGTCGGGCGGTCTCGGGCAACAGGGCCATGGCGTCCTCCTCGGCGGTCGTCGGCGCGCTGCCGAGCTTAGGTGATCATGCGGGGCAGTGTGGCGTGCGTCGGCGTGTCACGATTCAGGGGTGGACGCCGTGTTCTGGATCGTGCTGGGTGTGCTGCTGGCGGTCGCCGAGATCTTCACGACGACGCTCTTCCTGATCATGTTCGCGGCCGGGGCGTTCGCGGCCGCCGGCGCCGCGGCGCTCGGCGCGCCGGTCGCGCTCCAGGCACTGGTCTTCGCGGTGGTGTCCGCGCTGTCGGTGGCCCTGGTCCGGCCGGTGATCAAGCGGCACGCCATGCCGGCGCTGGAGAGCGGCGACCAGCCGTTCGGGGTCGAGGCGATCGAGGGGTCCAGCGCCATGGTGCTGGAGCCGGTGGACGCCGAGCGGGGACTGGTCAAGATCGACGGTGAGCTGTGGACGGCCCGGTCGTACGACGCGACGCGCAGCTACGCGGTGGGCGAGCGGGTGCAGGTGATAAAGGTCCGGGGCGCGACCGCCCTGGTCTGGCAGGACGAGATTTCCACCCCGGGCGGGCTGCCCGAAGGGAAAAGGTGAAGTTATGGAGTTTGCAGCGATCCTGTTGATCGCCGTCGCCGTGATCGTCGTGGTGACGCTGGTGAAGGCGGTGCGGATCGTGCCGCAGCAGCGCCAGGACGTGGTGGAGCGGCTGGGCAAGTACAAGCGGACCCTGAACCCGGGGCTGAACCTGCTGGTGCCGTACATCGACGCGGTGCGCACCAAGGTCGACATGCGGGAGCAGGTGGTCAGCTTCCCGCCGCAGCCGGTGATCACCTCGGACAACCTCGTCGTCTCGATCGACACGGTGCTCTACTTCAAGGTGGTCGACTCGGTCCGCGCCACCTACGAGATCTCCAACTTCCTCCAGGCCATCGAGCAGCTCACCGTCACCACGCTGCGCAACGTGATCGGCTCGCTGGACCTGGAGCGGGCGCTCACCAGCCGCGAGGAGATCAACCGGCACCTCTCCGGGGTGCTGGACGAGACCACCGGCCGGTGGGGCATCAAGGTGACCCGGGTCGAGATCAAGGCGATCGAGCCGCCGCCGAGCATCCGCGACTCGATGGAGAAGCAGATGCGCGCCGAGCGGGACCGCCGCGCCGCCATCCTCAACGCCGAGGGACACAAGCAGTCGCAGATCCTCACGGCCGAGGGCGAGAAGCAGGCCGCCGTGCTGCGCGCCGACGGTGACCGGCAGGCCCGCATCCTCCAGGCGGAGGGCCAGGCGAAGGCGATCCGCACCGTCTTCGACGCGATCCACCAGGCCAACCCGAGCCAGAAGGTGCTCGCCTACCAGTACCTCCAGGCCCTGCCGCAGATCGCCAACGGCACCGCCAACAAGGTCTGGATCGTCCCGACCGAGCTGACCAAGGCCCTGGAGGGCATGGGCGGCGCGCTGGGCGGGCTGGCCAACATGGTCGGCGACGTGCCGTCGCCGGAGGCTACCCAGAGCGCCGGCGAGGTCGAGCGGGAGGCCGCCGAGGCCGCACAGGCCGCCGCCACGGCGGCCCAGGAGATCCACGACGAGGTACGCGTGGCCGAGGCGCAGGCCACCGGCGGCAACGCCCCGCAGGGGCTGCCGGCGCCCGAGCCGGTCTCCCCGCAGAGCCTGCTCAACGACCCGTCGGACCAGCGCGAACGGGGCTGACGGGCACGCCGCCGGCAAATCCGAGAATCACTCATACGGCGCCCCGGCGCCTGCCACGATCGGTCTGAGGACGGGTGGTGAGCAGGACCGGGGCGCCGTCGCGCGTCCCGCACGCGGAGCGAGGTGACGCATGAAGGATCCGGCCAACCGGCTGTTCTCCAGGACCCCGGTCCCGGGCGCGCACGACCCGGCCGGGCCGCTCGGCACCCGGCGTACCGGGGGCGGGTTCGGGGTGCTGCCGTTCGTGTCCGAGCCCGGTCCGGCCGCCCCGGCCACCGACGCGAGCTGGGCCTGGTCGGTCCGCCGGTTCGCCCGCGCGGCGGTCTGGCTGCTGCCCGCGTACGCGGTCCTCTACGGCCTGGTGGCCATGGCCAGCGACGGCGGGGTGGGCAACGACCCGTACCCGGCCGACGGCCAGCAGGCCTACCTGATCGGCTGGGTGGCCGCGGTCTGGCTCGGGCTGCTCGCCCTGCTGGCGCTCGCCGGCCTCCTCGCCGCCACCCGGTGCCGGCGGATCGCCCTCGTCGGCCTGCTGGCCAGCATCGGCGGGATGGTGCTCATGCTGCCCTTCGCCGGGCTGGCGGAGCAGGCGCCGGTCTTCGGCACCACGGCGCGCACCATCGTCCTGGTCGGCGCCACCTTCTACAGCCTGGGCTGGTTCCTCACCGGCTGGTCGGTCGCCCGGTCCGGCATGTTCTCCTACGGCGACGGGATCATGCTGATGATCGCCGCCCCGCTGCTGGGCCTGGGCGGCGCGCTGATCGGCTCGCTCCAGACCTTCGGCGCGCTCTTCGTGCTGGTCGCCGGCATCGGCATCGGCTACCGCTCCGGTCGCCTCGTCCCCGCGGTGATCGCCCAGGACGCCCTGGCCGCCAGCATGACGGCCACCCCCGCCCCACCCCCCACCGGCCCCCGCCCCACCTGAGACCCCGTCGGGGTTGATCATGAAGTTGGCGGCACGCCCGGAGATCCACATCGCCGTCAACCTCATGATCAACGGCTTCCCGGCAAGCTCCGCTGTAGCTGAGGGGTTGCCGTGAGGTAACTGACAGTTGCCTGGCGGGGTGGTCGTTACGCGGTATTCGCGGTAATCCTGGAGTCCATGCCGTCTCCCCGGTCGCCGCTGTCGCGGCTCTTCACCGTGCTGCTCGCCGGCGTCCTCGCCGGGCTCGTCCTCGCGGTCGCCGCGCTCCCCAGCGGCCTGCTCGGCGGGCTCGCCGCGAAGGCCAGCCTGGGCGCGTACGCGGAGCTGCCCGACGCGCTGCGCACCCCGGCGCAGCCGCAGCGCTCCTACCTCTACGCCAACGACGGCAAGACCCTCATCACCACGTTCTACGACGTCAACCGCTCCGACGTGCCGCTCGCCGAGATCGCCCCGGTGATGCGGCAGGCGATCATCGCCGCCGAGGACCGCCGCTTCTACTCGCACGGCGGGGCCGACCTGCGCGGCATCGCCCGCGCCCTGGTCGCCAACGTCAAGGGCGGCGGCACGGAGCAGGGCGGCTCGACGCTCACCATGCAGTACGTCCGCAACGTGCTCAAGACCGACCCCACCCGCACGGCGGAGGAGCGGCAGGCCGCCACCGAGCAGACCGTCGGGCGCAAGCTCCAGGAGATCCGGTACGCGAACGCGCTGGAGAAGACGCTCAGCAAGGACGAGATCCTCAACCGCTACCTCAACATCGCGTACTTCGGCTCCGGCGCGTACGGCGTCGCCGCGGCGAGCCAGCGCTACTTCGGCAAGGCCCCGGCCGACCTGACCCTGGGCGAGGCGGCGCTGCTCGCCGGCCTGGTCCAGTCCCCGGACGAGTACAGCCCGATCGACGGCGACAAGGACCAGGCGCTCGCCCGCCGGGGGTACGTGCTCGACTCGATGGCCGAGACCGGCGCGATCACCGCCCAGCAGGCGGCCGCCGCCAAGGCGGAGCCGCTCACCCTGCACCCGACCGCCCAGCCCAACGGCTGCACCTCGGTCGCCCAGGGGCACGACGACTGGGGCTTCTTCTGCGACTACCTGCGCCAGTGGTGGCTCGCCCAGCCGGCCTTCGGCAACACCGTCAAGGAGCGCGAGCAGGCGCTGCGCCGAGGCGGCTACAGCGTGGTCACCACGCTCGACCCGAAGATCCAGCAGACCGCCCAGAAGCAGGCCACCAGCGTCTACGGCTACGGCAACAAGCGGGCCCTGCCGATCGCCGCGGTCGAGCCGGGCAGCGGCCGGGTGCTCGCCATGGCGGTCAACCGGCACTACAGCCTCGCCGACAACCCGGCCGGGCAGGCCAACCACCCGAACACCGTCAACCCGCTGATCTCCGGCGGCGCCAGCGTCGACGGCTACCAGGCCGGCTCCACGTTCAAGATGTTCACCATGCTCGCCGCGCTGGAGGCTGGCAAGACGCTGTCCACCGGCTTCGACGCCCCGGCCAAGCTGCCCACCCGCTACGGCTCCGACGCCGAGGGCAACTGCGACGGCAAGTGGTGCCCGGCCAACGCCAACCCGGAGTGGATGGACGGCTACCGGATGATGTGGGACGGCTTCGGTCGCTCCGTGAACACCTACTTCGTCTGGCTGGCCGAGCAGGTCGGCGAGGACAAGGTGGTGGAGATGGCGCAGCGGCTCGGCATCACCTTCCGGGCCGACTCCGACGCCGCCTTCGCCAAGGACGACGCGGAGAACTGGGGCGCGTTCACCCTCGGCGTGGCCGCCACCACCCCGCTCGACCTGGCCAACGCGTACGCCACCGTGGCCGCCGAGGGGACGTACTGCACGCCGCTGCCGGTGGTCTCGGTGACCGCGGCCAACGGCGAGAAGGTCGACGTCGGCCAGCCCTCCTGCCGGAGGGTGCTGGACGCCGACGTGGCCCGGGCGGCCACCGACGCGGCCCGCTGCCCGGTCGGCCAGCAGTCGGCGTACGGGCAGTGCAACGGCGGCACCGCCACCTCCGTCAACCGGATCGTCGACCGCCCGGTGGCCGGCAAGACCGGCAGCTCCGAGCAGAACGCCACCGAGGCCTTCGTCGGGTTCACCCCGCAGGTCGCCGTGGCGGGCATCGCGGCCAACCCCGACGACTCGACCGACCTGGTCGGCTCGGCGGTGCAGGGAAAGGTGATCGACGCGGTCGCCCGGGTGATCAGGACGGCGGTGGACGGCAAGCCCGTGAAGGACTTCACCGCGCCGAGCCGTGAGCTGGCCGGTGACCCGCAGCGCCCGCAGCCCCGGCCCACCCCGCAGCCCGAGCAGCGCCAGCAGCAGCGCGACAACCTGCCCTCGGACCTGCTCCGCTGGCTCCAGGGCCGCGGCCGCGGCTGACCCCGATCCGCGGTGGCACCCCGCCATCCCGGGGGTGACAGCGCGCGTGACCTCGGCCGGGCGGTGTCACCCCGCCACGAGGGGTGACACGGCGCGGTCCAGGGCGGCGGCAACCTCGTCGGGGTCGGCGTCGCCGTCGAGCACCACGAACGAGCCGAAGTCGGGCAGCGCACGGTAGGCGGCGTCCAGCGCGCGCAGGTGCGCCAACTCCTCGGTGTCGATGCCCCGGGCGGCGACCCGCCGCTGCGCGACCTCCGGCGAGGTGGCCAGGAAGCAGACCATCGTCGGGCGCGGGAAGATCGCGTAAACGGCCCGGACCGCCCGCCGGCCCCGGTCGCCGCGCGCGGCCATGATGACGTCCTGGCACCAGGTCCACCGGTCCAGCAGCGCCGTGCGCCCGGTCAGCCGCGCCACCAGAACGGTGCGGGCCATCGCCAGCGCGCGGACCGTCGCCTCCAGCGCCGGATAGAGGGTACGGCCGAACAGCGCCGGCCCGTCCGCCCGGCCGAGCGCCCGCGCCAGCCGATTCCACAGCGGCCGCCCACCGGCGTTCTCGAAGTAGGTCGCCGGGACGCCCCGGGCCGTCAGCCGGCGGGCGAGGGCCCGGGCCTGGGTGCTCTTGCCGGAGCCGTCGACACCGACCAGGGCGATCATCACGGAGCGGGCCACGAATCCGGACGCTAGCCGCCCCGGGCAAGTCTCCCGAAAAAAGTTCCGTGCCGGCTGTCGGATCGGGCCGGCCGGCTCCGACCCACCGGTGAGCGCGCCCGCCGGGGGCGCCGCCGGAAGCGGAGGACACCATGCGCAAGCTCGTCTACTGGGTGCACCAGTCGGTCGACGGCTTCATCGAGGGGCCGAACGGGGAGTTCGACTGGGCGGCCATGGGGCCGGAGCTGTCCGCGTACTCCCTGGAGCTGACCGACCGGGCCGACACCTTCCTCTACGGCCGCAAGGTCTGGGGGTTGATGTCCTGGTACTGGCCCCGGGCGGAGCAGGCCTCCCCGGACCCGCACGACCTGGCGTTCGCCCCGATCTGGGCCCGCACCCCGAAGATCGTCATCTCGCGCACCCTGGAGAGCGCCGAGTACGGCGCCCGGGTGATCGGCCGCGACCTGGCCGCCGAGGTCGCGGAGCTGAAGGCGCAGCCGGGCAAGGACCTGCTGCTCACCGGTGGCTCCGGCGCGGCGGCGGCGCTGACCGAGCTGGGGCTGGTCGACGAGTACCAGGTGGTGGTGCACCCGGTCGTGCTGGGCGGCGGCACCCCGGTCTTTCCCGGCAAGGACCGCCTCGACCTGCGGCTGACCGGGACCCGCGGCTTCGACGGCCGGTCGGTGCTGCTGCGCTACGAGCGGGCGTGACGCCTCAGCGCCCGCGGCGGCGGGGACGGTACGTGGCGACGACCGACGGCAGCCCGCGCCGGAGGATCTCGGTCCGGTCGCTGTCCCCGCGCAGCACCGCGGCGGCCGTCTTGCGGGCCTGCTCGACGGTGAAGTGCGGCGGCAGCATCAGTTCCGCCGGGTCGACGACCGCGTTCACCACCACCGGCCGGTCGGCGCTGAGCGCCCGCTGCCACAGGTCGGGCACCTGGTCGGGGGAGTCGACCAGCACGCCGTCGAGCCCCAGCACCTCGGCCCACCGCTGGTACGCCACGTCCGGCAGGTCCTGGCTCGCCGGGAACATCGGCGTCCCCTCGCCGGAACGCTGCTCCCAGCTCACGAAGGACAGGTCGCGGTTGTTGAGCACCAGCACCACGAACCGCGGGTCGGCCCACTCCCGCCAGTACTTCGCCACGGTGATCAGCTCGTTGACACCGTTCATCTGCATGGCGCCGTCGCCGATGAGCGCGACCAACGGGCGGTCCGGGTGGGCGAACTTCGCGGCGATCGCGTACGGCATGGCCCCGCCCATCGAGAGCAGGGTGCCGGAGAGGCTGGCCAGCATGCCGGGACGGACCCGGACGTGGCGGGCGTACCAGGCGGTCGCGGTGCCGCAGTCCACGGCGAGCATCGCGTCGTCGGGCAGGACGTCGTCCAGGGTGGCGAAGAGCAGCTGCGGGTTCACCGGGTCCGCGGGCTGCTCAGCCAGTTCCCGCTGGGCCCGCCGCCACTTCCCGGTGGCGTCGGCCAGGGTGGCCCGCCAGGCGGTCGGCACCGGTCCGGTGCCCAACTCCCGCAACAGCGCCCGCAGGGTCGGCGCGGCGTCCCCGGTCAGGTTCACCTCGGTCGGGTAACGCAACCCCATCCGGGTGCCGTCCAGGTCGATCTGCACGGCCCTCGCCTTGCCCTGCGGCGGGTAGAACTCCGAGTACGGCATGTTGCTGCCCACGATCAGCAGCCGGTCGCACTCCCGCATGAGCTGCCAGCTCGGGCGGCTGCCGAGCAGGCCGATGGCGCCGGTCACCCACGGCTGCCGGTGGTCGACGGCGGCGAAGCCGAGCAGGGCCGTGGCCACCCCGGCGCCGAGCCGGTCGGCGACCCGGCGGACCTCGTCCTCCGCGCCGAGGGCGCCCTGACCGACCAGCATGGCGACCTTCTCGCCGCCGCGCAGCACCTCGGCCGCCCGGCGTACCTCCTCCTCCGGCGGCACGGTCGGCATGCTGCTCGGCGCCGCGCTGGTGTGGTAGTAGCCGTGCGCGTGCGGCGGCTCCGGCACCGCCGGCTCGTCCTGCACGTCGGAGGGGAGCACCAGGGCGGTGACCGTACGCCGGGCCAGCGCGGTCCGGCAGGCCCGGTCGACCAGGTGCCGCGCCTGGGACGGGTCGTCGAGCTGGGCGAGGAACGCCGACGCCACGTCCTTGTACAGGGCGAGCAGGTCGACCTCCTGGTAGTAGCCGCCGCCCTCGGCGGGCAGCGCGGTGTGTCCGAGCAGGGCCACCACCGGCTGGTGGTCGAGCTTGGCGTCGTACAGGCCGTTGAGCACGTGGATCGCGCCGGGGCCGCTGGTTACCAGCACACAGCCGAGCGGGCCGCCGCCGTACTTGACGTGGGCGCTGGCCGCGAAGCCAGCCGTCTCCTCGTGCCGGACCTGGATGAACTGCGTCCGGTCGGCGGCCCGTTGCAGCGCGGAGGTCATCCCGTTGATGCCGTCACCGGGATAGCCGTAGTACCGGCGCACGCCCCACTCGGCCAGCCGGGCCACGATGAAGTCGGCGACCGTGGCGTTGCGGGGCAGCCGGCCGTCGCCGCTGGGGTCCGCGCTCATCGTGGTGGTCCCTCCGTCGCTGTCCCCTTTCCCGGGCTCCGTTCCCCTCCCCGGCGTGCGGAAACCCGGGCCGCGCCGGGCCGGCCGGACCGACCAGGCAGAATCGTCCGGTGCCCGTCCACGAGATCACCGACCCCGACGACGACCGGATCGCCGACTACCGCGCGCTGACCGACGTGGAGCTGCGGACCCGCTGGGAGCCCCCGCACGGGCTGTTCATCGCCGAGGGCGAGCTGGTGCTGCGGCGGGCGCTGCGGGCCGGCTACCCGGCCCGGTCGTACCTGGTCGACGCCAAGCGGGTGGACCAGCTCGCCGACCTCGACACCGGCGACACCCCGGTCTACGCGGCCACCCCCGAGGTGCTCCAGCGGGCCACCGGCTTCCACGTGCACCGGGGCGTGCTCGCCTCGTTCCGCCGCAAGCCGCTGCCGTCCGCCGCCGAGGTGCTGGCCACCGCCCGGCGGGTGGTGATCCTGGAGGACGTCAACAACCACACCAACCTGGGCGCGATCTTCCGGGCCGTGGCGGCGCTCGGCGTGGACGCCGTGCTGCTCTCGCCGACCTGCGCCGACCCGCTGTACCGGCGCAGCGTCCGGGTCAGCATGGGCGAGGTGTTCGCCATCCCGTACGCGAAGCTGGAGCCCTGGCCCGACGCGCTCGGCCAGGTCCGGGCGGCGGGCTTCACGGTGCTGGCCATGACGCCCGCGCCGGACGCGGTGCCGATCCAGCGGCTGGACGCCGGGCAGCGGGCCCGGGCGGCCCTGCTCATGGGGGCCGAGGGCGCCGGCCTGACCCGGGCGGCCATGGAGGCCAGCGACGTCCGGGTGGTGATCCCCATGCGGCGCGGGGTGGACTCGCTCAACGTGGCCGCCGCCACCGCGGTGGCCTGCTGGGAGCTGGGCCGCGACGACCCGCTGTTCGGCAGCGGGTAGCTCTGCGGCCGCTGTTGTTTGCATGACCATGCGACATGGCGCATAATCTTCCTCGTGTCCAAGGTTCTCACCTCCCTGCCCGCCGGCGAACGTGTCGGCATCGCCTTCTCCGGCGGCCTCGACACCTCGGTCGCGGTCGCGTGGATGCGCGACAAGGGCGCCGTCCCCTGCGCCTACACCGCCGACATCGGCCAGTACGACGAGCCCGACATCGCCTCGGTGCCCGGTCGCGCGCTCAGCTACGGCGCCGAGGTCGCCCGACTGGTCGACTGCCGCGCCGCCCTGGTCGAGGAGGGCCTGGCGGCGTTGACCTGCGGGGCCTTCCACATCCGCTCGGGCGGGCGGGCGTACTTCAACACCACCCCGCTGGGCCGGGCCGTGACCGGGACCCTGCTGGTGCGGGCGATGATCTCCGACGACGTCCAGATCTGGGGCGACGGCTCGACCTTCAAGGGCAACGACATCGAGCGGTTCTACCGGTACGGCCTGCTGGCCAACCCGCAGCTGCGCATCTACAAGCCGTGGCTCGACACCGACTTCGTCACCGAACTGGGTGGGCGTAAGGAGATGTCGGAGTGGCTGCTCGCACGCGCCCTGCCATACCGGGACAGCACCGAGAAGGCATACTCCACCGACGCCAACATCTGGGGCGCCACGCACGAGGCGAAGACCCTCGAGCACCTCGACACCGGCATCGAGACGGTCAACCCGATCATGGGAGTCCGGTTCTGGGACCCCTTGGTGGAGATCCCGACCGAGGACGTCACGATCGGCTTCGACCAGGGTCGCCCGGTGACGATCAACGGTAAGGAGTTCGGCAGCCCTGTCGACCTGGTGCTGGAGGCCAACGCCATCGGCGGCCGGCACGGCCTGGGCATGTCGGACCAGATCGAGAATCGGATCATCGAGGCCAAGAGCCGGGGCATCTACGAGGCGCCTGGCATGGCGCTGCTGCATGCCGCGTACGAACGGCTGGTCAACGCCATCCACAACGAGGACACCCTGGCGAACTACCACAACGAGGGCCGCCGCCTCGGTCGGCTGATGTACGAGGGGCGATGGCTGGACCCGCAGGCGCTGATGCTGCGCGAGTCGTTGCAGCGCTGGGTCGGCACGGCGGTCACCGGCGAGGTGACGTTGCGGCTGCGCCGGGGCGAGGACTACTCGATCCTGGACACCACCGGCCCGGCGTTCAGCTACCACCCTGACAAGCTGTCGATGGAGCGTACCGAGGACTCGGCGTTCGGCCCGTCGGACCGGATCGGCCAGCTCACCATGCGCAACCTGGACATCGCCGACTCGCGGGCGAAGCTGGAGCAGTACGCCACCCTCGGCATGGTAGGCGGCGCGACCCCCCAGCGGATGGTCGGCGCCGCGCAGGCAGCCTCGACCGGTCTCATCGGTGCGATGCCAGAGGGCGGCGCGGAGGCCATCGCCTCCCGGGGCGTCCCCTCCGCCGAGGACGAGGCACTCGACCGCGCCGCGATGGAGTTCGGCGTCGACTGAGCGACGCCTCGGGAAGGGATCAGTAAGCGCCGCAGGGTTCGAAAGTGGCGTGCCGGGAGCTGGGCCGCGACGACCCGCTCAGACGCCGGGGGCGGCCTGGGCGGGCGCACGCTCGGAATCGGCGGTGACGCAGGGTAGCGTGTCGCCCGTGTTCCCTACCGTCCGTGAGGTGCTCGCTCTGGTGCCGGTGCGCCACGGCGCCCCGCGCCTCGTCGCGGGGGACGCGGGCCTGGACCGGCCGGTGCGGTGGGTGCACGTGGCCGAGGTGCCCGACATCGCCACCCTGCTCGGCGGAGGCGAGCTGGTGCTCACCACGGGCATCGGGCTGCCCGCCGACGACGCCGGCCTGCGCGCGTTCATCGGCGACCTGGCCGACGTCGGGGTCTCCGGGCTCGTGGTGGAGCTGGGCCGCCGCTACGTCAGCGGGGTGCCCCGGGTCATGGCGGCCGCCGCCGAGCGCCGCGGGCTGCCCCTGGTCGAGCTGCGCCGGGCCACCCCGTTCGTGCGGATCACCGAGGCGGTGCACGCGCTGATCGTGGACGCCCAGCTCACCGAGCTGCGCGCCACCGAGGAGATCCACCAGCGGTTCACCGAACTCTCCGTGGAGGGCGCCGAGCCGGCCGAGGTGGTCCGGCAGGCGGCCGAGCTGGCCGGCTGCCCGGTGGTGCTGGAGAACCTGTCCCGGCAGGTGCTCGCGTACGACCCGGCGGGGGAGAGCGCCGAGCTGCTGCTGGACGGCTGGGAGCAGCACTCCCGGCGGATCCGGCCGGCCGGGCGCACCGCGTACGACCCGGACAGCGGATGGCTGGTGACCACCGTCGGCGCCCGCGGCCAGGACTGGGGACGGCTGCTGCTGCGCTGGCCGGCCGACGCCGGCACCGCCACACCGGTCGACGCCGCGACGCCGACGGGCGCGACCCCGCCCACCCGGCTGACCATCCTGATCGAGCGGGCCGCCTCCACCCTCGCCCTGGGCCGGCTGATCCGGCGCGACGCCGAGGGGCTGGAACGGCAGATCCACCGCACCCTGCTCACCGCCCTGATCGACCACTCCCGCCCGGTGGACGAGGTGGCGCTGCGCGCCAAGGCCCTCGGTGTGACCCTGGACCGCCGGCACCTCGTCGGCGTGGTGGTCCGGCACCGGGCCGACGATCCGGCCGAGGGCGGCGGGCCGGGCCCCGACGCCGGCCCGGAGGCCGGCCCGGCCCGGCTGCGCGACCTCGCCGAGGCGGTCGGCCAGGCGTTGCGGGATGCCAAGCTCACCGCGCTGACCAGCGCCGTCGATGACCAGGCGGTCGGGGCGCTGCTCGCGCTGCCCGATCCGGCCGCCGAGGAGAAGGCGCTCGCCGCGTTCGCCGCCGCGCTGCGCCGGGTACGCCTCGACGCCGACCCGGCCCGCCCTCCGGCGCCGCGCCCCGCCCGTCCCGTCGACCCGGCCGCCCGTACCGTGGCGGGCGGCGCGCTGCGGGCCGCGGATCCGGCGTCCCGTCCGCGCCCGGCCGGGCCGGCCGTGATCGTGGCGGCCGGTTCCGGGGTGGGCAGCCTGCGGGAGGCGCGCCGCTCGCTGGTCGAGGCGCGGCAGGTCGCCGAGGCGGCCCGCCGGGACCGCCGGGACCTGCCCTACTTCCGGCTGCCGCACGTCGGGCTGGCCGGCCTGCTGCACCTGCTCCGGGACGAGCCGCGCCTGCAGACCTTCGTCGAGCGGGAACTCGGCGGGCTGCTCGCGTACGACGCGCAGCACCCGAGGGAGCAACTGCTCGGCACCCTCCGGGCGTACCTGGAGCAGGGCCGGAACAAGTCCGCGGCGGCCGCCGCCGCCCACCTGTCGAGGCCGGCCTTCTACGAGCGGCTGGCCCGCATCGGCCGCATCCTCGACGTCGACCTCGACTCGGTGGAGCAGTGCCTGTCCCTCCACGTGGCCCTACTGGCCCTGGACGCCGTCCGCACCCCCTGAACCCCCTGCCCGCCCCCGGTCCCGCCCCCTGACTTCGTCGATCATGAAGTTGGCGGCGACATCTCGGGCGGTCGGCGCCGCTAACTTCATGATCAACGGGGTGGGCCGAGGCGGGCCAGGCGGGACCAGTGGGTCAGGTCAGGGCCGTCAGGGCCTTGGCGTACTGGTTGGGGACGTACGTCGGGCCGCCGGGGGTGAAGACGTCGGAGGTGGCGGCGGCGGACCACGCCGTTGGCGGGACCGCTTCCACCAGGGCGCGGATCACCGGCGCGTCGCGCCACTGCTCCTGCTGGGCGAGCAGGCTCAGCGCGACCACCGACTCCTCCACCTCGCCGACGCACTCGAACGGCTTGTGCCCGTCCACCCCGAGCAGCTCCCGGTAACCGGGGATCTGGGACTCGTCGGCCAGCAGGTCGCCGCCGAAGATCGCGGTCAGCCGCTCCCGGGGCATGAACGGGGCCATGGCCAGGAAGACGAACCGGCACTTCGGGCAGTCCCGGCACCAGCGCTCGCTCGCGTCGCGCAGCTTGAACGCGGCGTTGCAGCTCGTCACCACGGCGTCGTAGCGGTCGGTGTCGGCGAAGAGCCGGGCGATGTGCAGCTCGGACAGCGACCGCAGCAGCGAGAAGTACGGCTCGGTGAGGCCTGCGTGCTCGGCCAGCGCCGCCCGCAACAGCCCCTCCGCCTCGACGCCCTTGGACCACTGGTGGTTGATCTCGTGGCCGTGCCAGATCAGGTTCGGGTCGGACGCCGAGCGCTCGTTGGACATCACCACCGGCCCGAGCCCGTGCAGCACGGCCGTGGCGACCGCGATCAGCGAGTTGATCGCGGTGACCGGGATGTGCCCGTTCAGCGCGCCGGCCGCGTTGAGGTCGAACAGCACCGGGTCGATCCGCCGGCGGGCGGCGAGCGGCACCAGGTCGGACGCCTCGTTGACCGAGACGATGACGTGGTTCGGGTTGACCGAGAAGGGCACCGGGTCGAAGCCGGCCCGGCGCAGCGCCTCCAGCGTGACGATGGAGTCCTTGCCGCCGCCGACCGCCGACAGCGGGCGCCGGTCGGAGTTGTCCAGCGGCGTGGCCGCCTCCACCGAACCGGCCGGCACCTCCGGGCGCAGCTCCAGCACGTGGGGGAGCTGGTTGCGGTACGCGTACTCGGCGAGGCCCTTGGTGTAGACGGCGGTCACGAGGTCGGCGGCGGCCGCGCCCAGCGGCGCCGGCAGCACCAGCCGGGGCGGCGCGGCAGCCTTGTAGTAGCTGACCCCGGCGACCACGTGCAGCAGTTCGAGGACCCGGGCCAGGGTGGCCGCGGTCTCGTCGGACACCGGCTCCGCCGGCAGGGGAAGGGTGACCACCTCGGTGAACCGCTGCTCGCCGTGGGGGCCGGTCAGGGCGTAGTC
The DNA here is from genome assembly GCF_008085935.1 of Micromonospora sp. AP08. Classification (NCBI taxonomy): domain Bacteria; kingdom Bacillati; phylum Actinomycetota; class Actinomycetes; order Micromonosporales; family Micromonosporaceae; genus Micromonospora; species Micromonospora sp. AP08. The sequence goes on from NZ_VSEZ01000027.1 coordinate 39,393, forward strand.
GAACAACACCTCACCGGTGGCGAAGTCGATCGAGTAGGACGGGAAGGTGAAGGCGTCCATCCGCCGCAGCTGCTCGTTAGGCACACGCCATACTACAGCGTGTCTCGAAAGTCCGTTGGGTCATGAGACACCGCCCTTCTCGGGCGTCCCTGCCGTCACGGGTGTCCGTGGCGGTGGGGTTCCTCCGTCGTCAGGGCTGGTTGCACCGGCGCTTGGGCGCTGGTCAGAGCCGGTCCCTCGGGAGGCGTTGGTGACCGGGCCTCGTGCTTCGGGGTCCCGGGTCTGGGCATGGTGTTGCTCGGCCCAGACGGCGAGGTTGACCGCCGCGTTGACGTCCCGGTCCGCCGTATGCCCGCACTCGTCGCAGCGGAAGACGCGTACGGACAGGGGTAGGGCGGGGCCGATGATGCGGCAGGCACTGCACATTCTGGTGGACGGGTACCAGCGGGGTGCCCGGGTGACCTGCCCGCCCCGCCAACGTTGTTTGTAGCCGATGATGCGGGCCAGTTCAGCCCAACCCGCATCGGAGATGGCGGCGGCCAGACGCCGGTTGCGCAGCAGACCGGCGGTGTACAGGTCTTCCAGAGCCAGCCGGTCGTGGGTCTTGACCAGCTGGTTGGCGACCTTGTGCAGAAAGTGGCGACGCACATGCGCGACACGATGGTGGGCACGAGCTAGTCGGGTGACAGCCTCGGCCCGATTGCGTGAGCCTCGCTGTTTGCGAGTGACCTGGCGGGATAGCCGCCGTAGCCGAGGCAGGGCGGCCCGCAGCGGGCGCGGTGGATCGGTGACGCGCAGCCGCTGTCGGCCGGTGGTGTCGGCGGCCACCACGAGGGCAGTGAGGCCGCGGTCGATGCCTACCCAACCACTGCCGTCAGCGTCGGGGCGTGGCGGGTGCTGGCGGGCGGGATGCAGGTCCGCCGCCTCCACTGTCACGGTGACGGTCCATCGGCCGGCGCGGCAGGAGACGGTGGCATACCGGATGTGGGCTCGGCCCATGCGAATCATCCGCCGTAGTCGGCGGGTGTCCTCCCGTACCCTCAGGACTCCGATCCGCGGCAGACAGATACTCCGAGGACCCGCCATCGGATCCCCCACCCGGATGCTCGCCCGACCCGCCTTGGTCTTGCAGCGGATCCGGAACGACGGCTGGGTGCGGCTCTTGCGTTTGAATGCCGGGAACCCCACTCGACGACCCGGCCGCTTCCCCGATCGCGAGTCGGCCCAGGCGGTCAGGGCGCGGCCCAGGTCGACAGCGGCTTCCTCACACACCTGCTGACACACCTGTGCGCGCCACGACAATCCCGTCGCCACGATCTCGGCCGAACCCGCCGAGTCGACTACAAAGCGGCGGCCCGCCTGCGCCGAGACCTTCCACGAGTTGAACGCGTTGATCAGGTCGAAACCCGACCACGGCACCCCCACCGACCCGCCCCGGTGCCTCGCATCCAGGGCGTCCTTCACCAGAGCCAGGCACTGGTTGAACGCGACGAGCCGCCCCCGTATGACGGACCAACACCATCACCTGCGACGGTGACGGGTCAGCTGTGAACCGGAACGCGGTAAATCTCCCCACAGCCCCACAGCGTGCCTGTCACCTACGACACAACAGTCCGCGTCGCGGCAGGATGGGGCGGAAATTCCGGCCCTGACGAACGGCCGGTGCCGGGAGGGGCGACAGCGGGCGCCCAGGCGTTCGAACGCCCGTGAACCTCAGCCTGTATAGGCTGCAATCGCCCTCATCCTTCATGAGGGGGAGGATGCCAACGAGGAGAGCTTGTGCGCCTGTCTGATCTGCGCGGACGTCATGTCGCCGTCTGGGGAGCCGGTCGGGAGGGCCGGGCAGCGGTGACCGCGATCGCCGCGCACGGCCCGGCCGACCTGGTGGTCGTCGACGACAGCGCGAACTTCCTCACCCTGCCCTGGGAGGGCCCGCTCGCCGCGGCCGCGCCGCTGGTGACCGGGGAGGACGGCTTCGCCCGGCTGGCCGCCGCGGACGTGGTGGTCCGCTCGCCCGGGGTGCCGAACACCCACCCGTGGATGGTGGAGCTGCGCCGCCGGGCCGTCCCGGTCACGCAGGGCAGCGCGCTCTGGATGGCCGATCACGCGGACCGGACCGTCGGGGTGACCGGCAGCAAGGGCAAGAGCACCACCTCCAGCCTGATCAGCCACCTGCTCACCGCCATGGACCGGCCGAACGTCTTCGGCGGCAACATCGGCGTGCCGCTGCTCGACCTGCCCGAGGCGGAGCTGTACGTGCTGGAGCTCTCCAGCTACCAGTGCGCCGACCTGACCGACTCGCCGCGGGTGGCCGTGGTGACCGCGCTGTTCCCCGAGCACCTGGACGCGCACGGCGGCGAGCGGGAGTACTACCGGGACAAGCTCAACCTGCTGGCGCACGGCCCGCACACCGTGGTGGTCAACGGCGCCGACCCGCGGCTGGCGCTCGAACTGGGGGACCGGGCGGCGGTCCGGGCCGGCTCGCCGGACACCACCCACGTGGCCACCGGCCCGGACGGCGCCCCCTGGTTCCACCTGCGGGACACCCCGCTCTTCCCGCGCGCCGTGCTGCCCCTGGTCGGGCGGCACAACGAGGGCAACCTCTGCGTCGCCCTCGCGGTGCTCGACGCGCTCGGCGTCGACGTGGTGGCCCGCAAGGACAGCCTCGCCATCGCGGTGGCCGGGTTCCAGGGCCTCGCCCACCGGCTCACCGAGATCGCCGACCCGTCCGGGCTCACCTTCGTCGACGACACGCTGGCCACCAGCCCGTACGCGGCCATGCACGCGATCGACGCGTACGAGGGGCGGCCGTTGACCGTCATCGTCGGCGGGACGGATCGGGGGCTGGACTACACCCCGCTCCGCGACCACCTCGCCGAGCGGGAGATCACCGTGATCGGCATCCCGGACAGCGGCGCCCGGATCGTGGAGGCGCTGGCGGGGCTGCCGGCGGTGCGCACCGAACTCGCCGAGGACCTGGTGGCTGCCGTGGGGCTGGCCCGCAAGCTCACCCCGGCCGGCGGCGTGGTGCTGCTCTCCCCGGCCGCGCCCAGCTACGGCCGGTTCCGCAACTTCGAGCACCGTTCCGAGGTCTTCGCGCAGGCGGTCGCCGACACCGCCCGCTGACTCAGCCCGCCGGCCCCGGCGCGCGCCGGTCAGCCGGCCGCCAGCACCCCGTGCAGGGCGCGCATCGAGCGGACCGCCGAGCGGATCTCCTGGAGGTAGCGCCCCGCCGTGAGGGTGGGTTCCGGCACCCGGACCGTCGTGGCCAGCGCCGGGTCCACGCCGACCGTGTCGATCCCGCACCCGAACGGCACGGCGAGCGTACGCAGCGCGTCGCAGTGCTGGAACGGCACGTAGATGGGGGCGGTCACCATGAGCACCGGATCCCCCGCCCGCAGCCGGACGTGCCCGGCCCAGAACCGCTGGGTGTCGGCGGTGTGCGCCCGGCGGCGGTCCGGCTCGCCGGACGGGGCGGCGAGCACCCGGACCGGAGGCAGCCCGGCGGGCCGGTAGGTGCGCGAGGACCAGGCCCGGTGCGGGTGGTCCGCGCTCTCGCCGATCTCCTCGCTCGGCGCGTCCACCCCGAACGCCACGCGCACCCCGGCGTCCAGGGCGTCCACCTCCGTGGCGCAGCCGTGCACCCCGAGGTCGGCGAGCATCCGCGACTCGACCGGGGAGAGGGCCCGGAAGCTGCCCAGCACCGCCACCTCGCCGTCGACCCCGGCGACCGTCCGGGCCAGGTGCGCGGCGTAGGCGGTGCGCCGCAGGCAGGCGTGCGCCAGGCCGCCCAGGACCAGCAGGTGCGCGTAGCGGGGCAGGGTCGGCGGGACGGCCCGGACCAGGCCCAGCGCCGCTGCCGCGTCGAGCACCAGCCCGACCGTGGCCGGGTCGAACGCCGGCTCCCGGGCGTCGGGGCGTTCCCGCCCACCGCGGAAGTCCCAGTGCCGGGCGGAGAAGTCGTCCAGCCCGGCCAGCACCGCGCCCAGGTCGCCGGCCGGCCAGTCGCCGCCGAAGTGCCCGACCAGGGCCCGCATGGGCGGCGAGTCCACCCAGGCCCGTACCCCCGCCGTGAGTTCCGCCCGGGTCGTCCCCACCGCACCGGCCGGCAGCGCCACCTCCGTCGTCCGCACCCGGCGGATGCTACCGGCGGTGGGCGGACGCCGACCGACCGTTGTGGATCGTGGCTACCGTGCGGGAGGTCGTCGTCGTCGGCGCGCTGCTGCGGATGGAGTGGCCGATGAGCGGTCTGGCCAGCGGAAGGGTGGGCGACAGCCGGATTTCGCTCCGGAAACCGCAACGAGGCGGTTGACGTGGTGTCAGGCGGGCGGACCTCCTGCGCTACACAGTGACAGTTGTCCCTGCCTCCGCGTGGTGAGAGCGTGCGGGGGACCAACCGCCGCTGAAGGGTGCGCCGATGACCTCCGACGACCTGCTGGCCCGGCACCGGGCCGTGCTCCCGTCCTGGATGCCGCTCTACTACGCCGAACCGCTGGAGCTGGTCGCCGGCTCCGGCCGCCGGGTGACCGACGCGGCCGGACGCAGCTACCTGGACTTCTTCGGCGGCGTGCTGACCAACATGATCGGCTACGACATCCCGGAGATCCGCGAGGCGGTCGAACGGCAGCTGCGCACCGGCATCGTGCACAGCTCGACGCTCTACCTGATCCGGCAGCAGGTCGAGCTGGCCGAGAAGATCGCCCGGCTCTCCGGCATCCCGGACGCCCGCGTCTTCTTCACCAACTCCGGCACCGAGGCCAACGAGGCGGCCCTGCTCGTCGCCACCAACTACCGCCGCTCGCACCAGATCCTCGCGGTGCGCAACAGCTACCACGGCCGGTCGTACGCGGCCATGGGCGTCACCGGCAACCGGGGCTGGTCGGCCAGCGCGCTCAACCCGCTCCAGGTGGCCTGGCTGCACTCCGGCGAGCGGCTGCGCGGGCTGCTGGCCCGGCTCGACGAGGGCGACCGGATCGACGCCGCCGTGGAGGACCTGCGCGAGGTGCTCGCCACCCAGACCGCCGGCGATGTGGCCTGCCTGATCGCCGAGCCGATCCAGGGCGTCGGCGGCTTCGTGCACGGCCCGGACGGGCTCTTCGCCGCCTGGAAGAAGGTGCTCGACGAGCACGGCATCCTGCTCGTCTCCGACGAGGTGCAGACCGGCTGGGGCCGCACGGGCGAGCACTTCTGGGGCTACCAGGCGCACGGGATCACCCCGGACCTGCTCACCTTCGCCAAGGGCATCGGCAACGGCTTCGCCCTGGCCGGTGTGGTCGGCCGGGCCGACGTGCTGGAGTCGGTGCCGGCGATCAGCTTCTCCACCTTCGGCGGCAACCCGGTCTCCACGGCGGCCGGCAACGCGGTCCTCGACTACCTGCTCGACCACGACCTCCAGGCGAACGCGGCAAGGGTGGGCGCGATCCTCGCCGACGGCCTGCGGGCCGCCACCGCCGACCTCGACTGCGTCGCCGAGGTCCGCGGCAAGGGCCTCATGCTCGGCGTCGAGTTCGTCCGCCCCGGCACCACCGAACCGGACCCGTCGCTCACCACCCGGGTCTTCGAGGCCTGCCGGGAGGGCGGCCTGCTGGTCGGCAAGGGTGGCCTGCTCGGCAACGTGGTGCGGATGGGACCACCGCTGACCCTGACCGAGGACGAGGCCCGCGAGGGCCTGGCCATCCTGGTCGAGGCCATCCGTTCCTCCGTCGCCGCGGAGGTGGCGGCATGACCCTCATCGGGCATTTCGTCGACGGGAAGCGGGTCAGCGGGGACTCCGAGCGGCGCGGGGACGTCTTCGACCCGGCCACCGGGCGGCGTACCGGGCAGGTGGCGCTGGCTTCCGCCGCCGACGTGGCGGGCGCCGTCGAGGCCGCCGAGCGGGCCGCCCGGTCCTGGCGGGACGCCTCGCTGGCCAAGCGCACCGCCGTCATGTTCGCCTTCCGCGAGCTGGTCAACGCCCGGCGCGACCGGCTCGCCGAGGTGATCACCGCCGAGCACGGCAAGGTGCTCGCGGACGCCGCCGGCGAGGTGCAGCGCGGCCTCGAGGTGATCGAGTACGCCTGCGGCATCCCCTCGGCGCTGCGCGGCGGCTTCAGCGAGAACGTCTCCACCGAGGTCGACTCGTACAGCCTGCGGCAGCCGCTGGGCGTGGTGGCGGTGATCTCCCCGTTCAACTTCCCGGTGATGGTGCCGCTCTGGTTCGTGCCGGTCGCGATCGCCTGCGGCAACGCGGTGGTGCTCAAGCCCAGCGAGAAGGACCCGAGCGCGGCGCTGCTGCTGGCCGAGTGGTTCACCGAGGCCGGGCTGCCGGACGGTGTGCTGAACGTGGTCAACGGCGACAAGGAGGCGGTCGACGCGCTGCTCGATCACCCCGGCGTCAAGGCGGTGTCGTTCGTCGGCTCCACGCCGGTGGCCCGGTACGTGCACCAGCGCGGCTCGCTGGCCGGCAAGCGGGTGCAGGCGCTGGGCGGGGCGAAGAACCACATGGTGGTGCTCCCCGACGCCGACCTGGACCTGGCCGCCGACGCGGCGGTCAACGCCGGCTTCGGCTCGGCGGGGGAGCGCTGCATGGCGATCTCCGCGCTGGTCGCGGTGGAGCCGGTCGCCGACGCCCTGGTCGCCCGGATCGCCGAGCGGATGGGCCGGCTGCGCACCGGGGACGGCCGGCGGGGCTGCGACATGGGCCCGCTGGTCACCGCCGCGCACGCCGAGCGGGTGCGCTCCTACGTGGAGTCCGGCATCGCGGCCGGCGCCGTGCCGGTGGTGGACGGGCGCGAGGTGACCCCGGACGGGGACGCCGACGGGTTCTGGCTCGGCCCGACGCTCTTCGACCACGTCACCCCGGAGATGTCGATCTACACCGACGAGATCTTCGGCCCGGTGCTCAGCGTGGTCCGGGTCGGCTCGTACGACGAGGCGGTCGAGTTGGTCAACGCCAACCCGTACGGCAACGGCACGGCGATCTTCACCAACGACGGCGGGGCCGCCCGGCGCTACCAGCACGAGGTCGAGGTCGGCATGGTCGGCGTCAACGTGCCGATCCCGGTGCCGATGGCCTACTACTCGTTCGGCGGCTGGAAGGCGTCCCTCTTCGGCGACCTGCACGCGCACGGCGCCGACGGGGTCGCCTTCTTCACCCGGGGCAAGGTGGTCACCAGCCGCTGGCTCGACCCGCGCCACGGCGGGGTCAACCTCGGGTTCCCCACCCAGACCTGAGCAGCCGCAGCACCCCCGCCCCGGCCAGGTAGGCCACCAGCGCCGGGGCGGGCAGCCCCAGCGGCTCGGGCGCGGCCTTGCGGGTGAGGCTGTTCAGCAGCAGCCCGGTGACGAGTCCGGCGTACCCGAGGACGGCCAGCGCGGTCCGCAGCCGGCGGGCGCCCTCGCGGGCCGGACCGGTGTCGGGCGGGCGGCGGGTGCGGGCCTCGATCGGGCCGAAGACGGCGACCAGCGCGGCCAGCACCACGGCGAGGGCGAGCAGCCAGGGAATCCGCCAGGCGTACCAGGCCGCCGTGCCGACCGGGGGAGTGGGCAGCACGCCGAGCGCGTCCAGCAGCCCGACGAGCAGCACCGCGGCGGTCAGGTGCCAGAGGAAGACGGTGAGCACCACGGCGTTCACCGCGATCACCGCCTGCCATGGGCGGGGGCGCCGCAGCCAGCGCTGCGCCGGCTCGCGCAGCAGCAGGATCAGGCCGAGCTGCGCGGTGGCCGCGGCGAGCAGCGCCAGGCTCGGCGGGGCCGCGTTGTCCAGGCGCTCGCCGGGCACGTTGAGCAGCACCACCGGGTACGGCCCGACGACGGTGAGCAGCAGCAGCGCGGCCAGCCCGCCGCCGAGCAGGGCCGCCCCGGCCCGGCGGGAGAGCGGCAGCCGGCGCCGGCGCAGACCGCGTGGCCCGGCGTCGACCGATCCCGCCGGCTGGCCCTCGGGCCGTCCGCCCGGGTTGCGGGCGTCGTACCAGGCGAAGCCGAGCTGGTGCACGGCCAGCCAGCCGAACAGGTAGTTGCCGGTGGCCAGCCCGGCCGGGCCGAGCAGCCGGCCCAGGTCGCCGAGCGCGACCAGGGCGACCAGCACCACCGGCACGGCGAGCCCGAAGCGGCGGTGCAGCGCGTACATGGGTGGCGTCAGCGGCACCACGACGAGGTAGGCCACCAGGAACCAGAGCGGGATGGTGGCGAACCAGACCACCGTGCGGACCTGTGTGGGGTCGGCGCCGCGCAGTGTGGCCACCGCGGCGCCGGCCGCCAGCACCACGAGCAGCGCGGTGGTGGGCCGGGCCAGCCGGGCGCTCCGGTCGACCAGCCAGCCGGTGGCGGTTCCTCCCCGGGCACGCCGGGCGGCCAGCGAGGCGGCGTTGGCGTAGCCGCCGACCAGGAAGAACACCGGCATCACCTGGGCCACCCAGGTCAGCGGCCAGGCCCAGGGCAGGTCGCCGAGGGCGGAGTGGCCGGCGGGGCGGCCGGCCCGGTCGTACCCGATGACGGTGACGCCCCAGTGGCCGAGCACGACCATGGTGATGGCGAGCGCCCGGAGCAGGTCGACGTAGCGCTCCCGAGTGGCCGGCGTGCGCTCGGCGAGCTGCCGCAGGCGGCGCATGGGCCCAGGCTATGCCAGCGGCCACCGGCCGGTACGGATAACGGTTCGGTCCTGAGGTCTTGTGGTCCGGGGCCCACTGCCGTAGAAATTCTTCAGCAACATCAACTCAACTGAAGACAAGCGACAGATGGCACCCCCGAGCCTCGATGTGTACCCGGACCGAGGAGATGCGATGAACAGGCGTGAGATCCTCCGGCGGACCGCTGCCGCCGGTCTGCTGGCCACCCCCGCCGCCGGCCTGCTCGCCGGCTGCGCCACCTCCGGTGGTGACGATGACAAGGGCGACTCCGGCGCGTACAAGGGCACCAAGAGCGAGAAGAACCCGCTCGGTGTCAAGGAGGACGCCCCGCTCGAGGTGGTGATCTTCAACGGCGGCTTCGGCGAGGAGTACGCCAAGTCCCACGAGGCCATGTACAAGGAGCAGTACCCGAAGGCGAAGATCAACCACTCGGCCACCCAGGAGATCAGCAAGACCCTCCAGCCGCGCTTCGTCGACGGCACCCCGCCGGACGTGGTGAACAACTCCGGCGCCGGGCAGATCGACTTCAACGGCCTGGTCTCGCAGAACGCCCTGGCCGACCTCGGCGACCTGCTCGCCGCGCCCAGCCTCGACATCCCCGGCAAGACGGTCAAGGACACCCTGCTCCCCGGCGCCGTCGAGGTCGGCTCGTACGACGGCAAGTTCCTCGTGATGAACTACACCTACACGGTGTACGGCATCTGGCACTCCACCAAGCTCTTCGCCGACCGGGGCTGGCAGTACGCCAAGACCTGGGACGAGCACATCGCGCTCTGCAAGCAGATCAAGGCCGCCGGCATCGCCCCCTGGACGTACGCCGGCATCCACCCGCGCTACATGAGCTGGCCGCTGATCTCCACGGCGATCAAGCTGGGCGGCCCGTCGGTGGCGCTGGCCATCGACAACCTGGAGCCGAACGCCTGGAAGTCCGACGCCATGAAGAGCGCCGCGGACGCCTGGCACCAGATCGTCAAGGACAAGTACATCCTGGAGGGTTCGCCCGGCCTGGACCACAAGCAGTCGCAGACCGCCTGGTGCCAGGGCAAGGCCGCCTTCATCTCCTGCGGCTCCTGGCTGGAGAGCGAGCAGAAGGACGTCACCCCGGCCGGCTTCAACATGACCGTCCAGCCGACCCCGAGCCTCGGCAGCGGCGACAAGCTGCCGTTCGAGGCGGTCCGGGGCACCGCGGGCGAGCCGTTCATGGTCCCGGCCAAGGCCAAGAACGTGGCCGGCGGGCTGGAGTACTTCCGGACCATGCTGTCCAAGAAGGGCGCCCAGGACTTCACCAAGAAGGTCGCCAGCCTCACCGTGGTGGCCGGCGCCACCGAGGGCGTCGAGCTGCCGTTCGGGCTGAACACCGTGGTCAAGGCGCTGGAGGCGTCCGGGTCCAACGGCTTCAACTGGGTCTACAACAACTACTACCGCAAGCTCGAGCGCAACCTGGTCGACGCCGCCTGCGGCGAGTTCTTCAGCGGCCGGATCGGGCCGGCCGAGTTCCTCGACCAGTGCCAGAAGGGTGCCGACTCGATCGCCCAGGACAGCTCCATCAAGAAGTACAAGCGCGCCGCGTGACGTGCCCGGTGGGGGTGGGTCCGCCCACCCCCACCGGTCGAACCAGGGAGGGGTCGCCAGGTGCGACATGGCAGATACCCGCTGATCGTCAGCTTCCTGCTGCCGCCGCTGGTGCTGTACGGCGTCTTCGTGCTCTCGCCGTACCTTCAGGCCTTTCAGATCTCGACCACCGACTGGCTGGGCTACTCCGCGCAGGCCGACCCGGTGGGCATGGCGAACTTCCGCACCCTGCTGCACGACGGTTACGTCTGGAACGCGTTGGAGAACAACGCGGTCCTGCTGCTCGTGGTGCCGGTGCTGACCATCGCGCTCGGCCTGTTCTTCGCCACCATGCTCACCATGGGCGGCCGCAAGGGCCGGGCCGGCGTGACCGGCGTCCGCGGCACGGCGGTCTACCGGCTGGTCTACTTCTTCCCGCAGGTGCTCTCGGTGGTGATCATCGCGCTGCTCTGGAAGGAGATCTACAACCCGCGCAGCGGCCTGCTCAACGGCGCGCTGCACGCGCTCGGCCTGCCCACCCCGGCCTGGCTGGGTGATCCCCGGTTCGCCTTCTGGTGCGTGCTGGCCGTGATGGTGTGGAGCAACGTCGGCTTCTACGTGGTGCTCTTCGGCGCCGCCATGCAGGCCATCCCGCGCGACATCTACGAGGCCGTGATGCTCGACGGGGCGTCCCGGGCCGTGATGCTGCGGAAGATCACCATCCCGCTGCTCTGGGACACCGTCCAGGTGGCCTGGATCTACCTGGCCATCGCCGCGCTGGACGGGTTCATCCTGGTCCAGCTCATGACCAACGGCGGCCCGAACTTTTCCTCCGACGTGATCGGCAACCGGATGTACGACACCGCGTTCGGCAGCGAGACCAAGTTCGGTTACGCCTCGGCGATGGGCGTGGTGATGTTCTTCCTGACCCTCTCGGTGGCGGTGCTGGCGCTGCGGGCCGCCCGGCGCGATCGGATCGAGTACTCATGACCAGTGTGGACTCCGGCACCCGGCCGGCCCCGGCGACGCCCGCCGAGCCGACGACCGGCCGGCCGCCGCGCCGGGAACTGGGCGTGGCGAACGTCTTCTCGCACAGCTTCCTGCTGCTCTGGGCGGCCATGACCGTGCTGCCGCTGGCCTGGATGGTGCTCAGCTCGCTGAAGAGCAACGGCGAGATCCTCGCCGACCCGTGGGGGCTGCCCGAGGCGCTGCACCTGGACAACTGGGCGCGGGCCTGGACCAAGGCGCACATCGGGCGCTACTTCCTCAACAGCGCCGTGGTGGTGGCCGGCTCGCTGACCCTCACCATGCTCCTCGGCGCCGCCGCCGCGTACGTCTTCGCGCGCTACGACTTCCGCGGCCGGCAGGTGGTCTACTACCTGTTCGTCGGCGGGATGATGTTCCCGGTCTTCCTCGCCCTCGTGCCGCTCTTCTTCGTGGTCCGCAACGCCGGCCTGTTCGGCACCTGGACCGGCCTCATCCTGGTCTACACCGCCTACTCGCTGCCGTTCACGGTGTTCTTCCTGACCGCGTTCTTCCGCACCCTGCCGACCGCGATCGCCGAGGCGGCGCTGATCGACGGCTGCGGCCACTTCCGGCTGTTCTTCCGGGTGATGCTGCCGATGGCGCGTCCGGGACTGATCAGCGTCGCCATCTTCAACTTCCTCAACCACTGGAACCAGTTCCTGCTGCCGCAGGTGCTCATGCAGGGCGACGAGTCGAAGTGGATGCTCGCCCAGGGGCTCAACGCGCTGGCCGTCAACCAGGGCTACGCCGGCGACTACGCCCAGCTGTTCGCCGGCCTGACCATCGCGGTGCTGCCGGTGCTGGTGGTCTACGTGACCTTCCAGCGGCAGATCCAGGCGGGCCTCACCGTGGGGCAGCTCAAGTGAGGTGTTGGTTGCCACAGGCAACGGGGCAGCGGGACCGCTGAGGGCTCCCTTATCGTGGGCCGGCACCTTCACCGATCGACAGGAATCACATGTTTGAACTTTTCTACGAGCTCCTGCTGATTCTCGGCGGCATCGCGATGGTCGCCATCGGCATCGCCATCAAGGAGCAGAGCACGGGCTCTCGGATCCTGAACGTCGTCGTGGGCCTGGCCTTCTTCGGCTACGGCTTCTACCTGATGTTCCTCGCTCCCGTGGGTAGCGAGTACCGGATCTTCATCTACGTCTTCATCCTGCCGATCCTGCTGATCGTGCGCGCGGTGAAGGCCCGCAAGGAGGCCCGCGAGCAGGCCGCGGCGCACCGGT
>NZ_VSEZ01000028.1:0-34950 GCF_008085935.1 Micromonospora sp. AP08
ACCGCCGGACAATCTTCCAGTCGAGGGCCGCCCCAGCAGGGTCGGCCCTCGACTGCGTTAGCGTCTTCGGAGACGCAATGAGGAAGGATGTACCTGTGAGTTCAGGACCGCAGGGCGACGATCGCCCCCGTCGTTACGAGGACCGTGCCGAGCGCGGGCAGGGGCGTGGTGACGCCCGCCGCGACGACCGTCCGTCGTACCGGGGCGACCGCGACGACCGCTCGGGCGGCCCGCGAGGCGGCTTCCGCGCCGGCGACCGCGACAGCGGCTCCCGCGGAGGCGACCGTCGTGAGGGCGGTTTCCGTGGCGGTGACCGCCGTGAGGGCGGCTTCCGCGGTGGCGACCGCCGTGAGGGCGGTTTCCGCGGTGGCGACCGCGAGGGCGGTTTCCGTGGTGGCAGCCGCGAGGGTGGCTTCCGTCGCGAGGGCGGCGAAGGCGGCTTCCGCGGCGGTGAGCGCCGTGAGGGCAGCTCCGGCGGAGTACGCCGTGAGGGCGAATTCCGCGGTGGCGAGCGTCGCGAGGGTGGCTTCCGGGGCGGCGACCGCGAGGGCGGTTTCCGTGGGGGCGACCGCCGTGAGGGTGGTTTCCGCGGTGGTGACCGCGAGGGCGGTTTCCGTGGGGGCGAGCGTCGCGAAGGCGGCTTCCGCGGTGGTGACCGCGAGGGCGGCGGCTTCCGCGGAGGCGACCGTCGCGAGGGCGGCTTCCGTGGAGGCGACCGGCGTGAGGGCGGTGGCTTCCGCGGTGGCGACCGCGAGGGTGGCTTCCGTGGCGGTGAGCGTCGCGAAGGTGGCTTCCGCGGTGGTGACCGCGAGGGCGGTTTCCGTGGCGGTGAGCGTCGTGAGGGTGGTTTCCGCGGTGGTGACCGCGAGGGCGGTTTCCGTGGCGGTGAGCGTCGTGAGGGTGGTTTCCGCGGTGGTGACCGCGAGGGCGGTTTCCGTGGCGGTGACCGTCGCGAGGGTGGCTTCCGGGGCGGTGACCGCGAGGGCGGTTTCCGCGCTGGAGACCGCGAGGGCGGCGGCGTCCGCGGAGGCGACCGTCGCGAGGGCGGCTTCCGCGGTGGCGAGCGTCGCGAGGGCGGCAACCGCGAGGGTGGCTTCCGTGGGGGCGAGCGTCGCGAGGGTGGCTTCCGTGGGGGCGAGCGTCGCGAGGGCGGTTTCCGTGGCGGCGATCGTGAGGGTGGCTTCCGGGGCGGTGAGCGTCGTGAGGGCGGCTTCCGTGGCGGTGAGCGCCGGGAAGGCTTCGGCGGTGGCGAGCGTCGCGAGGGTTTCCGTCGCGACGAGCGGCCCGGTGGCTTCCGTGGCGGTGAGCGTCGCGAGGGTGGTTTCCGTGGCGGTGACCGTGAGGGCGGCTTCCGTGGGGGCGAGCGTCGTGAGGGCGGTTTCCGCGGTGGTGACCGTGAGGGCGGCTTCCGTGGCGGTGAGCGTCGCGAGGGCGGCTTCCGGGGCGGCGAGCGTCGTGAAGGTGGCCCCGGCGGCGAGCGCCGCGAGGGTTTCCGTCGCGACGAGCGGCCCGGTGGCTTCCGCCGGGAGGAGCGCGAGGGTGGCTTCCGCGGTGGTCGGGAGCGTACCGAGCGGGACGGTGAGCGCCGGGGCTACGGCAGCCGGGACGAGCGTGGCCAGGGCCCCGCGTACCGCGAGCGGCGGGACGAGCGCGCCGAGGGGCGTACGGGCGAGGCGCCGGCGCTGCCGGACGAGGTGGTCGCCACCGATCTCGACTCGACCGTCCGGGCGGAGCTGCTGTCGCTGGCCAAGCCGGTGGCGGAGACTGTCGCCCGGCACCTGGTCGCGACCGGTCTGCTGATCGACGACGACCCGGCCGAGGCGCTGGCGCACGCCATGGCGGCCCGCCGGCTCGCCTCGCGGATCGCCGCGGTGCGGGAGGCGGTCGGGCTGGCCGCTTACCACGCGGGGGAGTGGCAGACGGCCATCGCCGAGCTGCGCACCTACCACCGGATGAGCGGGCTGCAGAGCCACCTGGCGGTGCTGGCCGACTGCGAGCGGGCGCTGGGCCGTCCGGAGCGGGCCATCGACCTGTTCCGCGGGGCGGACCGGGACAAGCTCGACCAGGGCGTCGCCATCGAGCTGCTGATCGTGGCCGCCGGGGCGCGGGGCGACCTCGGGCAGAAGGACGCGGCCGTGGCCATGCTCCAGGTGCCCGAGCTGACCGCCGAGTCGACCGAGCCGTGGGCGGCGCGGCTGCGGTACGCGTACGCGGACGCGCTGCTGGCGGTGGGCCGGCGCGAGGAGGCGCGGGAGTGGTTCTCCCGGGCCGCCGACATGGACACCGAGGGCGAGACCGACGCCGCCGAGCGGCTGCTGGAGCTGGACGGCGTCGTCATCGAGGGTGACGACGAGGTGGACGAGGAGTTCGCCGCCGGTCCGGGCGCCCCGGGCGCCGTGCCGGCCCGTCCCGACGCCGACCTGACCGGCGACGCCAGCGACCTCGACGACGACGCCTACGACGACGAGGACGACCTCGACGACGAGGACGATGACCTCGACGGCGACGCGGACGAGGACGACGACCGGGGCGACCAGGACGACGACCGGCGCGACGGGGACGACGAGCTCGACGGCGACGCCCGGCTGCGGGCCGACGCCGACGTGGCGGACGCCGTGGCCGCCGACTCCGCCGACGCGGTGCCGGCCGGCGAGGGCGCCGAGTACCGGGACCGGGACGCGGCGGACCTGGGTGACGACGAGCTGACCGACGCGGAGGCGCGGTCCCTCGCTGCCGACACCCGCGCCGCCGCCGTCGACGCCGCCGGCCCGGACGTCTCGGGCGGCAACGCGACGAGCGGCAACGCGACGGGCGACGAGGCGCCGGAGCGCCGGTGACCGGGAGCGCCGGGGACGCGGGTTCCGGTCCGGATCGCGGGGAACGCGACCGGGCCGGAACGGGCGGCCGGCTGGTCGACGGGTACGCCCTGGTCGTCTTCGACCTGGACGGGGTGATCTACCTGATCGACCGGCCGATCCCCGGCGCGGTCGAGGCGGTCGGCAGGCTGCACGCCGAGGGCCGGTCGGTCGCGTACGCGACGAACAACGCCTCGCGCCGTTCCAGCGAGGTGGCCGACCTGCTCACCGGCATGGGCGTGCCGGCCGGGCCCGAGGAGGTGCTGACCTCCGCGGCCGCCACGGCCGAGCTGCTGCGCGACCGACTGCCCGCCGGCGCCCCGGTGCTGGTGGTCGGTGCGGAGGCGCTGCGCGCGGAGCTGCGCGCCGTGGGCCTGCGCCCGGTCTCGACGGTGGACGAGGAGCCCGCCGCCGTGGCCCAGGGATACGGCCCGCAGGTCGGCTGGTCGGACCTGGCCGAGGCGTCGCTGGCGGTCCGGGCGGGCGCGCCCTGGTACGCCACCAACACCGACCGCACCCTGCCCAGCCCGCGCGGCCCGCTGCCCGGCAACGGGTCGCTGGTGGCGGTGCTGCGCACGGCGCTGGGGCGGGACCCCGACGTGGTGGTGGGCAAGCCGGAGCCGGCGCTGTTCGCCACCGCCGCCCGACGGGCCGGCACGGGGCGGACCCTGGTGGTCGGCGACCGGCTGGACACCGACATCGAGGGCGCCCGCCGGGCCGGCCTGGACAGCCTGCTGGTGCTCACCGGGGTCAGCGACGTGGCCGAGCTGTTGGCCGCGCCCGAGGCGCGCCGGCCCGCGTACGTCTCCTTCGACCTTGCCGGGCTCTTCGACCCGGCGGCCGTGGTGCGGGTGCCGGGCGCGGCGGACGCGGGCGGCTGGTCGGCGACCGTGACCGACGTGGGGCTCGCCCTCGACGGCGCGGGACGCCCGCTGGACGCCCTCGCGGCGCTCTGCGCGGTGGCCTGGTCGACGGGGGCCGGCCCGCGGGTGCGGCCGGCGTCCGAGGCGGCGGGGGAGGCCCTGGCCGCGCTCGGCCTGGCCGACTGACCTACCCGTCAGAGCAGCTTGCGGAGCTTCATGAGGTCGAACGGGTTGGCCTTGATGGACACCCGCCGGGCCCCCACGGCCTTCATGATGTCGAGCTGACCGTGCACCAGGGCGACCAGGTCGTCGCTGCTGGCGCTCAGCGCGATCTTCGCCTTCGGGTCGTCGCCGTCGGCCAGGTCGACCAGCCGGCCGCCCTCGAGGCGCCCGTGGAACGCCGTGTCCAGGTCGGTGACCCGGCAGGCCAGGGTGCGGTCGAGGTCGATCCGGTCCTGCACGTCGGCGTGCCGGTCAAGCCGGGTGGCCAGATCCCGCAACGCCTGCCGGCACTCGTCCACGCTGGCCACATCGTCTCCTCACCACGCGCCACGCCGCTTCCCGGCACCGTACCGCAATGGGACGTCCGGGGCGCCCGGTAGCGTGACACCTGCACACCCCGCCCCGCGGAAGGACTCTGGCATGCAGGACGCGTGGCGCGCCTACCTCGAGCTGGCCATGGGCCTGACGGAGGCGCCCCGGAAGAAGGCCCAGGACGCCGTGAAGCGCGTGGTCGGCCAGGGCGGCGCGACCGCCGCCCAGCTCCAGTCGCTCGCCGAGGAACTGGTCTCCACCGGCCTGGCGAACCGGGAGGCGCTGACCAAGCTGGTCCGCTTCGAGGTGGACCGCGCCCTGGGCGCGGTCGGGCTGGCCACCGCCGACGAGGTCGCCGAGCTGACCCGCCGGGTGCACGACCTGGAGCGGCAGCTGCGCGAGGCCAAGGCCACCGGCGCCCCGGAGGCCGCCGCCCCGCGCGCCGTGGACGGCCCCGGCCCGGCCGCCGAGACCGCGGGAGCCGGCGAGGTGGCGCCCTACGGGGAGCCGACCGCCGAGCAGCCGGCCACGCCGGCCACCGAGCGGCCCACCCCGCCCGCCGGGCAGGCGGCCACGCCGGCCGCGGAGGCTCCGGTGTCGGCGCCTCCCGTGCCCGCGCGGACCAAGGCGGTCGCGAAGAAGGCCGTGGCGAAGAAGGCCATCGCGAAGAAGCCGGCCGCCACGGTCGCCCGGACCCCCGCCGAGGAGTCGCCGGCCAGCCCGACCCGGCCGGTCAGGAAGGCCGCCGGCCGCAAGGATTCCGGCGGTACGCGCTCGTGACCGCCCCGTTCCGCCCGGGCCCGCCGCCCGGCCCGCGCCCCGGGCCGCCGCCGGCCGGTCCCCGGCCCGGCCCGCCCCCGGGCGTCCGGCCGGCGCCGGTCGAGGAGGTCGGCGACGCGCGGCACCCCGCGGTGGACGCCGCCGTGCAAGCCATGATCAACGCCGAGGCGCTCTCCCCGGCGGACCAGATCCCCCAGTACGAGGCGGCGTACGAGACGCTGCGCGAGACCCTGGCCAGCATCGACCAGGCCTGACCCGAGGCGGAGAAGAACCACCGATGGCACGTCGTACCCGGCTGGATGCCGAACTCGTCCGCCGTGGCCTGGCCCGCTCCCGTGAGCAGGCCGCCGCGCTGGTGGAGGCCGGTCGCGTCCAGCTGCGCGGGGTGCCGGCCCGCAAGGCCGCCGCGATGGTCGACCCGGCCGACCCCCTGCTGGTGACCGGCGAGGACCCCGCCGCGGAGTACGTCTCCCGGGGCGGCCACAAGCTGGCCGGCGCGCTCGCCGCGTTCACCCCCGGCGGGCTGACCGTGGCCGGCCGGCGCTGCCTGGACGCGGGCGCCTCCACCGGGGGCTTCACCGACGTGCTGCTGCGCGCCGACGCCGCCGAGGTGGTGGCGGTCGACGTCGGCTACGGGCAGCTCGCGTGGTCGCTGCGCAACGACGACCGGGTGCACGTCTTCGAGCGCACCAATGTGCGGACCCTCACGCCGGAGGCGATCGGCGGCCCGGTCGACCTGACGGTGGCCGACCTGTCGTTCATCTCGCTGCGGCTGGTGCTGCCCGCGCTGGCCGGCTGCACGCGGCCCGACGGCGACCTGGCGCTCATGGTCAAGCCGCAGTTCGAGGTCGGCAAGGAGCGGGTCGGCGCGGGCGGGGTGGTCCGCGACCCCGAGCTGCGCGCCGAGGCCGTGCTCGACGTGGCCGCCGCGGCGGCGGGGCTCGGGCTGGGCCTGGCCGGGGTGGCCGCCAGCCCGCTGCCCGGCCCGAGCGGCAACGTGGAGTTCTTCGTATGGTTACGCCGGGACGCGGCCGCCGCGGACCCCGACCGGGTGCGCGCGGTGGTGGCCGCCGGCCCGCAGGGATTCCCGGCCGCCCGGCCGGAGGGCACGACTGAGGAGGTGTCCGGGTGAGCCGGACCGCTCTGCTGGTGACGCACACGGGCCGTCGGCGCAGCACCGAGCACGCTCGCGCGGTGGCGGCCGACCTCATCGCGGCCGGCTTCGAGGTGCGGGTGGTCGCCGAGGAGGCCGACGACCTGGACCTGCCCGGTGTGGTGCCGGTGACCGGCCCGGAGGCCGCCGAGGGCGCGGAGATCGTGTTCGCGCTGGGCGGGGACGGCACCTTCCTGCGCGCCGCCGAGCTGGCCCGCCCGGCGAAGGCGCCGCTGCTCGGGATCAACCTGGGCAAGGTCGGCTTCCTCGCCGAGGCGGAGATCGACGACCTGGACAGCGCGGTGCGCGACGTGGTCGGGCGCAACTACAGCGTGGACGAGCGGCTCACCCTCGATGTCACCGCCGAGTTCGAGGGCGGCCCGACCATCGAGTCGTGGGCGTTGAACGAGATCAGCGTGGAGAAGGGCGAGCGGGCCCAGATGCTGGAGCTGCTCGTCGACGTCGACGGCCGGCCACTGTCCCGCTACGGCTGCGACGGCGTGGTCTGCGCGACCCCCACCGGCTCCACGGCGTACGCGTTCTCCGGCGGCGGGCCGGTGGTCTGGCCCGAGGTGGAGGCGCTGCTGCTGGTGCCGATCAGCGCGCACGCGCTGTTCAGCCGCCCCCTCGTCACCGCGCCGACGTCCACCTTCGCGATCACCGTGGACCCGTTCACCACCCTGGCGGTGCTCTGCTGCGACGGCCGGCGGGTCTACGACCTGCCCCCGGGCGCCCGGGTCACCGTGCGCCGGGGCGCGCTGCCGGTGCGCATCGTGCGGCTCCGCGAGCGGCCGTTCACCGACCGCCTCGTCGCCAAGTTCGACCTGCCCGTGCAGGGCTGGCGCGGCAGCCGTCGCTGACCGGCGGCTCAGCGAAGACCCGTCGGGCCGGGCATCGGCCCGTTCGGCGTACCCGGGTGGGGCCGCGGGCGGGTTACGGTAGGAGCCTCCCCCGACGACGGCACGCCGCGCCGGTCCCGGCGTAGCCCGCCGGCACCGCTCGGCGGGTGGTCCCGCCTTCGCGGCGGGCGGGTTCGTCGGGGCCGGCAACGCCGTCCTCCGGGACGGCGCTCGGGGCGTCCGGACTGCGTCGAGGTGGAGTCCGGGCGGGGCGGTGAGGCCGCCCCCGCCCGGACCGCGCGGTCCGACGGTCGTGGCCCTGGCCAGGGGGTGGTCGGGTCCACGACGGTCGGGGTGTCGGAGGGAGTCGCGGCCGACCGCGGCGGGCGGACGGCGAGCCGCGCCCGGCCGGGTTTCGACCCCGGTCGGGTCGGCCGGATCGACGAGCCGCCGTCGGAGGAAACGGCGGCTCACGAACCGGGCGGCGACGCACTCGTTCCGGCACCCCGGCCATCGACCGCGCCGGCTCGTGCCCCCGCAGTCCCCGCCCCCGCGCTCCCGGCAATCCGCCCGACACCCGGTGGTCCGACCGCGGTCGACCCGTGTCCACCTGGCGACATGTCGCCGGTGCGGCGCGGTGTACCTAGTGACCGACCGATGATCTCCGTCGCAGACTCCGGTCGGCCGGCCTCAATCCCCCCCCCGAGGCCGGCCACCCGAGTAGAGGAGCGCATCGCATGCACCGGTCCCCACGCTGGCTCGCCGCCGGCGCGGTCGGCGCGCTGGTGGTCGGACTCGCCGTACCGGCGTCCGCCGACCCGCCCGCCCGGCCCACCGGCCCGAGCCCGGCCACGCCCGCCCCGGTCGCCGCACCCGTCCGCATCACCCTGATCACGGGCGACCAGGTCGACCTCGCCCCGGCCGCGCCGGGCCGGGTCGCCGCCACGGTCCGTCCCGGCCCCGGCCGGGAGCGGGTCACCTTCCACACCCTGGAGGTCGACGGCGGGCTGCGGGTGCTGCCCAGCGACGTCGTGCCGTACGTCTCCGCCGGGGTGCTCGACGCCGACCTGTTCGACGTGCAGGAACTGGTCGCCGACGGGTACGGCGACGCCGCGCAGGGCGCTCTGCCGCTGATCGTCCGCTACCAGCAGCCCGCCGCCGGCCGGGTCCGGCCGCTCGCCGGCGCCACCGCCGCCCGGCCGCTGGAGAGCATCAACGGCGCGGCGCTGCGGGTCGGCAAGAGCGACCTCGGCGGCCTGTGGACCACGCTGCGGGGCACCCCGGAGGCCCGGACGACCGGCGGCGCGCCGCGGCTCGGCGCCGGCATCGCCCGCGTCTGGCTGGACGGGCGGGTCCACGCGGACCTGGAGCACAGCGTGCCGCAGATCGGCGCCCCGGCGGCCTGGGCGGCCGGCCGGGACGGCACGGGCGTCCGGGTGGCGGTGCTCGACACCGGCGTCGACGCGGGCCACCCCGACCTGGCCGGTCGGATCGCCGAGGCGCAGGACTTCACCGGCAGCGGCAGCGCCCGGGACGGCCACGGCCACGGCACCCACGTGGCCTCCACCATCGCCGGCAGCGGCGCCGCGTCCGACGGGCTGCGCAAGGGCGTCGCGCCCGGCGCGCAGTTGCTGATCGGCAAGGTGCTGGACGACGGCGGCAGCGGCTACGACTCGTCCATCATCGCGGGCATGGAGTGGGCCAGCCACTCCGGCGCGAAGGTGGTCAGCATGAGCCTCGGCGGTCCCGCGACCGACGGCACCGACCCGATGAGCCAGGCGGTCGACGACCTCACCGCCGAGACCGGCACGCTCTTCGTGATCGCCGCCGGCAACAGCGGCGCCGCGGGCACCGTCGGGACGCCGGGCGCGGCCGGCACAGCCCTCACCGTCGGGGCCGTAGACCGCGACGACAACCTGGCCGACTTCTCCAGCCGCGGCCCCCGGATCGGCGACAACGGCCTGAAGCCGGAGATCACCGCGCCGGGCGTCGGCATCGCCGCGGCCCGCGCCGAAGGCACCACCATGGGTACGCCGGTGGACGAGGCGTACACGCGGGCGTCCGGGACGTCGATGGCGACCCCGCACGTGGCCGGCGCGGCGGCGATCCTCGCCCAGGAGCACCCGGACTGGACCGCCGGGAAGCTCAAGGACGCGCTGGTCAGCACGACGAGGGCGAACCCCGCGCTGACCGTCTTCGAGCAGGGCGGCGGCCGGGTCGACGTGGCCCGCGCGCTCAGCCAGCGGGTGTACGGCTCGGCCACCGCCGACTTCGGCCGGGTCGACACCGGCGGTGCGGTGGCGGATCGGACCGTGACGTACACCAACGGCACGTCCTCCCCGCAGACCCTGCGGCTGGCCCTCGAGCTGCGCAACCTGGACAGCGGCGCCGCCGAGCCGGACGGGGTGTCGCTCGACGGCACGGAGGTGACCGTGCCGGCCGGCGGCAGCGTGGACGTCCCGCTGCACGCCGACCCGGCGAAGCTGGACCGGGGAGTGCACGGGGGCTGGCTGGTGGCCACCGGCGCGGACGGTCTCGCGGTGCGCACGGCCGTCGGGCTCACCCTCAGCGGCCCGATCCACACCGTCACCCTGCGCGCGCTGGACATGGCCGGGCAGCCCGGCCTGGCGCCGGTGTTCACCCTCTTCGGCGAGCACCCCGAGTCGGACCACCTCGGTTGGATCCCCGGCGACGTGCAGGTGCAGGTCGAGGAGGGCCCGTACCTGCTCGAAGGGCTGATCGAGCACGGCGCGCCGTTGGACGAGCAGATCACCCTGGTCACCGACCCCGAGCTCATGGTGGATCGCGACCTCACCGTGGTGCTCGACCCGCGCAAGGGCACTCCGGTGCGGATCGAGACGCCGAAGCCGACCGAGCAGCGGGCGGCGATCAGCTTCTACGAGCACCGGGTCTTCGGCAACGGGCGGCAGGTCGACCACGGCGTCATGAACTTCAGCACGACCCAGCAGGTCAACGTCACCCCGACGCGGCCGGTGAGCCGGGGCGAGTTCGAGTTCGCCTCCCGCTGGCAGCTGGTCGCGCCCATGGTGGACGCCCAGGTCAGCAACGTCTCCGGTCCGCTGGACATCAACCTGCTCGGCCAGTCGCCGGCTCCGGCGGGCCGGCGGAAGCTCCCGCTGGTCTGGGCGGGCGACGGCACCGCCGCCGAGCTGGCCCGGGCCGGGGTCCGGGGTGCGGCCGCGCTGGTGGCCGGCAGCTACGACCGCGCCGAGGAGGACCAGATCGCCGACGCCACGGCCGCCGGCGCCGCCATGGTGCTCGTCGTCCGCCCGGCGGACCGGAGCGCGTGGACGGTCTGGCGCCCGGACGGGGACCGGCTGCCGATCCCGTCGCTGGTGGTCGCGTACGACGACGGACAGCCGATGATCGCGGCGGCGAAGCGCGGCCGCGCGACCCTGGACGTCACGCTGACCGTGGACAGCCCCTACCTCTACGACGTGTGGCAGGTGTCGAAGGGGCGGGTCCCGGAGCGGATCGTGCACCGGGTGACGGCGGACAACACCGCCGAGGTGACCACCCGCTACGCCGACACCGGCGGGTCCGACTGGGCCAGTGAGCAGCGGTTCGGCTGGCGCCCCTGGCAGGAGTACTCCTGGAACGACGACCAGCGGATGGTGCGTACCGGCACCACCCGGCAGGAGTTCGTCAGCGCCGGGGACAACTGGTGGCAGCAGCGGGTGCTGCACCGACTCACCTGGTCCTGGGGGCCGCTGCTCGGCGGGCTCACCCAGCAGCCCCGGCAGTACGCCGCCGACGACCGGGTCACCGAGACCTGGCACGCCCCGGTGGTCCGGCCGGCCGTGCCGGCGGGCGCCGGAGCGCCGGTGCCCACACGCACCGGCGACACCCTGAACCTGCCGGTGGCCGAGTTCGTCGACGCCGACGGCCACTACGCCGCGGCCGGCTGGGGCGAGGAGCAGGACACCGTCGAGCGCCGGCTGAGCCGGGACGGGCAGCAGATCGCCGACCTCGCCGGCGGCTGGGCGCCGGTGGCGACCACCCCGGGCGCGGCCCGGTACCGGCTGGACGTCACCACCCGGCGCGCCTCGGACGAGTGGCGGTGGGCCACGCGTACCGAGACGGCCTGGCAGTTCACCTCGGCCCGTCCGGACGGCGACGCGGCCCGGCCGCTGTCGCTGCTGCAGGTCGACTACCAGGTCCCCGCGGACCTGCGGGGCGAGGTGCCCGGCGGCCGGCCGCACCAGGTGGGGCTGACGCTGCGCCAGCCGGCCGGCGTACCGGCGCCCACCGGTGTAGGGGTGCGGGTGGAGGTGTCGTTCGACGGCGGAAGCACCTGGCGGAGCGTGCCGGTGCGCGGCTCGGGCGCGCGGTTCACCGCGACGGTGCCGGCCGGGCGCGGCACGGTGTCGCTGCGGGTGCACGCCGGCGACCGGGCCGGCAACACCGTCGACCAGACCGTGCTCGACGCGTACGGGCTGCGCTGAGCCGACGTCCGCGCGGGACGGACCCCCCTCGCCCGCGCGGACGTCAACCCCGTCCGTCCGGGTTGCCCGCCTACTACGGCGGTGGGCATCCCGGACGGCGCCGCCGCCGCCGCTGCCGCCGGCACCGCACTCGGGAAGCGGGGCCGGCGGCGGCGCGGCCGGTGGCGGGGGTGTCGGGCGGGTCAGAGCCAGCCGCGGCGGGCGGCCTGGTAGGCCAGACCCGGCCGGGTGTCGACCCCGGCCACGGTCATCAGGTCGGCGAGACGCCGCTGCACCGTGCGGCGGCTCACGCCGAGCTGCGAGGCGATGGACTTGTCCGGCACCCCGGCCACGAAGAGCGACAGCAGCCGGACCTCCTCGGCGTCCGGCCGGTACCCCCCGCCCGCCCGGTCCTCGACCGGCGCGGCGGACGAGCTCACCGGCGTCGCCATGAGCCAGTGGCTCTCGAAGAGGGCGAGCAGCGCGTCGAGCAGCTGGCTGCGGCCGATCACCGCGGCGGTCGGTTCGCCGCTGCCCCGCTCCGGCACCAGCGGGCACACCGCCGTCCGGCCGTCCACGATGGCCAGCCGCACGGGCAGCCGGTCGAGGACGCGGGCCTGCTCGCCGGCGCGTACGCCCTGCTCGACGTCGGCGAGGGCGCCCGGTTCGAGGAGCATCTCGCGCTCGTAGATGGCCCGGTAGCGGACGCCGCGGGCCAGCGCGTCGAACTCCTCGACGTTCTCCTGGCCCGCCATGGCCAGGGGGTTGGCCCGGCAGAACCACAGCACCTCGGACCGGGCGCCGTTCTGCAGGTCGCGGAGGCGCTCGCGGAGCGCCCGGGCGCCGGTGACCACCTCGACCAGGTGTGCGGCGTCGTGCCGGCGCATCCCGGCCCGGTACTCCTCGGTGAGCTGGGTGACCGCCGCGCGGGCCGACTCGAGGGCCTCCTGGCGGCGCAGCAGCGCCTCGCCCAGCGGGACGTCCGGCGCCAGCGGCCGCAGCGGCGCGTCGGGGTCCGGGCCGACCGGCGGCACGAGTCCCTTGCCGCGCAGGGTGTCGAGCTGGGCCAGGATGTCCGCGCGCGGGCGGCCCAGCCGCTCGGCCAGCTCACCGACCCGGGCGGTCGTGAGCTGCACCAGGCAGCGGTAGAGCCGCTCCTCGTCCGGGGTCAGGCCGATCACGTCCAGCACGGGGCAGAACTGTACGACCCCACCGGCTGCCCCGCGCCGGCTGGTCAAGTGTCGGAGGACGCGTCTACTGTCGGGTGCTGTGCTGGAAGAGCTGCGCATCACCGGACTGGGCGTCATCGAGGACACCACGCTGCCGCTGACCGGCGGGATGAACGTCATCACCGGCGAGACCGGTGCGGGCAAGACCATGGTGGTGACCGGCCTCGGCCTGCTCTTCGGCGGCCGGGCCGACGCGGGCCGGGTCCGCGCCCAGCCCGGCCGCGCCGTGGTGGAGGGCCGGTTGCGCCTGCTCGGCCGGGTGGCCGAGACGGTGCACGCCCGGATCACCGACGCGGGCGGCGAGCCCGACGAGGACGGCTCGCTGCTGCTGAGCCGCACGGTCACCGTCGAGGGCCGGTCCCGCGCGCACCTGGGCGGGCGCAGCATGCCGGTGTCGATGCTGGGCGAGGTCGGCGAGCAGGCGGTGGCCGTGCACGGCCAGTCCGACCAGCTGCGGCTGCTGCGCCCGGCCGAGCAGCGGGCCGCGCTCGACCGGTTCGCCGGCCCGGAGCACGAGAAGCTGCTCGACGCGCTGCGCGAGGCGTACACCCGGTGGCGGGCGGTGGTCGACGACCTGGCCGACCGGCGGCGCAACGCCCGTGAGCGCAACCAGGAGGCCGACCTGCTCCGGCTCGGCCTCGACGAGATCACCCGGGTCGACCCGCAGCCCGGCGAGGACGACGAGTTGAAGGCGGAGGCGCAGCGCCTGGAGCACGCCGAGGGGCTGCGCACCGCGGCGCAGGTGGCCCAGCAGTGCGTGGCCGGCGGCGTGGAGGCGGCCGACGACACCCCCGACGCCACGGCGCTGCTCGGCACCGCCCGTCGCACGCTGGAGGCGCAGGCGGGCACCGACCCGGCGCTTGGCGAGCTGGCCGCCCGGCTGGAGGAGGCGGCCACCCTGGTCACCGACGTCTCCGCCGAGCTGTCGAGCTACCTCGCCGCGCTGGACGCCGACCCGGCCCGTCTCCAGACGGTCTACGAGCGCCGGGCGGCGCTGCGCGGGCTCACCCGGAAGTACGCCGACGACGTCGACGGCGTGATCGCCTGGGCCGAGCGGGCCCGCACCCGGCTGTCCGACCTGGACACCTCCGACGAGCTGCTGGACGAGCTGGACAAGGAGGCGGCCCGGCTCGCCGGCGAGGTGGCCGATCTGGCCGGCCGGGTCTCCACCTCCCGGCAGGAGGCCGCGGTCCGCTTCGCCGAGCAGGTCACCGTCGAGCTGGCCGGTCTGGCCATGCCGCACGCCCGGATCGAGGTGGCCGTGCTGCCCCGGCCGGTCGGCCGGTCGGAGCCGAGCCTGCCGGTCAACGGGGTCGAGGCCGGCGTCGGGCCGGACGGCGCCGACGAGGTGGAGCTGCGGCTGCTCGCCCACCCGGGCGCGCCGGCGCTGCCGTTGCAGCGGGGCGCCTCCGGCGGCGAGCTGTCCCGGGTGATGCTCGCCATCGAGGTGGTGTTCGCCGGGTCCGGCGGCCCGCCCACCCTGGTCTTCGACGAGGTCGACGCCGGTGTCGGCGGGCAGGCCGCCGTGGAGATCGGCCGGCGGCTGGCGCGGCTGGCCCGCAGCCACCAGGTGCTCGTGGTCACCCACCTGCCCCAGGTCGCGGCGTTCGCCGACCGGCATCTCGTGGTGGCGAAGGACACCGGGGGAGCGGTCACCACCAGCGGCGTGCGGGTGGTGGAGGACACTGAGCGGGCCCGGGAGCTGGCCCGGATGCTCGCCGGTTTGCCGGACTCGGATCTGGGTATCGCCCATGCCGAGGAACTCCTGGCCGTGGCGGCCAAGGAAAGGCGTCCGTGATCCCGAGATTGTGAGCGCAAGCACACCGGCGTGCGCTCCGGTGTGCTTCCCTGGGTAGGCGGCCCTGCTCAGGCATGTCGCGACAGCAAACCCTGCCTCACATGCCAGGATGGTCACGATGCGTCTACCCACGTTGCGCCGGACCCGGAACGCGGAGCCGGGCTCGATCCTCGGCACCGCGCGCCTCGACCGCCGGACGAAACGCCTGGTCGGCCGGCTGCGCCCGGGGGACATCGCGGTGATCGACCACGTCGACCTGGACCGGGTGGCGGCCGACTCGCTGGTCGCCGTGGGGGTCGCCGCCGTGCTCAACGTGAAGCCGTCGGTCTCGGGGCGTTACCCGAACCTCGGCCCCGAGGTGCTGATCTCGGCCGGCATCCCGCTCCTGGACGACCTCGGTGAGAGCGTGTTCGAGCAGATCCGCGAGGGCGACGTGGTGCGCATCGAGGGCAACACGGTCTTCGTCGGCGAGGAGCCGGTCGCCCACGGCGCCCTCCAGGACGCCGAGACGGTCGCCAAGTCGATGGCCGACGCCCGGGAGGGGCTGTCGGTGCAGTTGGAGGCGTTCGCCGCCAACACCATGGACTACCTCAAGCAGGAGCGCGACCTGCTGCTCGACGGCGTCGGCGTGCCGGAGATCCAGACCCAGCTCCAGGGCCGGCACTGCCTCATCGTGGTCCGCGGCTACGACTACAAGGCCGACCTGGACGTGCTGCGCCCCTACATCCGCGAGTTCAAGCCGGTGCTGATCGGCGTGGACGGCGGCGCCGACGCGCTGGTCGAGGCCGGCTACACCCCGGATATGATCATCGGCG
Organism: Micromonospora sp. AP08; assembly: GCF_008085935.1. NCBI lineage: Bacteria > Bacillati > Actinomycetota > Actinomycetes > Micromonosporales > Micromonosporaceae > Micromonospora > Micromonospora sp. AP08. Next base: position 15,312 of record NZ_VSEZ01000028.1, read on the forward strand.
ACATGGACTCGGTCACCGACGACGTGCTGCGCTGCGGCGCCGAGGTGATCGTCCATGCCTACCCGGACGGCCGGGCGCCGGGCCTGCCCCGGGTCAACGGCCTCGGCGTGCCGGCGATCACCTTCCCGGCCGCGGCGACCAGCGAGGACCTGGCCATGCTGCTGGCCGATGAGAAGGGCGCCTCGCTGCTGGTGGCCGTCGGCACGCACGCCACCCTGGTGGAGTTCCTCGACAAGGGCCGGGGCGGCATGGCCTCGACCTTCCTGACCCGGCTGAAGGTGGGCGGCAAGCTGGTCGACGCCAAGGGCGTCAGCCGGCTCTACCGGCAGAGCATCTCCGGCTCCTCGCTGCTGCTGCTCATCCTCTCGGCGGTGGCCGCGATGGCCTCCGCGGTGGCGGTCTCCACGGTCGGCAAGGCGTATTTGGGCGTGGTGTCGGAGTGGTGGGACAATTTCGTGTTCCAGCTCGGCCAGCTCTTCTAGCTCCCCGACGATCAAGAGGCTGCAAGCGTGATCAACTTCCGCTACCACGTGGTGTCCCTGACCGCGGTCTTCCTGGCGTTGGCGATCGGCCTGGTGGTCGGCACCGCCGCCCTCAACGGGCCGGTGGCCGACTCGCTCAAGGAGCGGGTCAACGGCCTCAGCAAGGACAACTCGCTGATGCGCCAGTCGGTCAACAACCTCCAGAAGGAACTGGACATGGAGGAGGACTTCGCCGCCGAGATGGCGCAGGTCGTCCTCCCCGGCAAGCTGAGCGGCCGGCGGGTGCTGGTGCTCAGCCTGCCCAGCGGCCGGGACCACACCGAGGGCGTCGTGAAGATGCTCCAGCTCGCCGGGGCCAACGTCACGGGCCGGATCGACGTGCAGGACAAGTTCGTCAACCCGGACAGCAACAACAACCTGCTGGAGTTGGCCGTCACCGCGGCACGCCCGAACAGCGTGCCCACCTCCGGCCTGCCGGGCAACGGGCACGGTGTGGAGACCTCCAGCGCGCTGCTCGCCAGCGTGCTGCTGGACCGGCCGCAGGGCCAGCCGGCGGTCACCGACGCGGACCGCCGGGCGGTGGTCCAGCAGTACGTCACCTCCGGCTACCTCACCTCGGAGAACAAGATCTCCGGCGCCGCCGAGGCGGTCGTGCTGGTCAGCGGCCAGCCGTACGTCGACAAGTTCTCCGCGGAGAAGGACGAGTCGGTGGTGAAGATCGCTGAGCAGTTCGACCGGACCGGCGCCATCGTGGTCGCCGGCATGGGCTCGGCCGGCGGCAACGTGGTCTCCGTGGTGCGGGGCGACCCGGTGCTCGCCCAGACCATCTCGACCGTCGACAACGCCAACACCGTGCAGGGCCAGCTGGTCACCAGCCTGGCTTTGGTGCAGCAGTTGACCGAGAAGAAGGCCGGCCAGTACGGCGTCGGCGACAACGCCGCCGCGCTGCTGCCTAAACTGCCCCAGTGACCGCTTGGGCCGGCGTCTGTCCGGTCCGTACCGCGTCGCGCTGGACATCCGGATCGGAGGAGTCGCGTGAGACTGGGTCGGCTGCTGGCCGTCGGCGCGGGGGCACTGGCCGCCCGCTACGTGCTGCGGGAGGTACGCAGCTCGCCGAGCGCGCCGGCGCTGGAACGCACCAACTTCCGGGGCCGCACCGTCACCCTGGCCGCCGGCCCGGCCCTCGCGGTCGGGGCGGCCACCGCAAGCGCGATCGGCGCGGGCAGCGCCCCGGCCGGCGCCGCCGCCCTGCTCGCCGGAGTGGGCGCGGGCTCCGTGGGTCTCTACGACGACATCGTGGGCGCGCGCCCCGACCAGAAGGCCGCCAAGGGCTTCGCCGGGCACCTGGCCGCGCTGCGCGAGGGCCGGGTCACCGCCGGGCTGGTCAAGATCGCCGGAGTGGGCGCGGCCGGGCTCGGCGCCGCGGCGCTGCTCGCCGCCGACAAGCGGGTCGCCGCGCACCCCCGTCGGCAGCGCGCCGGCGCCTTCGGCCGCGGGCTCGACGTGCTGCTCGGCGCCGGCGTGGTGGCCGGCACGGCCAACCTCGTCAACCTGCTCGACCTGCGCCCCGGCCGGGCGCTGAAGTCCGGCATGCTGCTCGGCGCCCCGCTGGCCACCGGCCCGTACGGGGGCATCGCGGCGGGCGCGGTCGGTGCGGCCGCCGGACTGGTCCGGGAGGACCTCGACGAGCGCGTCATGCTCGGCGACAGCGGCGCCAACGCGCTCGGCGCCCTGCTCGGGGTGAGCCTGGCCGCGCGGACCGGGCCGCTGGGCCGGGCCGGGGTGCTGGCGGTGCTCGCCGCGCTCACCGCCGCCAGCGAGAAGGTGAGCTTCACCCAGGTGATCCAGCGGACCCCGGGGCTGCGGCACCTCGACGAGCTGGGTCGGCTCGCCGACTGACGTGACGAAACCGGCACCCGTCGCCGTCGCCGGCCGTGTGGCCGGGGCGGCCGCCCTCATCGCCGTCCTCACCGTGGTCAGCCGGCTCGCCGGCTTCGGCCGCACCGCCGTCTTCACCTGGACGCTCGCCCCCACCGACCTCGGGGGCGCGTACCTGGTGGCCAACTACGTCCCGAACTTCATCTTCGAGATCGTCGCCGGTGGGGCGCTGGCCAGCCTCGTCGTACCGCTGCTGGCCGGCGCCGTCGAGGCGGGGGAGCGGCGGGCGGTGGCCGCCACCACCGGGGCCCTGCTCACCTGGACGCTCAGCCTGCTCGTGCCCCTGGCCGTGCTGGTGGCGCTGCTCGCCGACCCGCTGATGGGGCTGCTCGGCCACGGCCTGGACGCCGCCCAGCAGGAGGCCGGGGCGCGGATGCTGCGGGTCTTCGCCCCCCAGTTGCCGCTCTACGGCGTCGGCATCGTGCTCACCGGCGTGCTCCAGGCGCACCGGCGGTTCGCCTGGCCGGTGATCGCCCCGCTGCTGTCCAGCGTCACCGTGATCGTGGTCTACCTCGGCTTCACGGCCGCCGAGGGGCGGCTGGCCCGCGTCGCCGAGGTCGGCCGGGGCGGCGAGCTGCTGCTGTCCGGCGGCACCACGCTCGGCGTGGTGGTGCTGTCGCTGTCCCTGCTCATCCCGCTGCGCCGGCTCGGGCTGCGGCCACGCCCCGGCTTCCGGTTCCCCGCCGACGCCCGGGCCCGGGTCGGCGGCCTGGCCGTGGCCGGGGTGGTCACCGTCGCCGCCCAGCAGATCGCCCTGGTCGTCGCGCTCAACCAGGTCACCTACGGCCGGACCGCCGACGTCGGCGTCTACAACCTGGCCCAGACGATCTACTTCCTGCCCTGGGCGGTGCTGGCCGTGCCGGTCGCGGTGGCCGCGTACCCGACCCTGGTGGCGTCCCGGGCGGCCGGCGACGAGCGGGCCTACCGGGAGACGCTCGCGCCGGCGGTCCGCGGGGTGGTGCTGTTCAGCCTGCTCGGGGCCGCCGCGCTGGCCGGCACGGCCGTCCCGGTCGGGCACTTCTTCTTCGACCCCGCCAACGCCGGCACGGCCGCGGCGGGCATCGCGGGCTTCGCCCCCGGCCTGCTCGGCTACGGCCTCTTCGCGGTGCTCACCCGGGCCCTCTACGCGCGTCGGGAGACCCGGTCGGCCACCGTCGCCACCGCGCTCGGCTGGCTCAGCGTGCCGGCGCTGGCCCTGCTGCTCGGGCGCCTGCTGCCCCTCGCGGACCGGGTGCTCGCGGTGACCCTGGCCACCTCCGCCGGCATGCTGCTCCTCGGCGGGCTGCTGATCGCCGCCGTGCGGCGCTCCGCCGGGCCCGCCGCCCTGGCCGGCGTCGGGCGGGCCGGGGCCGCCGGCCTGCTCGCCGCCGCGGTCGCCGCGCTCGGCGGCGCGGCCACCGCCCGGGGACTCGCCGGGCTCACCGACGGGACCCCGACGACGGCGGAGGCCCTCGCGCAGGGCATGCTGTCCGGGGTCGTGGTCGGCGCCCTGTTCCTCGCCGTCGCCTGGCTGACCGACGCCCGCGACCTCCGGCCGCTGCTCGCGGCCGTGACCCGCCGGCTCGGCCGGCGCCGCCCGCCCGGCGGGGGCGACGGCCCGGGGGCGGACCAGCACCCCGGGGAGCGGGGCGACGGAAAGGAGACCGTTTCCTCATGACGGACGCCTCGTCGGCGCCCCGGTGGCCCGGCTCGGTTGCCCTGGTGCTCGCCTCCAGCACCGGCGGGGTGGGGCAGCACATCCGCTCGATCGCCCGGGGCCTCACCGAGGCCGGCGCGTCCGTGCTGGTCTGCGGCCCGGCCGCCACCCAGGACCAGTTCGACTTCACCGGAGCCGGCGCCCGGTTCACGCCCGTGGAGATCCCGGCCAGCCCCACCCCGGCCGACGCGCGGGCCGTCACCGCGCTGCGCCGGGCCCTCGCCGACACGCCGGTCGACGTGGTGCACGCGCACGGGCTGCGCGCCGGCCTGGTCGCCGTCCTCGCCCGCCCGGCCGCCCCGCTCGTGGTCACCTGGCACAACGCCGTGCTGGCCGGGGGACTGCGCGGCGGGCTGTCCCGGCTCGCCGAGCGGATCGTCGCCCGCAACGTCCGGGTCGCCCTGGGCGCCTCCGCCGACCTGGTCGACCGGGCCGCCGCGCTCGGCGCCGCCGACGCCCGCCTCGCCCCGGTCGCCGCGCCGGCGCTGCCCGCGCCGCGCCGCCGCCGGGCCGCCGTCCGCGCCGAGTTCGGGGTCGGCCCCGACCGCCCGCTGATCCTCTCGGTGGGCCGGCTGCACCCGCAGAAGCGGTACGACATCCTGGTCGACGCCGCCGCCCGGTGGCGGGCCCGGCAGCCCGCGCCGCTCGTGGTGATCGCCGGCAGCGGGCCCGCGTACCTGCAACTCGCCGCGCGGATCTCCGCCGCCCGGGCGCCGGTGACCCTGCTCGGGCACCGCACCGACGTGGCCGACCTGCTGGCCGGCGCCGACCTGGCCGTGGTGACCAGCGACTGGGAGGCCCGCCAGCTCTTCGCACAGGAGGCGCTGGGCGCCGGCGTGCCGCTGGTGGCGACCGCCGTCGGCGGCCTGCCGGAGCTGGTCGGCGACGCCGCCGTGCTGGTCCCCGCCGGTGACGTGGACGCCGTCGACGCGGCGGTGCGCGGCCTGCTGGACGACGAGACCCGCCGGGCCGAGCTGGGCCGCCGTGGCGCCGCCCGGGCCGCCACCTGGCCGACCGAGGCGGACACCACGGGCGCCCTGGTCGACCTCTACGCGGAGCTGACGCCCGAGCACTCGACGGGGACCCGGTGATGCTGCGCAGACTGACCCCGGTGCTGCTGACCCTGGTCGTGGTGGTGCTCGGCATCACGGCGCTGGCCGCCCGCCCGGACAACGGCGCCGCCGAGCGCAGCGCCGACTTCGTGGTGCTGGCCGGGGCGGCCGGGCTGCGCTGGGAGGACGTCGACCCGCAGACCACCCCCACGCTGTGGCGGATGGCCGAGCAGGGCTCCATCGGCTCCCTCTCGGTACGCTCCGCGCACCGGCCCACCTGCCCGGTCGACGGCTGGCTGACGCTGGGCGCCGGCAACTTCGCCGCCAGGAACGGCAGCCGGCCGGACGGGGGCTGCCCGGCCACCGGGGTGACCGTCGAGCAGCCCGACGGGATCGGCGCGAACCTGCCGGACCAGGAGGGCGTGGTCGCGTACAACCAGGACCGGCTCTCCTGGGGGGCCACCCCCGGGGCGCTCGCCGAGTCGGTGCGCTGCTCGGTGGCGGTCGGGCCGGGCGCCGCGGTGGCCGCCGCCCGCCCGTTCGGCCGGGTCGACCGGTACGCGCCGGTGCTCCCCGCCGACCCGGCGAAGCTGCTCGGCTCCTGCGTGCTGAGCATCGTCGACCTGGGCACCGTCGACGGGGAGGACCCGGACAGCCGGGCCGCCCAGGCCCGCCAGGTGGACGCCGAACTCGCCCGGGTGCTCGCCGCCCGGCCGCCGCGCTCGCTGGTCATGGTGGCCGGGGTGTCGGACACCGACACGCCGTCGCGGCTGCACGTCGCGGTGGCCGACGGCCCGGGCTGGGAGCGGGGCTGGCTCACCTCGCCGAGCACCGCCCGCGAGGGCTACCTGCAACTGGTCGACCTGGCCCCCACCGCGCTGGCCGCCCTCGGCCGGCCGATGCCCGAGCGGCTCTTCGTCGGCCGGCCCGCCCTGTCGGTCGACGGACGCCCCGACGACCTGCGGGCCGCGATCGACGCGCCGGCCGACGCGGACCGGGAGGCCGCCGCCCAGCGCCGGGTCGCCGGCTGGTTCTTCACCCTGCTGGCCGCCGCCCAGGTGGCCCTCGCCGTGGCCGTGCTGCCGCTGCTGCGCCGGGCCCGCCGGCACGCCGGCCCGCACGGACCCGAGCCGGTGTCCCGGCGGGTGGTGGCCGTGGTGGAACTGCTGTTGATCGGCGCCGCGCTCGCCGTGCCGGCCGCCCTGCTCGCCGACGCCGTGCCGTGGTGGCGGGGGCAGCACGCCGGCTGGTGGTTCGCCTCGGTGACCGCCCTGCTGGTCGTGGGCGGCACCGCCGCGGTCCGGTTCAGCCCCGGCCACGAGCGCACCCTCGGTCCCCTCGGCGCGGTGGCCGGGCTGGCCACCCTGGTGGTCGGGGTGGACGTGCTCACCGGCTCCCGGTTGCAGCTCAACGGCGTGGTCGGCTACTCCGCCCTGGAGGGCGGCCGGTACGCCGGCCTGGGCACCGTCGGGCTGGGCGTGTTCCTCGCCGGTTCGCTGCTCTGCGGCGGCTGGCTGGCCCAACGGGTCCGCCGGGCGTGGCGCCCGGCGGTGATGGTCGCGGTCGGCGGGGCGGCCGTGGTGATCGTGGGCAGCCCCTATCTGGGCGCCGACTCGATCGGTGCCATCGCGCTCACCGCCGGGGTGAGCGTCGCCGCCGCGATCTGCTCCGGCGGCTGGCTGACCGTGAGCCGGCTGGCCTGGGCGACCATGGCGGGGCTGGCGGTCACCATCGGCTTCGCCGTGGTGGACGCGGGCCGGCCGGAGGCCGAGCGGGGCAGCCTGGGCCGGTTCCTCGCCGCCCTCGGCGACGGCACCGGCGGGCTCACCGTGCACCGGTCCAGCGCCGCCAACTTCCAGACCCTGGTGAACAGCCCGCTCACCGTGCTGGCCCTGGCCGGCGCCGCGCTGGTCTGGTTCGCCCTGCTCCAGCCGTGGGGCGGGCTCATGCGGCTGTTCGGCATCTACCCGGCGATCCGGGCGGCGATGGCCGGCACCGGGGTGGCCGCCGGTCTCGGTGGCGTGCTGGGCGGCTCGGCCCTGGACGTGGCCGGGGCGGCGGGGGCCCTGGTGGTGCCCATGGCGGCCCTCGCGGCCCTGCGGGTGCTCGACCACTCCACCGACCGCACCCAGCCCGGCAGCGGCCGTCCGGGCGACGAGGGCGGGGCGACACCGCCCGACGGCCCCAGGGGGGAGGGGCCCAGCGGCGGACGCGCGGCCGGGACCACCGGCGGGGGCCGCTCCGGCCGACCCGACCAGGACGCGGCCGACGCCCCGGAGGGCGCCCCGGCCGTGCCCGGCCGGGGCACGCCGGCGCCGGACGCGGCCGCCGGCCGGGCGCCCCGGGTGCCGGCCCAGCCGGGTCCGGCATCGACCGAGGTGCCCGCCGGCTGAGCCGGATACGGCTTCACGTGCGCCGACGGTGGGTGCGACACCGCTGCGGGGCCGGGGAGGTGTTACCGTGGAATCCCGTGGATCGCGTGATCACTTGGCTGATCGGCACGGCGGTTCGCACGACCGCTACGGACGACACGGGAGCAGGCCTTGGCCCCTTCAGCACGGACGACCAGGCACATTTTCGTCACCGGGGGCGTCGCCTCCTCGCTGGGTAAGGGCCTCACCGCCTCCAGCCTCGGCAACCTGCTCAGCGCGCGCGGGCTGCGCGTGGTGATGCAGAAGCTCGACCCGTACCTCAACGTCGACCCCGGGACGATGAACCCGTTCCAGCACGGCGAGGTCTTCGTCACCGAGGACGGCGCCGAGACCGACCTCGACGTGGGCCACTACGAGCGGTTCCTCGACCGGGACCTGTCCGGCAAGGCGAACGTCACCACCGGGCAGATCTACTCGGCGGTGATCGCCAAGGAGCGGCGCGGGGAATACCTGGGCGACACCGTCCAGGTCATCCCGCACATCACCAACGAGATCAAGGCGCGGATCCTCGGCATGGCCGACCCGGACGCCGACGGCCAGGTCCCCGACGTGGTGATCACCGAGGTCGGCGGCACGGTCGGCGACATCGAGTCGCTGCCGTTCCTGGAGGCGATCCGCCAGGTCCGGCACGACCTGGGCCGGGACAACTGCTTCTACCTGCACGTGTCGCTGGTGCCCTACCTGGCGCCGTCCGGCGAGCTGAAGACCAAGCCGACCCAGCACTCGGTGGCCCAGCTGCGCAGCATCGGCATCCAGCCGGACGCCCTGGTGCTGCGCTGCGACCGGGAGATCCCGGACAAGGTCAAGGAGAAGCTCTCGCTCTACTGCGACGTCGACCGGGAGGCGGTCACCGCCGCCCCGGACGCGCCGAGCATCTACGACATCCCGAAGGTGCTGCACCGTGAGGGCCTCGACGCGTACGTGGTGCGCCGGCTCGGCCTCTCCTTCCGCGACGTGGACTGGACCCGCTGGGACGACCTGCTCGACCGGGTGCACCAGCCGCGCCACACGGTGACCGTGGCGCTGGTCGGCAAGTACGTCGACCTGCCCGACGCCTACCTGTCGGTCAGCGAGGCGATCCGGGCCGCCGGCTTCGGCCACCGGGCCCGGGTGCAGCTGCGCTGGGTGCCCAGCGACGACTGCGTCACCCCGGCCGGCGCGGCGGCCGCCCTCGCCGGCGTCGACGGCATCGTGATCCCCGGCGGCTTCGGCGTCCGCGGCATCGAGGGCAAGATCGGCACCGCCCGGTACGCCCGGGAGAACGGCGTCCCGCTGCTCGGCCTCTGCCTCGGCCTGCAGTGCATGACCATCGAGGTGGCCCGCCACCTGGCCGGCCTGGACGGGGCGAACTCCCTGGAGTTCGACGAGGAGGCCACCCACCCGGTCATCGCCACGATGGCCGACCAGGAGGACATCGTCGCCGGCAAGGGCGACCTGGGCGGCACCATGCGGCTCGGCGCTTACCCGGCGAAGCTGGCCGAGGGCTCGCTGGTCGCCGAGGCGTACGGCAGCACCGAGGTCAGCGAGCGGCACCGGCACCGGTACGAGGTGAACAACGCCTACCGCGACCAGCTCACCAAGGCCGGCCTGTCGATCTCCGGCACCTCGCCGGACGGCCGGCTGGTCGAGTTCGTCGAGCTGGACCGGGACCTGCACCCGTTCTTCGTGGCCACCCAGGCGCACCCGGAGCTGAAGAGCCGGCCCACCCGGCCGCACCCGCTCTTCGCCGCCTTCGTGAAGGCCGCCGTGGCGTACTCCGAGGCCGACCAGCTCCCGGTCGACCTGGACGCCCCGGCGGAGGCCGCCGCCGCGAAGAAGGCGGCCCGCAACGGCGGCGCGGCGGCGAAGGCGGCGTCCGCGTCGTGAGTGCCGTCGAGCACCGGTACGAGGTGACTGGGCACCGGGAGATCTGGTCGGGCCGGATCTTCTCGGTGGTCAGCGACGACGTGACCATGCCGGGCGGGGGCACGGCCACCCGCGACTACGTGACGCACGTCGGCGCGGTGGCCGTGGTGGCGCTCGACGACGCCGGCCAGGTGGTGCTCATCCGGCAGTACCGGCACCCGGTGGGCCGGCACCTGTGGGAGCTGCCGGCCGGGCTCATGGACGTCCGGGGCGAGGACCTGGCCGTCGCGGCGGCCCGGGAGCTGGCCGAGGAGGCCGACCTCACCGCCGGCAGCATGGACGTGCTCGTCGACCTGCACAGCTCGCCCGGGTTCAGCAACGAGGTGGTGCGGGTCTTCCTGGCCCGCGACCTCGCCGACGTGCCCGCCGAACAGCGTCACGACCGGCGCGACGAGGAGGCCGATCTCCAGGTGGTGCGGGTCGACCTCGACGAGGCGGTCCGGATGGTCCTGGCCGGTGAGATCACCAACGCCTCCTGCGTGGCCGGGCTGCTCGCCGCCGCCCGCGCCCGGGAGACCGGCTTCGCCGAGCTGCGCCGCGCGGAGGCCCCGCTGCCCCGCTGACCGGATCGGACGACGAAGGGGCCGCGCGGTGCGTGCACCGCGCGGCCCCTTTCCGCTGTGTCTACGCTCAGTCGCGCAGCGGACGGCCCTGCCCGTCGACGCCACCGTTGACGAGGATCAGGATGCCGTCGATGGTGCCCCACAGGGCGCCGGCGCCGCAGGTCACGACGCTCACCACGAGCTGGAGCACGCCAGTCTTGGTGTCGCCCATGTAGAAGCGCCCGGCGCCGAAGAAGCCGAGCAGGATGCCCAGGATGCCCGCGACGACCTTGCTCTTGTCCGAGACGCCCTGCGGGTACTGCTGGTAAGGAGGAGTGGTCATGAGCGGACACCTTAGTGATCGACTGGCGTCCTGTCCGCACCGATGCCCATAGGGTGGAAGGATATTTACCGAACATTGTCCTGACGGCTGAGGCGGTCTCCACCGCCCAGCCCGGTCGATGCCTGACACACCGTCAGTACGCCCGGGCACCGGATGTCACTGTGTTGGCCTCCGTGGGGTTCCCACGCGCCTAGACTGCCGCCGGCGGGACCGGTGGACCGCGTCGGCAAAGGGGCCGTCGCGGCGCCGCGCAGTCGGGGGTGAGTTGCCCCGGAGGAAGGTGTCTGCATCGTGAAGGTCGGAATCCCACGCGAGGTCAAGAACCACGAGTACCGCGTGGCGATCACGCCCGCGGGCGTCAACGAGTTCACCCGCCACGGCCACGAGGTCTTCGTCGAGTCCGGCGCGGGTGTCGGCTCCAGCATCACCGACGACGAGTTCGCCGCCGCCGGCGCGAAGATCCTGGCCACCGCCGACGAGGTCTGGGACACCGCCGAGCTGGTGCTCAAGGTCAAGGAGCCGATCGCCGAGGAGTACCACCGGATGCGGGAGGGGCAGGTGCTCTTCACCTACCTGCACCTGGCCGCCTCGAAGGAGTGCACCGACGCGCTGCTGGACCGCAAGGTCACCGGCATCGCGTACGAGACCGTCGAGCTGCCCGACCGCTCGCTGCCGCTGCTCGCCCCGATGTCCGAGGTGGCCGGCCGGCTCGCCCCGCAGGTGGGCGCCTTCTACATGATGCGCACCGGCGGGGGCCGGGGCGTGCTGCCCGGCGGCGTCTCCGGCGTGTACGCGGCCAAGACCGTGGTCATCGGCGCCGGCGTCTCCGGCCTGAACGCCGCCGCCATCGCGCTGGGCCTGCAGTCCGAGGTGCTGCTGCTGGACAAGAACGTCGCCCGGCTGCGCCAGGCCGACGCCATCTACCGGGGCCACCTGCAGACCGTCGCCTCCAACGCGTACGAGATCGAGCGGGCCGTGGTCGACGCCGACCTGGTCATCGGCGCGGTGCTGGTGCCCGGCGCGAAGGCCCCGAAGCTCATCTCCAACGAGCTGGTCTCCCGCATGAAGCCGGGCAGCGTGCTCGTCGACATCGCCATCGACCAGGGCGGCTGCTTCGAGGACTCGCGCCCGACCACGCACGCCGACCCGGTCTACAAGGTGCACGACTCGATCTTCTACTGCGTGGCGAACATGCCCGGCGCGGTGCCGAACACCAGCACCTACGCGCTGACCAACGTCACCCTGCCGTACGCCCTCGAACTGGCCAACCAGGGCTGGCAGCAGGCGCTGCGCAACGACCCGGCGCTCGCCCTCGGCCTGAACACCCACGCCGGCCAGGTCGTCTACGGCCCGGTCGCCGAGGCGCACGGCATGGACACGCTGCCGCTGGCCGAGGTGCTGGGCTGACCGACTCCACGGTCGAACGGGCCGGTGCGGGCGTCGAGCCCGCGCCGGCCCTGCGCCGTGCCGTCCGGGGCTACCTGGACCACCTCACCGTCGAGCGGGGACTGTCCACGAACACCCTCGCCTCGTACCGTCGCGACCTGGACCGCTATCTGTCCACCCTGGCCGCCGCCGGCGTGACCGACCTGGCCGCCGTCGGGCCCGCCCAGATCGAGGCGCACCTGGCCCGGCTGCGCGCCGGCGACGCCGACCACCCGCCGCTCGCCGTCTCCTCCGCCGCACGCGCGGCCAGCGCCGTGCGCGGCCTGCACCGCTTCGCGCTGCGCGAGGGCACGGCCGGCGCCGACCCCAGCCGCGACGTCCGCCCGCCCACCCCGCCGCGCCGGCTGCCGCGGGCGCTGCCGGTCGACGCCGTGGTCCGGCTGCTGGAGACCGCCGGCCCGGTCGCCGCCACCGGCGAGGACGCGCCCCGCGCGCTGCGCGACCGGGCGCTGCTGGAATTCCTGTACGGCACCGGCGCGCGCATCTCCGAGGCGGTCGGCGCGGTCGTGGACGACCTCGACCTCGACGCCGGAACCGTGCTGCTGCACGGCAAGGGCGGGAAGACCCGGCTCGTGCCGGTCGGCGGGTACGCGGGAGAGGCGCTGCGGGCCTGGCTGGTCCGTGGCCGCCCGGCGCTGCTCGCCGCCGGCCGGGGCACCCCGGCGGTCTTCGTCAACGCCCGCGGCGGCCCGCTCACCCGGCAGGGCGCCTGGACCGTGCTGCGCGCCGCGGCCGGACGGGCCGGCCTGCCCGTCGACGGGCCCGACGCGGTCTCCCCGCACACGTTGCGCCACTCGTACGCCACCCACCTGCTCGACGGCGGGGCCGACGTGCGGGTCGTGCAGGAACTGCTCGGTCACGCCTCGGTGACCACCACCCAGGTGTACACGTTGGTCACCGTGGAACGGTTGCGGGAGGTCTACGCGACAGCCCACCCACGGGCCCACGGGTGAGCGCGAGGAGTGAGCCGGGGTTGCGAGCCCCGCAGTCGCGAACGAAACAGCGTCCCGGCTGAGCACCGGCCCGACACGCCGACCCGCTACCGAACACGCTGCTGGCACGTGGCGTACAGTCGGCTTCGGCGCGGGCCTCCAGGGGTGACGGACCGGGGGTGCGCAGCGGCGCCGCGAGGGACGTCGGACGGCTCCGACGCCGGGTGGTCGTCGGGAGGGGGCAACGAGGACATGGCAGGAAACGGTGACCGTGCCGAGACCTGGACGTCGGAGCTCCGTGAGCAGCAGGCGACGCTGGGTGCCGACCTCGGCCCCGCCGACCCGGCCGCGTACACCATGCGCAAGCCGATCCCGGAGCCGATGCCGACCGACCGGCACGGGCCGGCGCGGATCATCGCGATGGCCAACCAGAAGGGTGGCGTCGGCAAGACCACGACCACCATCAACCTGGGCGCCGCGCTCGCCGAGTACGGCCGCAAGGTGCTGCTCGTCGACTTCGACCCGCAGGGCGCCCTCTCCGTGGGCCTCGGTGTCAACCCGCACAACCTCGACCTGTCGGTCTACAACCTGCTCATGCAGGACGACGTCACCGCCGAGGACGTCCTGATCAAGACCGACGTGGCCGGGCTGCACCTGCTGCCCGCCAACATCGACCTCTCGGCCGCCGAGATCCAGCTGGTCAACGAGGTCGCCCGGGAGATGGCCCTGGCGCGGGTGCTCCGCACGATCCGCAAGGAGTACGACTTCATCCTGATCGACTGCCAGCCCTCGCTGGGCCTGCTGGCGATCAACGCGCTGACCGTGGCGCACGGCGTGCTCATCCCGCTGGAGTGCGAGTTCTTCAGCCTGCGCGGTGTCGCGCTGCTGCTGGACACCATCGACAAGGTGCGCGAGCGGCTCAACTTCGACCTGGAGCTCGAAGGCATCCTCGCCACCATGTACGACAGCCGCACCACCCACTGCCGCCAGGTGCTCCAGCGGGTGGTGGAGGCGTTCGGCGACAAGGTCTACCAGACGGTGATCACCAAGACCGTCAAGTTCCCCGAGTCGACGGTGGCCGGCGCCCCGATCACCACCCTCGACCCGGCCTCCTCGGGCGCGCGCAACTACCGCCAGCTCGCCCGCGAGGTGATCGCCGCCCAGGCGGAGCGGTAGGCCGCACGCCGGGTGCCCGGGTCGTGGACTACGGTTTGCCGGTGACCGCACCGCCCCTCGACCCGCCGCACGGCGCCGCCGATCCGGTGGCCGCCGCCGAGCTGGCCGCCGAGGTCGACGGCGTGGTGCCCGCCGACCCGGTCACCGTCGAGGAGACCAGCGGCTTCACCGTCCGGCTGGACAACTTCACCGGCCCGTTCGACCTGCTGCTCCAGCTCATCAGCAAGCACAAGCTGGACGTCACCGAGGTGGCCCTGCACAAGGTCACCGACGAGTTCATCGCGTACCTGCGGGCCATGGGCGACCAGTGGGACCTGGACGAGACCAGCGAGTTCCTGCTGGTCGCCGCCACCCTGCTCGACCTGAAGGCGGCCCGGCTGCTGCCCGCCGCCGAGGTGGAGGACGAGGAGGACCTGGCCCTGCTCGAGGCCCGGGACCTGCTCTTCGCCCGGCTGCTGCAGTACAAGGCGTACAAGGAGGCGGCGGCGCACATCGCCGAGCTGGAGTCGGTCGGCGGGCGGCGCTACCCCCGTGCCGTCACCCTGGAACCCCGGTACGCCGAGGCGCTGCCCGACCTTGTGCTCGGCATCGGCCCGGAGCGGCTGCTCAAGCTGGCGCTCAAGGCGATGACCCCGAAGCCGGTGCCCGAGGTGTCCATCGCCCACGTGCACATGGTCCGCGTCAGCGTCCGGGAGCACGCCGAGATCATCTCCGAGCGGCTGCGCCGCGCCGGCACGGCCAGCTTTTCGCTGCTCTGCGCCGACTGCGAGATCACCCTGGAGGTGGTGGCCCGCTTCCTGGCGCTGCTGGAGCTCTACCGGCAGGGCCTCGTGGCCTTCGTCCAGGAGCAGGCGCTGGAGGAGCTGACCGTGCGCTGGACCGGCTCCGCCGACGGCGGCGCCGAGCTGACCATCGACGAGTACGCCGGCAACCCGGAGCCGGCCACCACCCCGCCCGCCCCGGCGGCGGACGACCCGGCAACCCCGCAGGAGTGACCCGATGAGCGACGAGGAACGCCGCGACTCGCTGGCCGACCAGGCCGCCGCCTGGATCCCCCCGTGGGAGCGCCCCACCCCGCCGCCGTCGGCGACGGAGCCCGAGCCCGCCACCGACGCCGAGGCCGCCGCTCCCGCCGGCTCCGCCCCGGACGCCGAACTCGTCAGCGCGCCGTCCGAAGACGCGGCGCCGGAGCCCTCGGCAGATCTTGGAAGGGAATGGCCCCCGGAGGGGCCGGATCCTTCCAAGATCTCCGCGCCGAGGCGGACGTCGCTGGAGGCTGGCCCCGATCTTGGTACGGGCGTGCCCCCTGAGGGGCCGGACCGTACCAAGATCTCCGAGGAGACCGCGGCGGACGCGGTCGGTGGCGACGGCCGACCCGGTGAGCGGGAGGGGGAGGGCGGCGCGGGCGGCGTACCCGGGAAGCGGGGACGGCGGCGGCCGGCCCCGCCGCCGGAGCCCGCGCCCGTGCTCGACGACGCCGAGCTGCGCGGCGCGCTGGAGGCCATCCTGCTCGTGGTGGACCAGCCGGTCAGCGAGCTGACCCTGGCCCAGGTCCTGGAGCAGTCCCCGGAGCGGATCGGCCCGATGCTCGACGAGATCGCGGCCGGCTACACGGCCGCCGGGCACGGCTTCGAGCTGCGCCGGGCCGCGGGTGGCTGGCGTCTCTACACCCGGCCGGAATACGCGACCTACGTCGAGCGGTTCGTGTTGGAGGGCCAGTCGGTGCGGCTGACCCAGGCCGCGCTGGAGACCCTCGCGGTGATCGCCTACAAGCAGCCGGTGACCCGGTCGCGGATCTCCGCGATCCGGGGTGTCAACTGCGACGGCGTGATCCGTACCCTGGTCTCCCGGGGCCTGGTCGAGGAGTGCGGCACCGAGGCGGACAGCGGGGCGTTCCTCTACCGGACCACCACGATGTTCCTGGAGAAGCTGGGGTTGAACTCGGTGGACGACCTGCCGCCCCTGGCCCCCTTCCTCCCCGACGACGTAGAAGAGCTTGCCGATGCGACGCGATGACCGTGCCCCGAAGCCCGACGCCCCCGTGTACGAGGGCGCCGAGCGCCTCCAGAAGGTGCTCGCCGCCGCGGGGGTGGGATCGCGGCGCGCCTGCGAGGATCTGATCTTCCGGCGCCGGGTCACCGTCAACGGCCGGGTCGCCCAGCTCGGCGACAAGGCGGACCCGGCGCGCGACGTGATCCACGTCGACGGCGAACGGCTCCAGGCCGACGTCCGCCTGGTCTACGTGGCGATGAACAAGCCGCGCGGGGTGGTCACCACCATGGCCGACGAGAAGGGCCGCACCGAGCTCGCCGACTTCATCGGCGCGCGGCTGGAGCAGCGGGTCTACCACGTCGGGCGGCTCGACGCCGACAGCGAGGGCCTGCTCCTGCTCACCAACGACGGCAGCCTCGCCCACAAGCTCATGCACCCGTCGTACGAGGTGCTCAAGACCTACCTCGCCGAGGTCGCCGGGCCGATCCCGCGCAACCTGGGCAAGCGGCTGACGGCCGGCGTCGAGCTGGAGGACGGGCCGGTGAAGGTCGACTCCTTCAAGGTGGTGGGCACCCTCGGCAAAACCGCCCAGGTGGAGCTGACCCTGCACGAGGGGCGCAAGCACATCGTCCGGCGCCTGATGGCCGAGGTGGGCCACCCGGTGTCCCGGCTGATCCGTACCTCGATCGGTCCGATCAAGCTCGGCGACCTGCGCACCGGGCGGCTGCGCCGGCTGACCAACGCGGAGGTCGCCGCCCTGTTCAAGGCCGTGGGTGACTGACCCCGCCGATCGGGGTACGGCTCCCGGTAGGCTTCGACGCGGCCCGCGGCGCCATCGCGTGCGGCCGACCCGCGCGGCGCGGGATTATTGATGAGGAACACCAACCGCTCAACGGCGCCGGAGACACCGGCGACCCGCGAGGTACGGGCTGAGGAGGACAACGGTGGGGGAAAACGTACGGGCCGGGCGCTGCGTGGTCGCTGTGGACGGGCCGTCCGGTTCGGGTAAGTCCACCGTGTCGCGGCGGCTCGCGGTCAGCATCGGCGCCCGCTACCTCGACACCGGCGCCATGTACCGGGCGCTCACCTGGGCGGTGCTGCGCTCCGGGGTCGACCTGACCGACATCGAGTCGGTGGCCAAGGTCGCCGGCGAGGTCGACCTGCGCATCGGCACCGACCCCCAGGGGTACGGCGTGACCGCCGACGGCGTCGACGTGGCCAAGGAGATCCGCGGTCCCGAGGTGACCGCTGCGGTCTCCGCGGTGGCCGCCGTGGGCGCCGTCCGCGAGCTGCTGGTCGCCCGGCAGCGGCAGCTGATCGCCGACGCCGGCCGGATCGTGGTCGAGGGCCGCGACATCGGCTCGGTCGTGGCGCCCGATGCCGACCTGAAGGTCTACCTGACCGCCTCCGAGGCGGCCCGCGCCCAGCGGCGCAGCGCCGAGGACGCCGCCGACGTCGCGGCGACCGCCGCCGACCTGGCCCGCCGGGACAAGCTCGACTCGACCCGCAAGGTCAACCCGCTCCAGCAGGCCGCCGACGCGGTCGTGCTGGACACCACCGAGCTGGGCATCGACGAGGTCGTGGACCGGCTGAGCACGCTGCTCACCGAGCGGGGTGTGGCGTGAGCGACGAATTCGGAGGCTGGGTCGAGCTGCGCGAGCCGGAGCTCGAGGCCGGCGAGCCGACCGGCCCGCAGCCGGTGGTGGCCGTGGTCGGCCGCCCCAACGTGGGCAAGTCCACCCTGGTCAACCGCATCATCGGCCGCCGGCAGGCGGTCGTCGAGGACATCCCCGGTGTGACCCGGGACCGGGTGCCCTACGACGCGCAGTGGAACGGCCGGGCGTTCACCGTGGTGGACACCGGCGGCTGGGAGCCGGACGCCAAGGACCGCGCCGCGGCCATCGCCGCCCAGGCCGAGGCGGCCGTCGCCACCGCCGACGTGGTGCTCTTCGTGGTCGACGCCATGGTCGGCTCGACCGATGTGGACGAGGCCGCCGTGAAGATGCTGCGGCGCAGCGCCAAGCCGGTGATCCTGGTGGCCAACAAGGCCGACAACACGGCCATCGAGATGGAGTCGACCGCGCTGTGGTCGCTCGGCCTCGGTGAGCCGTTCCCGGTCTCCGCGCTGCACGGCCGCGGCTCCGGCGACCTGCTCGACGCCATCATGGCGGCGCTGCCCGAGGCGCCGAAGATCGTGGAGAACCGGCCGCGCGGCCCGCGCCGCGTCGCCCTGGTCGGCCGGCCCAACGTGGGCAAGTCCAGTCTGCTCAACCGCTTCTCCGGCGAGGAGCGCGCGGTGGTCGACGCGGTCGCCGGCACCACCGTCGACCCGGTCGACAGCCTCGTGGAGATCGGCGGCGAGACCTGGCAGCTGGTCGACACCGCCGGCCTGCGCAAGCGGGTCGGCAAGGCCAGCGGCACCGAGTACTACGCCAGCCTGCGCACCGCCTCGGCGATCGAGGCGGCCGAGGTGGCCGTCGTACTGCTCGACTCCAGCGAGGTGATCAGCGAGCAGGACCAGCGGATCCTCACCATGGTGGTCGAGGCCGGCCGGGCCCTGGTGATCGCCTTCAACAAGTGGGACCTGGTCGACGGCGACCGCCGCTACTACCTGGACAAGGAGATCGACCGGGAGCTGCGCCGCATCCCCTGGGCGATCCGGCTGAACCTGTCGGCGAAGACCGGCCGGGCGGTCGACAAGCTCGCCCCGGCGCTGCGCAAGGCCCTGGCGAGCTGGGAGACCCGCATCCCGACCGCGCAGCTCAACCAGTGGCTCACCGCCCTGGTCCAGGCCACCCCGCACCCGGTGCGCGGCGGCCGGGCCCCGCGCATCCTCTTCGCCACCCAGGCCGGCGTGTCTCCGCCGCGCTTCGTGCTCTTCACCACCGGCCCGCTCGACGCCGGCTACCAGCGCTTCGTGGAGCGCAAGCTCCGCGAGGAGTTCGGCTTCGAGGGCACCCCGATCGACATCTCGGTCCGCCCGCGCAAGAAGCTCGGCCCGGGCGGCCGGGGCAAGGCCCACGGCTGAGCCGTCCCGGAGGAAGCCGCCGGGCCCCATCCCCGGCGGCTTCTTTCCTAGGACGCTCTAGGGGGAGTGCGGCGCGGCACCCGGTGGGGCCTGTGCGCGGGGCTGAGGATCTTGCGCTAAGCTGTACCGGCTGCCGCGGGGAACACCGCGCGGAGGCATCGGGACGTGGCGCAGTTTGGTAGCGCACTTGACTGGGGGTCAAGGGGTCGTCGGTTCGAATCCGGCCGTCCCGACGCAGGTCAAAGGCCATTCGGGATCTCCCGGATGGCCTTTTCTGATCTTGTACAGCAGCGAAGTACAGCAACGGCTCATTGATCGAGGCTCTGACCGAGCTTCCGCAGGGCCTCCCGGGTCGCCTTCGATGAGACCTGGCTGTAGATCTCCATCGTGATCGAGAAGTCGGCGTGTCTCAGGATCGCCATGGCGACCCGGGGGTGTACGTCCAGGTCGACCAGCAGGGAGCCGCAGGTGCGCCGCGTCGTGGACGGTGGACGCCGGTGTAAAGCATCACCCGGGACACGACAGCTCGGGGCGCTCGGTTGTCCGACTCGGATGATGCGTTACACGCTGGCTTCACTTGATGCGTTACACCGGCCCTCGACCGTGCCGGGCACGGTCGGTGACACCGACGGCCGCGCTGCCGTTTGCGGTTGTCCGCCTGCCGAGGCGCGGACG
>NZ_VSEZ01000029.1:0-29034 GCF_008085935.1 Micromonospora sp. AP08
CCGGACCGGGTCTCGACGTGATCGCGGAGGCCGGCAGCGACGCGCGAACCTGACCCACGACGGGGTGGGGCCGACCGTCACGGAGCCGGCACGGTCGGCCCCACCCTCACACCGACCGCCACGAATCGTCGGGCAACGACGACGCCTGCGGGCCCATCATCAACATCCCCCCGTCCACCGGCCAGGACGCCCCGGTGACATAGGCGGCGGCGGGCGAGGCGAGCAGGGCGACGACCGCCGCCACCTCCCGGGCGTCCCCGGGCCGGCCCACCGGCACGCCCGGGCGCTCCTGGGTGAACGGGTCCACGTCCTCCTGGCCGGTCATCGGGGTGGCGATCTCACCGGGGGCGACCGCGTTGACGGTGATCCCGTCCGCCGCCAACTCCTGCGCCATCACCTGGGTGAGCAGCCCCAGCCCGCCCTTCGCCGCGCAGTACGCCGACGAGCCGACCCGCGGCGCGTGCTCGTGCACGCTGGTGATGCTGATGATCCGGCCGCCCCGGCCGGCCGCCCGCATCCGCCGGGCCGCCCGCTGGGAGCAGAGGAACGGCCCGTCCAGGTCCACGGCGAGCACCTCCCGCCACTGCTCCCAGGCCACCTCGACGAAGGGCGTGGACAGGCCGGTGCCGGCGTTGTTGACCAGCACGCCGAGCCCGCCGAGCCGGTCGGCCAGCTCGTCGACGACCGCCGCCGCCCCGGGCAGGCGGGTGAGGTCCAGCTCGGCCACCTCGCAGCGGCGGCCGGCGGCGCGTAACTCGGTGGCGGTGCGTTCGGCGCCGTCCCGGTCGCCGTACCAGGTGATGCCGATGTCGAAGCCGGCCTGGGCGAGCGCCACGGCACACGCCTTGCCGATGCCGGAGTCCGCGCCGGTGACGACGGCGATCCGGTCGTAGTCCTCGTGTCGCTGGGGCATGCTGCCGCACTACCCGGATCGGGCGGGTCGAACCAGACCGGGTGTAACCGCTCCGGCCCGGGGTAGCCGGGCGGGCATGGACCTGGTCGAGGAGTCGCCGTACCGGTTCCGGATCGACCGGCACGACCCCATGCGGGTGCCGGGGGTGGTCTTCGCGTCCCGCGATCTCCTCCCGGACGCCGGGGCGGACAAGTCGCTGGAGCAGGTGGCGAACGTCGCCACCCTGCCCGGCATCGTGGGCGCCTCCTACGCCATGCCGGACGTGCACTGGGGCTACGGCTTCCCGATCGGCGGGGTCGCCGCCACCGACGTCGAGGACGGGGGAGTGGTCTCGCCCGGCGGGGTCGGCTTCGACATCTCCTGCGGGGTCCGGCTGCTCACCGCCGACCTGGACCGGGCGGCGCTGCGCCCCCGGCTGGACGCCGTCATGGACGGCCTCAGCGAGTCCACCCCGCGGGGCATGGGCAAGGGCGCCGTGTGGCACCTGACCGACGGGGCGGAACTCGACGCGGTGCTCCGCGGCGGCTCCCGGTACGCCGTCGAGCGCGGCTTCGGCG
This sequence comes from Micromonospora sp. AP08, assembly GCF_008085935.1. Lineage (NCBI taxonomy): Bacteria > Bacillati > Actinomycetota > Actinomycetes > Micromonosporales > Micromonosporaceae > Micromonospora > Micromonospora sp. AP08. The sequence goes on from NZ_VSEZ01000029.1 coordinate 1,471, forward strand.
TCCAACGGGACCTGGACCGCTGCGAGGACTACGGCGCGGTGGGCGACGCGAACCCGGCCCAGGTGAGCGAGCGGGCGGTGGAGCGGGGCGCCCGCCAGGTCGGCAGCCTCGGCTCCGGCAACCACTTCCTCGAGGTGCAGGCGGTGGAGGAGGTCTACGACGAGGCCGTGGCGGCTGCCTTCGGGCTCCGCGCCGGCCAGGTCTGCGTCATGATCCACTGTGGTTCGCGGGGGCTGGGCCACCAGATCTGCACGGACTACGTCCGCGGCATGGAGAAGGTGATGCCCGGGTACGGAATCCACGTCCCCGACCGGCAGCTCGCCTGCGCGCCGGTCTCCTCCCACGAGGGCCGGGCCTACCTGGGGGCGATGGCCGCCGCGGCCAACTACGCCCGGGCCAACCGCCAGCTGCTCGCCCACGCCGCCCGGCAGGTCTTCGCCCGGGTCACCGGCTGCGACCTCGACCTGGTGTACGACATCTCGCACAACCTCGCCAAGATCGAGACGCACGAGGTGGACGGGACGTCCCGCCCGCTCTGCGTGCACCGCAAGGGAGCCACCCGGGCCCTCCCGCCGGGGCACCCCGACCTGCCCGACGACCTGCGCCCGGTCGGGCAACCGGTGCTCATCCCCGGCTCCATGGGCACCGGCTCGTACGTGCTCACCGGCGTGCCCGGCGCGCCGGCCTGGGCGTCGACCTGCCACGGCGCGGGCCGGGTGCAGAGCCGCAAGCAGGCCACCAAGGCGGTACGCGGGCACGACCCGCGCCGTGAACTGGAGGCGCAGGACATCGCGGTGCGGGGCGCCAGCCGGCGCGGGCTGGCCGAGGAGATGCCGGCCGCGTACAAGGACGTGGCCGCCGTGGTGGCGGCGGCCGAGGGCGCCGGCCTGTGCCGGAAGGTGGCCCGGCTGGTCCCGCTCGGCGTGGTGAAGGGCTGAGCGCCCGATCAGACGTCCAGCGTCACCGCGCAGCGCCAGCCGGCGGATTCCGCGGCGAAGCACAGCTCGTGCAGGGACACCGCCTTGGGGACCGCGCCGACCAGCTCCACGGCGTCGGTGCCGGTGGTTCGCCAGCGCACCGCCAGGCCGCCGTCGTCGGCCGCCCGCACCTCGGTCTCCAGCGGCAGCTCACCCGCCGTGTCCATCCGGAAGATGACCTCGTCGAGGACGCCGACCAGCAGGTCCGCGTCGGCGCCCGGCGGCACCCGGAAGGTGGTCTCCCCGTCGGCGGCGGCCCCGGTGGTGTCCACGAAGGTGTCCACGAGGGCCGTGACCGCCTCGGCCACGCAGCCCTCCCGGTCCGGCGCCCACGCCTCGATGCGGACGTCGGCGGTGTGCGGGATGTTCCGGTGCCCCCGGGCCGGTCGTCGCTCCATGCCCCCGATCATGCCCCCGGCGGTCGGAGGCCCCACCGGTTTTGTCGCAGCCGGTCGCTAGGGTGCAACGCATGATCGCCGATGACTCCGACGCCGTCACCGTCACCTTCCTGAGCATGATGCGGGCCGTGCTGCGGGCCGAGCGGGTGGGCGACGACAGCCTCGGCCGCACGGTCGACCTGGCCCGGCGCTGGTGGGGCGCCGGCGACGCGCAGGACGCCCGGCTCGCCGCCGCGCTGCGTGAGCTGCACGGCGAGCCCGTCGACACCGACGACCCCCGCCAGGTGGCCGACGTGGCGGCCGCGGACACCGGCCTGCTGACCCCGCCCGACCCGCGGGGCGCCGCGATCGCCCGCTTCGCCGCGAACGCCCGCCGGCTGCGCACCGGCGAGATCACCCCGGCCGAGTTCGACGAGCTCATGGCGACCGACGACCGGGACCGCCCCGACGCCTGACCGTCGCCGCACGTCGGCCGCCCCACCTCGACCCGCCGGCCCGGCCGCCGTCGCCGCGCCGACGGCGATGTCACCGCACCGCCCGCTCGCCGGTCGTAGGTAACGAAGCGACCGACCCGGGAGGGGACGATGTGGACCCACAGCAACACGTCAGACAGGTGTACGCCGCCTCGGCGGCCCGGCTGGTGGCCCAGATGTACGCCATGACCGGCGACTACGCGGAGGCGCAGGACGTCGTGCAGGAGGCGTTCGTCCGGGCGTTGGCCCGGCCGGCGCGGTTCCGGGAGGTGGCCAACCCGGAGGCCTGGCTGCGCACGGTGGCGCTGAACGTCGCCCGGTCCCGGCACCGCCGCCGGGTGCTGCTGCACGGCCTGGTCCGCTCCGGGCGGCTGGACCCGGCGCGGCCCAGCGCGCCGGACCTCACCCCGGATCACGTCGCCCTGGTGGCGGCGTTGCAGCGGCTGCCCCGGCAGGCCCGGGAGACCGTCGTGCTGCACCACCTCGCGGACCTGCCGGTGACCGAGGTGGCCACCGCGCTGGGTTGCTCGGTGGAGGCGGTGAAGACCCGCCTGGTCCGGGCCCGCCGTGCCCTCGCCGACCACCTCGGCGACGAGGACGCGGCCCGGCCGGCGTCGTCCGATCCGGCCGCGGCCCGGCCGGAGCGGGAGGCCCGCCATGCCTGAGCCGGACTTCGTCGGCCTGAACACCGCCGCCCAGGCCGGCTTCAAGCCGCACTTCGCGCAGGTCGTCGCCGCGGCCCGGCGGCGCAGACGCCGGCGGCAGATTCTCGCCGTGGCCACGGTGGCGTTGCTGGTCGCCGGCTCGGGCGTCGCCGTGGCGGCCCGGTCGGACGACTCCACCCCACCGGCCCGGTTCGGCACGGATCGCACCCCGGACTTCATCCCCACGCCGGGCGCCACGCCCACCGCCGATCCCGTCCCCGGCCGGCAGGTCCTCACCGGCCGTCCCGCCGTCGGTGACCTGACCCACGTCTACCTGCGCTGGACCGAGTGCCGCAACGGTTGCCCGCTGCGCTGGGCGGGCACCGACGACGGCGGCCGGCACTGGCGCACCGGCCCGCTTCCGGTGCCGGACGACGCCCTGGTGGACCTGCGGTCGGCCGGACCACGCACCATGGTGGCCTGGTACCAGTCCCGGTCCGCTCCGACACCGCAACGGTGGATCGCCAGCGCCGACGGCGGGGCCACGTGGCGGGAGGTGACCCCGCGGCGGGTCGACGCGCTGCCGGCCGGCTGGCGGGTGCTCGGCGAGCAGCCGGGCCCGAGCGACGTGCCCCTCGTGGCCGTGGACCCGGCCACCGGCGACCTCGCCCAGCTCGCCAGGCGGTCGACGCTGCGCAACGCGGCGGTGGTCGAGAGCGTGCCGGCCGACGCCGGCCTCTGGGTCACCGGCCGGACCGGCCAGCATGTCGGCGACGGCGGGCGGATCATCTGGACCGGCGGCGCCGTCGAGGTGAGCCGGGACGGCGGCCGCACCTGGTCGCGACACGAGTTCCCGGACGACCTCACCGCCTCGGACGACGTGGGCGGCCCGGCGGTCGCCACCCACGACGGGCGCACCGTCTACGCGGTGGGCCGGGTGCGGGGCGCCCTCGTGGTGTGGCGCAGCACGGACGGCGGTGACACCTGGGCGCGTGCCGCCGGCACGGCCCAGGTCGGCGAGCGCACCGTCCGGGCGGCGGTACGCCCCGACGGGGTGCTGATGGTCCAAGCCGGCATCTCCGCCGGGGAGGACCCGTTGATGTTCGCGAGCTCTGACGGCGGCGCGACGCTGCGTGCCGCCCCGCTGGGCCCGGGGGCCGACCCGCGCCCGGTGCCCGGCGGGTACGCGCAGACCGGCTGGCCGGACAGCAAGGGCGCCTGGCTCTCCGCCGACGGCGTGACCTGGACCTGGCTGGACCCGCCGGAGCTGCCCTGACGGTGGGGGTGCTCCCGGGTCCCGACGGGAGCACCCCTCGCGACGGGGCCGCAGGAAACCTCACACGCTGCGCGTGGCGGACGTTGCGAACTCGGGCGCCTCGGGGGTCAGCATCGCGGTCCGGGCCGGCGCGCCCCACTCCTCGGCCAGCGCGGCGGCCAGCTCGGTGAGCATCCGGGGCACGGTCTCCGCGGCGCCGGCGTGCATCGCCTCGATCACCACCAGCACGTCGGCGGTGTCCGCGCGCACCGCCGACGCGCCGCTCTGGCGGTGGGTCCAGCGCCGGGAGTGGGCGTGACCGGCCTCGTCCGCGAAGATCAGCTCACCGGGCTCGGGGTGCTCCTCCTCCCCGCCGAGGGTCAGGTAGGTCTCCGTGCCGGTGGCCCGGCGCACGGTCAGGTCCCCGTCGATCCGGTGAAGGTCGAGCACGGCCACCGGCACGGCGTACCCGAGGGAGAGGGCGTTGCCCAGGTCGACCAGCGGGTGCAGCCGGGGCAGCGCCCCGTCCCGGCGGAACCGGCGCAGCAGCGACTCGGCGGCGCACCGGTAGCGGGTGGGCGGCGAACCCATCCGGGCGAAGGCGCGGCGCCACGCCTGGATCTCCGGGAAGCCGCCCTCCGGGCCGCCGGCGAGGCGGGCGCGGGCCGTGTCGGCGTAGCGGTCGAGTCGTGGGGTGACGTCGACGCCGGGGGTGATGCCGGTGGCGTGCAGGACGCCGCAGGTCAGCTCGGGGAAGCTCGACCGGACCTGCGGGGAGTGCCGGAAGCGCACGGAGGACTCCTATCGGGCGGTGAGGGCCAGGCCGAGGCCCAGCGCGAGGAAGCTGCCGGCGAAACCGTGCCGCAGCAGCGCGGTGAGCCGGGGCCGCGCCAGCACCCGGCGGCGCAGCGCGCCGGCCAGCAGCGCGTACCCGGCGAAGACCACGAGGGTGGCCAGCATGAACACGGTGCCGCAGGCCAGCATCCGGGCCGCCGCGTCCGGCGCGTCGGGTGGGACGAACTGTGGCAGGAACGCCACGAAGAAGACGGTGACCTTGGGGTTGAGCAGGTTCATCAGCACCCCGTCGCGGAACACCCGGCCGGCCGGGCGCGGCGGGTGGTCCCCGTCGACCGGCAGCAGCGGGCCGCGGTCGCGCAACGCCGCCCAGGCCATCCAGAGCAGGTACGCCACCCCCAGCCAGGTGACCACCCGGAACGCCGGTGTGCCGGCGCGGAGCAGGGCCGCCAGCCCGGTCACCGCGGCGACCAGGTGCGGGACGAGGCTGACGGTGGAGCCGGCGGCGGCCACCAGGCCGGCCCGGCGGCCGGCGGAGAGGCCGGTGGCGAGGGTGTAGACGACCCCGGTGCCTGGGGTGATCACCACGACGAGCGTGGTCAGGAGGAAGGCGATGGTCATGTGGTCCAGCCTGCGACCATAATGGTCCGATGGATAGGGCCAAACCAACGGCGACAGAGAGGTCCATAACGGCCGGTGCCGACTTCCTCCAGCTCGACGTCGGCGAGGCCCCGCCCGGTGGCCGGGCCGACTGGCTGGCCGCCCGGCTGCGGGCCGCCATCGCCGACGGCCGGGTTCCGGTCGGCGCCCGGCTGCCGGCCAGCCGGGTGCTCGCCGCCGAGCTGGGCGTGTCCCGGGGCGTGGTGACCGAGGCGTACCAGCGGCTCACCGAGGACGGGCAGGTGGTCGGGCGGGGCCGGGCCGGCACCGTCGTCGTGGCCACCCCGGCCGCCGTGGTCACCCGCCCGCCGGCGCCGCCGCCCCGCCCGCCGGAGGTGTTCGCCGCGCGGTCGCCGGGCACCGAGGTCTTCGACGCGCTGCGCACCGCTCCGGCGGAGCTGGACCTGACGCCCGGCGTACCCGATCTGGCGGCCTTTCCCCGCGCGGCCTGGCTGCGCGCGGAACGCGCGGTGCTGCACCGCCTGGCGCCCGCCGACTTCGGGTACGGCGATCCGACCGGCACCCCCGCGCTGCGGCTCGCGGTCGCCACCTGGCTGGCCCGCAACCGCGGCATCCGGGTGGACCCGGCCGAGGTGGTGGTCGTGGCCGGGGTGTCCCAGGCGCTCGGCCTGCTCGCCCAGGTGCTGCACGCCGACGGCGTGCACACGGTGGCCGTGGAGGACCCCGGCTCGCTCGGCGTACGCCAGCACCTGAACAACTGGCGGCTGGACACCCCGCCGATCCCGGTCGACGCCCACGGCCTGCGCGTCGACCGGCTGGAGGCCAGCGGCGCCCCGGCCGTGATGCTCACCCCAGCGCACCAGTTCCCGACCGGGGTGGTGCTCGACGGCGACCGCCGCCGCCGGCTGCTGCGCTGGGCCCGGCGCGGCGGCGTGGTGATCGAGGACGACTACGACGCCGAGCACCGCTACGACCGCCCGCCGGTGCCGGCGCTGCGCGGGATGCTGCCGGACGGGGTCTGCTACACCGGCAGCGTCTCCAAGCTGCTCGCCCCGGCGCTGCGGATCGGCTGGGTGCTGGTGCCGCCCCGGTGGCACGCCGACCTGGTGGCGGCCAAGCGGATGGCCGACCTCGGCAACGCCGCGCTGCCGCAACTGGTCCTGGCCGAGCTGATGGACTCCGGCGCGCTGGAACGCCACCTGCGGCTGCTGCGCCGCCGGCACGTCCGCCGCCGCGACGCGATGATCCGGGCGCTCCGCGAGCACCTGCCCGGTGCGGTCGTGCACGGCGCCGCGGCCGGCCTGCACCTGCTGGTGACGCTGCCCGGCGACGTCGACGACACGGCCCTCGCCGCGGCGGCGCTGCGCCGCGGCGTGAAGGTCCAACCCCTCTCGTGGCACGCCCAGCACCCGCAACCCCCCGGCCTGGTCCTCGGCTACGCCGCCAACCCCGCCGGGGACATCGACCGCGCCCTGAGAACCCTGGCCACCACCCTCCACGACCTGCGCTGACTCGCCCCCTCGCCGCGTTGATCAAGAGGTTCGCGTCTCCGGGGAGATCGACACCGACGCAAACCTCTTGATCAACGGGGTGCGGGCGGGTGGTAGAGGGCCGCGAGGGCCGTTGCCGTCTCCGCGAGGCGGGCGCGCAGGGTGGCGGGGGTCAGGACCTCGACCTCGGCGCCGAGCCGCAGCAGGTCACCGTGCGCGTGGGTGAGCGACTCGATGGGTACGACGGCCCGCACCCAGCCCGCCGCGTCGGGTGGGCCGGCGCTGGCGTCCACCGCGGCGACCACCGCGTCGGTGGCGACCTCCCGCAGCCGTTCCCGGCCCCGGGGCGAGAGCCGGATGGTCGCCTCGTCCCGGTGCAGCCCGGCCCGGAAGGCGACCACGTGCGCCCGCCACCAGGCCGGCAGGTCGAACTCCGGCCGGTCGAACGGCTCGTCCAGCGCGGTCAGGTCGAGGATCTGGTTGACCCGGTAGGTGGCCGGCTCGGCACGGTCCGGGCGGGCGGCCACGACGTACCAGCGGCCGCCCTTGAGCACCAGCCCGTACGGTTCGAGCACCCGGGTCACCTCTCCGGTCCAGCTCCGGTAGCGGACCCGGATCCGGTGCTCCCGCCACACCGCCTCGGCCGCGGCGGCCAGGTACGGCGACGGGTCGCCGTCGGAGTACCAGCCGGGGGTGTCCAGGTGGAACCGCTGCTGGAGCCGGTCGGCCCGGTCGGCGAGCGGCGGCGGCAACGCGGCGCGCAGCTTGAGTTGCAGGGTGGCCACGACCGACTGGTAGCCCAGCTCGGCGGCCGGTCCGGGCAGCCCGGCGAACAGCAGCCGGTCGGCCTCCTCGGCGGTGAGCCCGGTGAGCCGGGTCCGCCAGCCGTCGACGAGCCGGTAGCCGCCGGCGTGCCCGGCCTCGCCGTAGAGCGGAATGCCGGCGGCGTGCAGCGCCTCGACGTCGCGGTAGACGGTGCGGACGGACACCTCCAGCCGGCGGGCCAGCTCGGCGGCGGTGAGCCGGCCGTGGGCCTGGAGCAGCAGCAGGAGGGAGAGGAGGCGACTGGCCCGCACTCCACTGACACTAGCTGTCAGGGGAGCGGTCCTACCGTCCCGGCATGGCATTCCAGAACAAGGAACTGACCGTGCCGGGGGCCGTCGAGGTCGCCGGCCGGCACGTCAAGCGCTACCACATCGACCAACCGGACCGCCGCCTCGAACCGGAGGTGGTCGAGGCCGCGTACGCGTACCTGCCGAAGCTGCTGCCCGAGCCGGACGGCAGCACGCCGCCGGCCGGCTGGGTGGTGCTGCACCGGGGCGCGGACACCGGCGCGTACCTGCTGGCGTACAGCTGGTTCTTCGACAACGTGGTGGAGTGCCGGATCGCGATCGCCGGCCAGCCCGCGCTGGACTGCCCGGACGACGACCCGGCGCACTTCGTGCCGCTGGACCGGCCCGGCGTGGGCTGCGTCTGGGAGCTGGGCGTGCTGGAGCACGAGCGGACGGCCTGGGTCCGGCACGTGCTCGCCCCCGACCGGCCGGACCTGGCCGGCTACCTGGCCGACAACCGGGCCGAGGGAAAGGTGGGTTTCTGATGGGCGACTTCGACTTCCTCGTCGGCAGCTGGGACGTGACCAACCGGCGGCTGCGGAAGCGACACGTCGGCAGCGACGACTGGGACGAGTTCCCCGGCACGAGCGTGGCGCACTCGTTCTTCGACGGCGCCGGCAGCTTCGACGAGATCCGCTTCCCGACCCGGGGCTTCTCCGGCTCGACGGTCCGCATCCGTGACGCGGAGACCGGGCTCTGGTCGATCTACTGGATGAACAGCCGTCGCGGGGTGCTCGAACAGCCGCCGATGGTCGGCCGGTTCGTCGACGGCGTGGGCACCTTCCACGCCGACGACACCGACGAGGGGCGGCCGATCCGCTGCCGGTTCATCTGGTCCGGGATCACGCCCACCTCCTGCCGCTGGGAGCAGGCGTTCTCCACCGACGGCGAGCGCACCTGGGAGACCAACTGGATCATGGAGTTTGCCCGTACCGGCTAGTGTGACCGGGGTGCGGAGATGGAGACGGGCCGATCCCTGGACGACAAGGCGGCAGGTCCCCGCCGGGGTGGCCATCCTGTACGGCAGCCTGGCGCTGCTCGTCCTGTCGGCCGGGATGGTGACCGAGCTGGTCGCCGGTCGGCTCGCCGCCGACCAGGCCGGGTCGATGGCCGTCGCCATCGCGGTGATCGTCGGGGTCCTGCTCGTCGCGGTCCGGTTCCACCTGGTCGGCGTCTACCACGGCGAGCGTGGGCTGCTGATCCGCAACGTGCTCTTCTCCCGGCTCCTGCCCTGGCGGGAGGTGACCGGCTTCTACCCGGGCCCGACCGTCCTCTCCGGCCCTGGCCTCGAAGGCCGGCAGTGGACCCTGTGCGTGCTGACCCGGGACGGGGCAGTGGAGACGCCCGTGCAGTCGCGCGGCTCGGTGCTGATGCGCCAGCTGGAGAGCCTCACCGGCCCGGCGCTGCCCGCCGCCGAGTTCGACCTGGTGATACGGCGGCTGCGCGAGGCGCATGCCGCCGCTCAGGCCGGCGGCGGTGCGGTGGTCCGGTAGATCGCGGTCAGCCAGACGTCGAGCAGCACGTCGACCACGTCCCGCTCGGCCACGGCCGGCCCGTCGCCGGCGAAGGTCGCGTACCAGACCCGCTCGTTCATGGAGTTCAGCGCGATGGCGAGGTCCCGGGCGGGCAGCCCGTCCGGGGCCGCGCCGCGTGCGCGTTCGCCCTCGATGGCCGCCTCGACGGCGCGTACCCAGCGTTCGAGGACCTCGGCCCAGAGCCGGCGCACCTCGGCGTTGGTGCCGCGCACCTGGGCGCAGGCCAGCACCACGTCGCGGTGGCCGCCGAAGGTGGCGTGGAACCGGGCGATCAGCTCCCGCCACCGGGCCCGCGGGTCGTCGGCGAGCCGGACCAGCGCGTCGCCCGCGGCCGTGTCGGCCTCCTCGGTCACCCGGTCGAGCAGGGTGAGCAGCACCGCGTCCTTGGACGGGAAGTAGAAGTAGAACGTGGGCCGGGAGATGCCGGCGCCCCGGGCCAGGTCGTCGATGGAGATCTCGCCGAAGGGCCGCTGCCCGAGCAGCCGCTCGGCGGTGGCGAGGATGGCCCCCTCCCGGTCGTCGCCGGTGGAGCGGCCGGGCCGCCGCCCGCGCGTCGGCGCGGTGCCGGTCGAGGTACGGGCGGGGGTCATGTCGGCCGATGTTACACCTGTTCGACACCCTGTCGATTCCACTCGACAGGGTGTTGACTGGCGTCGACGGGGATGGATAGGGTCCGGTCCACTGCCGGCCGAACGGGAGATGCCATGGCCTCCGAACACGTCGACGTCCTCATCGTCGGTGCCGGGCTCTCCGGCGTCGGTGCCGCCGTCCACCTGCAACTCCAGTGCCCCGGGAAGACGTACGCGGTGCTGGAGGCCCGGGGCGCCGTCGGCGGCACCTGGGACCTGTTCCGCTACCCGGGCATCCGCTCCGACTCCGACATGTTCACCCTCGGTTACTCGTTCAAGCCGTGGACCAACCCCAAGGCGATCGCCGACGGCGACGCCATCCGGTCCTACGTCCGGGAGACCGCCCGCGAGCACGGGGTGCAGGAGCACATCCGCTTCCACCACCGGGTGCTGCGCGCCGAGTGGGACAGCGCCACCGCCCGCTGGACGGTGCACGCCCACCGCGACGACACCGGCGAGGAGGTGGTCCTGACCTGCGGGTTCCTGTTCACCAACTCCGGCTACTACCGCTACGACGAGGGCTACACGCCCGAGTTCCCCGGCGTCGAGCGGTACGCCGGCCGGCTGGTGCACCCGCAGCACTGGCCCGAGGACCTGGACTACGCCGGCAAGCGGGTGGTGGTGATCGGCAGCGGCGCCACGGCGGTCACCCTGGTCCCGGCCATGGCCGAGCGGGCCGGCCACGTCACCATGCTCCAGCGCTCACCCACGTACGTCATCGCGCTGCCCTCGCGCGACCCGCTCGCCGACGCGGCGCGGCGCTGGCTCCCGGCGAAGGCCGCGTACGCGGTGACCCGCTGGAAGAACGTGGCGCTCGGGGTGGCCAACTTCCAGCTCAGCCGGCGCGCCCCGGGCGTGGTGAAGAGGTTCCTCCGCCGGGCCGCCAAGGGCAAACTCCCGGTCGGCTACGACCTCGACCGGCACTTCTCGCCCCGCTACAACCCCTGGGACCAGCGGCTCTGCGTGGTGCCCGACGGGGACCTGTTCGCCGCCCTGAGCGCCGGGACGGCGTCGGTCGTCACCGACACCATCGACACCTTCACCGAGCGGGGCATCCGGCTCAGCTCCGGCGAGGAACTGCCTGCCGACGTCGTGGTCACGGCCACCGGCCTCAACCTGCTGGCCCTCGGCGGGATGACCCTCACCGTGGACGGCGCCGAGGTCGACCTCGCCTCGACCGTCGCCTACAAGGGCATGATGCTCTCCGGCGTGCCGAACTTCGCCATGACCATCGGCTACACCAACGCCTCCTGGACGCTCAAGGCCGACCTCGTCGCCACGTACGTCTGCCGGTTGCTGCGCCACCTCGACGACACCGGCCAGCAGATCGTCACCCCGCTCGCCCCGGACACCACCGACCTGGTGCCGATCATCGACCTGCAGTCCGGGTACGTGCTGCGGGCCGTCGACCGGCTGCCCAAGCAGGGCCCGGCCGCGCCCTGGCGACTGCACCAGAACTATCCCCGCGACGTGCTGCTGATGCGGCACGGCCGGCTCACCGACTCCGGCGTGCGCTTCTCCCGCGCGGGCACGCCCGCCACCGTCCCCGACCGTCCCGCGCCCGTCGCCTGAGCACCGAGGAGCGTCATGCGTGACTTCGTCTTCCCCGGCGGCACCGCGGTGCTGACCGGCGCGGCCAGCGGCATCGGTGAGGCCCTGGCGCACGGGCTGGCCCGCCGGGGCGCCGACCTGGTCCTGCTCGACCGGGACGCCGAGCGGCTGGACGCGGTGGTCGCCGCAATCCGCGCCGCGTACCCCGACCGGCGCGTCGAGACCCACCTGGTCGACCTCGCCGACGCCGACGCCACCGACCGGGTCGCCGCCGAGATCCTCGGCGCGCACCCGCGGATCCGGCTGCTGGTCAACAACGCCGGGGTGGCGCTGGGCGGCCGGTTCGACCAGGTCACCCTGGAGGAGTTCCTCTGGGTCATCGAGATCAACTTCCGGGCCGTGGTCCGGCTGACCCACGCGCTGCTGCCCGCGCTCAAGGCCGAACCGGGGGCCCACCTGGTCAACGTCTCCAGCCTCTTCGGGCTGATCGCGCCCGCCGGGCAGGCCGCCTACTCGGCCAGCAAGTTCGCGGTGCGTGGCTTCACCGAGGCGCTGCGGCACGAGCTGGTCGACGACGGGGTCGGGGTCACCTCGGTGCACCCGGGCGGCATCCGCACCCGGATCGCGAGCAGCGCCCGGGTGGGCAGCGGCGTCTCGACCGAGGAGTACGAGGCCGGCCGGAAGCAGTTCGAGAAGCTGCTCTCCATCGACCCGGCGAAGGCCGCCGAGGTGATCCTGCGCGGGGTCGAGCGCCGCCGCGGCCGGGTGCTGATCGGCTGGTCGGCGAAGCTGCCCGACCTGCTGGCCCGGGTCGCCCCCGCCGGGTACGGAAAGGTGCTGGCCCTCGGGATGCGGCCGCGCCCGGCCCGGGTGCCGGCCCCGCGCCCCGCCACCGAGCCCGTGCCGTCGGACCCGGGACGGCCGGCGTGACCCTCGCCCTGCCGCCGGCCGAGGAGCTGACCGTCGCGGGGCGGCGGATGCGCTGCCGGATCGACGGCCACGGCACGCCCGTGGTGCTGCTGCACGGCATCGGCCGGACCCTCGAGGACTTCGCCGCCGTGCACGCGGGGCTGGCCCGCGACCACCGGGTGCTCTCCGTGGACCTGCCCGGGCACGGCGGCTCCGCCCCGCTGGACGACCCGCACACCCTGCCGGCGCTGGCCGCGGCCGTCGCCGGGTTCCTGGACGCCGCCGGCGTCACCGGCCCGGCGCACCTGGTCGGCAACTCCATGGGCGGGGCGGTGGCCATGCGGCTCGCCGCCGACGCGCCGGAGCGGGCGGCCAGCCTCGTGCTGGTCAACAGCGCCGGCTTCGGCAAGGAGGTGACCGCCGCGCTGCGGCTGCTCGCCGTGCGGCCCCTCGCCCGACTGCTGCTGCGCCCCCACCCGGCGATCGCCCGCCGCACCGAGCGGGCCATCTTCCACGACCCGGCGTACGTCACCGAGGCGCGGATCGCCACCGCCCTGGCCGCGGCCCGGCAGCCGCACGCCGCCCGGGTGATGCTGGAACTGGTGCGCAGCCTCGGCACCTGGCGCGGCGTACGCCCCGAGTGGCGGGCCGAACTGCTCCACGCGGTGGCCGCGCTCGACCTGCCCACCCTGGTCGTCTGGGGCGACCGGGACCTGATCCTGCCCGCCGCCCACCTCTCGTTCGCGCGGTCGCGGCTGCCGAGCGCGCAGGGCCACCTGTTCCGCGACACCGGCCACATGCCGCAGATCGAGCGGGCCGCCGAGTTCGAGGGCCTGGTCAGGCGGTTCTGGTCGCCGTCCGGTGCCGCAGCACCAGCGTGACGGCCACCAGGACCACGAGCACGCCGGCGATCAGGTCGACCGGCGCGAACAGCCACGGCGTCACGAGCACCAGCGCCGCCGCGGCGGGGAACAGCACCAGGCCGGCGCCGCGCTTGGCCGGCAGGTGCAGCGCCCAGAGGGCGACCAGGTAGACCGCGACGGGCACGGCCACCGCGTAGCCGGCCACCCGGCCGGAGGCGTGCCCGGTGTGCAGCTCGTGGTCGACCGCCACGGCCAGCCCGGCGCCGACCGCCGCGATCGAGCTGAAGACGAAGTAGTGGCCGTAGCCCCAGGTCAGCGCCCCGTGCACCGACGCCGGCGGCAGCGGGTCGGGCCGGTCGAAATAGAGCCACCAGATCGCGAAGACGATCAGCGTGCCGGCGGCGGCCAGCGACCACAGCTGCCCGTTGCCCGCGTCCACCCCGCGCTGGATCGCCACCGACGTGGAGAGCACCGCCTCGCCCAGGACGATGAGGGTGAACAGCTGGTACCGCTCGGCGATGTGGTGCGGGTGCCAGGTGGTCTGCCGGCGCCGCTCGCCCAGCACCGGCACCAGGAGGTCGGCGACGACCAGCACCACGAAGGCGGGCATGAGCCAGGCGGGCGGCAGGAGGAGCCGGAGCAGCCAGCCGGCCTGCACCACACCCACGCCGACCGCGAACGTCAGCGCGGTGGCCCGGTGCGCCGGATCGCCGGCGGCCGCCCGCAGCCAGTTCACCGTGGCGGCCAGCCGCATCACCACGTACCCGTAGGTGATCGTGGTGAAGTCGGCCTCGCCGAAGGCGCGCGGCACGCCCGCGGCGAGGATCAGCGCCCCGGCGATCTGCACCAGCACGGTCAGCCGGTAGACGTCGTCGTCGGTGTCGTAGGCGGAGGCGAACCAGGTGAAGTTCACCCAGGCCCACCAGATCGCGAAGAAGACGCTCAGGTAGCTGACCAGGCCATGCCCGACGTGCCCCTCCGCGACGTCGTGGTGCAGGCCCTCCGACGCCAGCGCCACGGCGACCACGAAGCACAGGTCGAAGAAGAGCTCCAGCGGGGTGGCGGCCCGGTGCGCCTCGTCCCGCCGGCGCGCCCGCATCGGGCGGTACCAGGCCCGGAAGGACGCGTCGCTCTGCACCCGGTGCTCCTCGCCGACGGCGGGTCAGCTGCACCACACGATAACCAGCTCAGGCCGCCGCGGACGGGACCGGCTCCGGAACTCCGGCGGAAAGGGGAGCGGCGGCGTGGGAGAGCGCCACCAGCGCGGCCTCCACGTCGCCCGGCAGCCGCCGCCGGTGCCGCAGCACCCAGCCGGCCTGCCGGGCCGCGTCGCGCAGGCCGGCCCGCCCGGCCGGGTCCCGCCAGGCGTCGGCGACCACCGCCCGCAGCACCCGCCCCGGCCGGCGCAGCGCCGCGGTGAGCACCCGGTTGCGGGCCTCCACCCGCCGGCGGGCCCGGGGGTCGCGCCCGGCCGGCACCGGCAGGTGGTGGGCCACCAGCTCCGGCACGTACGCGAGGTTCCAGCCCGCCGCGGCCAGGTCCATGGCGAGCAGCGCCTCCTCGCCGTACGTGCCGAGCCGCTCGGCGAAGCCCCCGACCTGCCGGTACGCGTCGCGGCGCAGCACCACGGCGCAGGCCAGGAACCCGAGCACGGTGGGCCCCGGCGCGTCCGGCTCGGTGCCCAGCGGCGCCCGGGCCATCGCGGCCGAGACCGGGTCCCGCCGGGCCGCCGCGCCGACCCGTACCTCCCCGGTGAGCAGGGCCGTCCGCGGGTGCCGGCGCAGCACCGCGGCCGCCCGGTCGAGCGCGTCCGGCGCCCAGTACGAGTCGTCGTCGGCGAACGCCACGTACGGCGTGCGGGCCAGGCCCACCCCGACGTTGCGCGCCGCCCCGGCGCCCGCGTTGCGGCCCAGCTCCACCACCCGCACCCGGGGGAACTCCCGGGCCACGGCGGCCGGCGTGCCGTCCTCGGAGCCGTTGTCCACCACGATCACCGGGGCGGTGTGCCGGGGCAGCAGGGCGAGGAGCTGCTCCCGCCGGTTGCGGGTGGCCACCACGATCGTCACGTCGGTCGTCATGGCCGCCCTGGTACCCCGGCCGGCCGGACTCACGCGTGGCGGGGCGAACGGCGGGAACATCCCCGGCATGGCCGAGGTGACGCTCTTCCTCGCCGGTGACGTGATGACCGGGCGCGGCGTGGACCAGATCCTGCCCCACGCCGGCTCGCCCGCGCTGTGGGAGGAACTGGTCACCGACGCCCGCCGGTACGTGGCGCTGGCCGAGGCGGTGGGCGGCCCGGTGCCGCGGCCGGCCCCGCCGCAGTGGCCGTGGGGCGACGCGCTGCGGATGCTCGACGCGGAACGCCCGGACGTGCGCGTCGTCAACCTGGAGACGGCGGTGACCGCCCGCGGCGAGCACGCCCCCGGCAAGGGCATCCACTACCGGATGCACCCGGCCAACCTGCCCTGCCTGACCGCCGCCCGGCTCGACGTCTGCGCCTTGGGCAACAACCACGTGCTGGACTTCGGCCCGACCGGGCTGGTCGACACCCTGGACGCGCTGCGCGCCGCGGGCATCCGGACTGCCGGCGCGGGCCGGGACGCCGAGGAGGCGTGGCGGCCGGCCGTCGTGCCGCTGGCCGGCGGGCGCCGGCTGCTGGTCTGGTCCGTGGGCGCGGTGTCCAGCGGGGTGTTCCCGCAGTGGGCCGCGCGGGACGGGCGGCCCGGGGTGGCGTACCTGCCGGAGGTGTCGGCGGCCACAGCCGGCGCGCTCGCCCAGCGGATCGGCGGGACCGCGCGGCCGGCGGACCTGGTGGTGGTCTCGGTGCACTGGGGGAGCAACTGGGGCCACGAGGTGCCGGACGAGCACGTCGCGTTCGCGCACGCGCTGGTCGACGCCGGGGTGCACGTCGTGCATGGCCACTCCTCGCACCACCCCCGCCCGATCGAGCGCTATCGGGACCGGCTGATCCTCTACGGCTGCGGCGACCTGATCGACGACTACGAGGGGATCGGCGGGCAGGAGGCGTACCGGCCGGAGTTGCGGTTGCTGCACCTGCCCACCCTCGACGCGGACACCGGCGAGCTGCGGCGGCTGCGCCTGGTCCCGGTCCGGATGCGCCGGATGCGGCTGCAACCCGCCACGCCCGCCGAGGCCGGGTGGCTCGCCGATCTCCTCGACACCCTCGGCCGGCCCTCCGGCACCCGCTTCGCCCGCGACCCCGACGGCGCGCTCACGCTCCGCTGACGTGACCCGGGCCACGTTCGCGCCGGCCGGCGGCGGTGCCCCTCGGTCTCAGGTGCATCATAGATACATGACGCATCCCACCCCCGTGCCCGGGGCCCGGTCGACCGCGCCGTCCGCCGCCGAGCGGGCCTACCAGCACCTCAAGCGGGCCATCCTGGAGCAGGTGTACCCGGGCGGGCTGCTGGTCAGCGAGGGGGAGATCGCCGAGGCGACCGGGGTCTCCCGCACGCCGGTCCGGGAGGCGCTGCTGCGCCTGGAGGCCGAGGGCCTGGTCAAGCTCTACCCCAAGCGCGGCGCCCTGATCCGGCCGGTCTCGGCCCGGGAGATCGCCGACGTCGTCGAGGCCCGCCGCCTGGTCGAGCTGCACGCCGCCCAGCAGGTCTGGCCGCGCCGGGCCGCCATCCGCGACGACCTGGCCCGCTGGCTCGACGAGATGCGCCGGGCGCACGCCGCCGGCGACGTCACCGCGCTGATGGCCGCCGACCGGGCGTTCCACGCCACCGTGGTCGAGGCGGCCGGCAACGAGATCCTCGCCGAGCTCTACCACCGGCTGCGCGACCGGCAGCTGCGGATGGGCGAGGCGAGCTTCCGGCTGTCGCCCGGCTGGGCCGAGGTGGCCCTCACCGAGCACGCCGGCCAGCTCGCCGCCCTCGACGGCGACGACCCGGGGGCCTGGCTCGACGCGGTCGGCGCGCACATCGACAACGTGGCGACCGTGCTGCGGAGGCTGCGGTGAGCGCCGCCACCCCCACGGTCGCCCGGCGCCGCTCCGCCGCCCTGGTCTTCGCGGTGGCCGTCACCGCGTACGTGGCCGCCGTCTTCCACCGCAGCTCGCTCGGCGTCACCGGGGTCGACGCGGCGGACCGCTTCCACATCAACGCCGCCGCGCTGGCCACCTTCAGCGTCGCCCAGCTCGCCGTCTACGCGGCCATGCAGATCCCCGTCGGGGTGCTGCTCGACCGGTACGGCTCGCGCCGGCTGCTGCTGGCCGGCGGCGCGCTGATGGTGGCCGGGCAGCTCTGCTTCGCCGTCGCCACCGACGTCCGGCTCGCCGTCGCCGCCCGGGTGCTCGTCGGCCTCGGCGACGCCATGACCTTCATCAGCGTGCTGCGGATCGTCGCGTTCTGGTTCCCCGGCCGGCGCAACCCGCTGCTCGTGCAGCTCACCGGCACCATCGGGCAACTCGGCGCGGTCCTCGGCGCCGTACCCCTGGTGGCGCTGCTGCACCACGCCGGCTGGACGCCCGCGTTCCTCACCGCCGCGGCGCTCGGCGCCACCGTGCTGCTGCTGGTGCTCGTCGCGGTCCGGGACACCCCGCACGCCGAGCACAGCAGCGCGCTCGCCCCCGACCTGGCCGCCGTACGCCGGCAGCTCGCCGACGCCTGGGCCCAGCCCGGCACCCGGCTCGGCCTCTGGACGCACTTCGTCACCCAGTTCTCCGGCTCGGTGTTCGCCCTGCTCTGGGGCTACCCGTTCCTGGTGCAGGGGCAGGGCTTCCCGCCCACCGCGGCGGCCGCCCTGCTCACCCTGATGACCGTGGTGACCCTGGTCTGCGGCCCGGTTATCGCGCACCTGTGCGCCCGGCACCCCTTCCACCGCTCGGCGGTGGTCTTCGCCATCACGGCCGCCACCGCGGCGGTCTGGGCGGTGGTGCTGGCCTGGCCCGGCCGCGCCCCGCACGGGCTGCTGGTGGCCCTCGTGGTGGTCCTCGCGGTCAACGGTCCCGGCTCGGTGATCGGCTTCGACTACGCGCGCACGTTCAACCCGGTGCACCGCATCGGCAGCGCCACCGGCATCGTCAAC
The DNA here is from genome assembly GCF_008085935.1 of Micromonospora sp. AP08. Lineage (NCBI taxonomy): Bacteria > Bacillati > Actinomycetota > Actinomycetes > Micromonosporales > Micromonosporaceae > Micromonospora > Micromonospora sp. AP08. The sequence goes on from NZ_VSEZ01000029.1 coordinate 19,772, forward strand.
GTGGGCGGCTTCGTCGCCTCGATCCTGCTGATCCTGGCCGTCGGCGTGGTGCTGGACCTGGCCACCCCGGCCGGCCGGAGCACCCCGCCGCTGTCCGCGTTCCGCTGGGCGTTCGCCGTGCAGTACCTGCTCTGGGGGCTCGGCGCGGTGCAGGTGCTGCGCTACCGCAACGCCGCCCGCCGCCGCCACGCCGCGGAGGCCGTGCCGGTGGCCGCCGCCGTGGCCGGTCCGGTCACGTGAACCGGCGCTTGTGGGTCAGCGAGTCCAGCACCAGCGTCAGCCCGGCGGCGACCAGCCAGCTGTCCTTGGCCAGGCCGATGCCGGCCTGCGACGGCTTGAGGCTGTTCGCCTCCCGCATGCCGGGCGTCTTGAGGTAGAGCTGCACCAGGCCGGCCCCGAAGGCGGTCAGCCCGGCGCCGGCCAGCAGTGCCGGCACGAACGGGGTGAGCAGCGCGGCGCCCAGCGCGATCTCGCCGCGGGAGAGCAGCTTCGCGAACTGGTCTGGCGGGAACTGCCGCAGCTGGGGGATCGCCCCGACCGCCATGCCGTGCATGCCGGCGGCGGCCTCGCCCTCAAGGGAGCGCTTGGACAGCCCGGAATTCAGGATGAACGCGCCGATGATGAGCCGTAGCGGCGCATGGGTCAACCTCATGATCACTCCCGTCGGTGCCGGAGAACCGGGCCCCCGCGTACCCCGCGAAGCGCCGGATAACCGCCCCCTGGACGGTGGGCCGCCGACGATGATCGGCGGTAGGTTCGGCTGGAGTCGAGCGAGGGAGGGACCGTGGGTCAGGAAGTTCGGGGAGTCGTGTCGCGGCGCAAGGGCGCGCCCGTGGAGGTCACCACGATCGTGGTGCCCGACCCGGGGCCGGGCGAGGCGGTGGTCCGCGTCCAGTCCTGCGGGGTGTGCCACACCGACCTGCACTACCGCGAGGGCGGCATCACCGACGACTACCCGTTCCTGCTCGGCCACGAGGCCGCCGGCATCGTGGAGCAGGTGGGGGAGGGGGTCACCGACGTGGCGCCCGGCGACTTCGTGGTGCTCAACTGGCGGGCGGTCTGCGGGCAGTGCCGCGCCTGCCGGCGGGGCCGTCCCTGGTACTGCTTCAACACCCACAACGCCGCGCGGAAGATGACGCTGACCGACGGCACCGAGCTGGCGCCCGCCCTGGGCATCGGCGCGTTCGCCGAGAAGACCCTGGTGCACGCCGGCCAGTGCACCAAGGTCGACCCGTCCGCCCGGCCCGCCGCCGTCGGCCTGCTGGGCTGCGGCGTGATGGCCGGCCTCGGCGCGGCCATGAACACCGGCGGCGTGACCCGGGGCGACTCGGTGGCGGTGATCGGCTGCGGCGGCGTCGGCGACGCGGCGGTGGCGGGCGCGGCCCTGGCCGGGGCGACCACCATCATCGCCGTGGACACCGACTCCCGGAAGCTCGACTGGGCCCGGAAGTTCGGCGCCACGCACACCGTCAACGCCTCCGACGACGACCCGGTCGAGGCGATCCGCGCCGCCACCGGAGGATTCGGCGCCGACGTGGTCATCGACGCGGTGGGCCGCCCGGAGACCTGGAAGCAGGCGTTCTACGCCCGCGACCTCGCCGGCACAGTCGTGCTGGTCGGCGTACCCACCCCGGAGATGCGGATCGAGCTGCCGCTGCTGGACGTCTTCGGCCGGGGCGGCGCCCTCAAGTCCAGCTGGTACGGCGACTGCCTGCCCAGCCGCGACTTCCCGATGCTCACCGAGCTGTACCGGCAGGGCCGCCTCGACCTGGACGCCTTCGTCACCGAGGAGATCGCGCTCGACCAGGTCGAGGAGGCGTTCACCCGGATGCACCACGGCGACGTGCTCCGGTCGGTGGTGGTCTTCCCGTGACGGCCCGCGTCGACCACGCCGTCACCTCCGGCACGTTCTCCCTCGACGGGCAGACCTTCGACGTCGACAACAACGTCTGGGTGATCGGTGACGACGCCGAGTGCGTGGTCGTCGACGCCCCGCACGACGTCGACGCCATCCGCGCCGTGATCGGCGGCCGCCGGGTGGTCGCCATCCTGGCCACCCACGCCCACGACGACCACGTCCGGGTCGCGCCGGAGCTGGCCCGGGCCACCGGCGCGCCGGTGCTGCTGCACCCGGCCGACCGGGTGCTCTGGGACCTCGTCCACCCGGACACCCTGCCCGACGGCGAACTCAACGACGGGCAGACCGTCGAGGTCGGCGGCACCACCCTGCGGGTGCTGCACACCCCCGGCCACAGCCCGGGCGCGTGCAGCCTCCACGCCCCCGACCTGGGCGCGGTCTTCACGGGGGACACCCTCTTCGCCGGCGGTCCCGGCGCCACCGGCCGCTCCTTCAGCGACTTCGGCACGATCATCGAGTCGATCCGGACCCGGCTGCTCACCCTGCCGCCGCAGACCGTGGTCCACACCGGACACGGCGACGACACCACGATCGCCGCGGAGGCGCCCCACCTCGACGAGTGGATCGCCCGCGGGCACTGAGCCGACCACCCGGCCGGGTCACCGGCCCGGGCGGGCGTCGCCGGCCTCAGCGCTCGCCGTCGAGCACCGGCTTGACGTCGAGTACGGGGGTGCCGTCGACCGCCTCCAGGTCGGCCACCCGCAGCCGTACGCCGTCCACGTCGAGCACCCGCACCCGGTGCAACCCGATGGGGTTGGGCCGGTGCGGCGAGCGGGTGGCGAACACGCCGGTCTCCGGGCGGGACACGTCACCGCGCGGGTGCACGGCGAGCACGTCCCGCCGGGCCCGGTCCAACCAGGTCAGCACCAGCACGTCCGCGCCGGGCCGCAGCCCGTCCAGCGCCGGGGCGTACGCGGCGTCGAAGACCAGCCACGCCTCCGGCGCCCCCTCGTCGCCCTGCTTCGGCGCCGCCGCCGGATCGGTCAGCGGCGACTGGACCCGGCCGACCGCGCGCAGCGCCGGTGCCGTTCCCGTCATGGAGCCTCCCGCAGCATGTGCAGCCGGACCGTGGTGCCGGCCGCGGTGGTGTGCATCAGCACCAGGTCGCACAGGGCGTGCACGATGACCAGTCCCCGCCCGCCGATCCCGTCGTGCGCCGGTGCGAGCCGCCCGGCGAGCGGGTCGGCCAGCCAGCCGTCGTCGTGGACCTCGCACACCAGGTGCCGGTCGGTGCACCACGCCTGCACGGTGCCGGCGCCGCCGGCGTGCGCCACGCTGTTCGTGGCCAGCTCGGTGACCGCGATCTGCAGGTCGGCCACCCGGTCGGCGGCCAGCCCGACGCCGACCGCCTGCTCGGCGACGAACCGTCGCACCTGCGGCAGCGTGTCCAGGTCGTAGCGGAGCACGGCGACCGGCTCCGCCGGGCTGGGCAGCGGCTTGTTGTGCCGTTCGGCGACCGCCGCCGGGGAGTAGCCGGCGATGCGGCGGCAACCGTCGCCGTCGACCAGCAGCGGGTGCGTGCAGCGGGCCTCGGCGAGCACGCCGGGCTCGAGCCGCCCCGCGTCGTACGGGCACAGGATGCTCGCCGCCCGGCCGGCGAAGGCCCAGTTGATCGCGGCCTCGTGCTGGGCGCAGGCCCGGTACTCCTCGGCGGTGCGGCCGGCCCAGATCGGCTCGCCGATGATCCGGACCCGCCGGTCGGGATGCCGGTCGGCGAACGCCTGGAGCACGCACGGGATGATCCGGCCGGGGTTGCGCCCCGCCTCGGTCATGTCGGCCCACCCGACGTCGTCGGCGGCCGCACCGAGCGCCGCGCGGATCAGCGCCAGCTGCGGCCCGGGGGTGGCCACCAGCACCGGATCGCCCGCGGCGAGTCCCGCCCGGACGAACGGCACGGTGACCGCGAGCAGGCTCGCCGCGTCGGTGTAGAAGGCCAGCTCGTGACGGAACTCGGCCGCTGTCGGGCCGGCGGGCGCGCTCATGCCGGGTCCTCCGCCGGCGCGCCGTCGAGCAGGTGCAGCAGCCGGTGCAGCGCCGGCCGGCACCCGATCAGCCGGATGCCCGTGGCGGTGGCCCGGTCCGCCCGGACCAGCGCGGTGGCGGCGCCCACGTCGGCAAAACTCAGCTCGGAGACGTCCAGCACCGGCGCGCGCCCCGCCGCCCGCTGGTCGGCCGTCACGTGGTGCAGCACCGCCGTGAACGCCTCCCGGTTGCTCCGGTCCACCTGCCCCACCAGGCGCAACCCCGGCGGGTCCGTCGTCCGGTACGCCCGCAGCAGCGGCACCCAGGTCCGCGCGGTGCCCGGCCCGGCCGTCCCCGGATGGGCCGCCGCGACGGCCCGCATCCCGTCGGCCGGGAAGATCCGGCGGTCGTACAGGCACAGACCGGCGACGCGGGCGTCCAGGAAGAGCGGGTTGAGCGCGGTCTCGTACCGGCGCAGGTCGTCCAGGGTGGTGCCGCTGCGCAGCACCCACGTCATGTCACCGCTGAGCCGGATCCCCGGGTAGCCCTCGTGCCGCGCGCGGTCCACCTCGTCGACCACGGCGGCCACCATGCTTTCCGGCGTCGGCCGGCCGCCGGTCGGGTAGACCTCCACAGCCGGCACGATGCGCAGCTGGCCGGCCGCCACGGCGGCCTCCGTCGGCACACCCACGGCGTCGACCCGGGCGCGCACCGCCTGCGGCGGCGAGGTCTCGGTGAAGCAGACGACCTTGTGACCGAGGCGCAGGCCGGCGGCGGCGAAGCGGCCGACGGCGTCGAGGGCCTCGCCCTCGTCGCCGTGCGTCCAACAGACGTGGTCGCCAAGGTGAACCTGGTCGACCACGGTCGTAGCAGTCACGGTGCTGGCCTTCCCGATCGGCGCGTCCCTCACTGTAACGCCGGCTTGGGCGCCGCCCGAACCGGCGGCGATCCGCTTGCCCGCGACGGCGTCGCGGGGTTAACGTGGCGAACGACCCCGGATGCCGGCGCACCGCGCCACCCGGAGTCACTCTCCCGAACGCGGCAACCCGCCCGCGGGTCCTCGGCCCGCCTGGTGCCGCCCTTACGGACCGTCTTCCGTCGCCGCCTGCCCATGCGAGCCGGCGAGGTGGTCGGCCGCTGAGCCATCGCCTCCGCCTCTGCCTCCGCGAGGCGGCGAATCGTCCGGCGCGTGAGCCCGTCGCGGATCCCACGGAACGAGCCGCCCGGGTCCCGAACCAACCCTCCTTCGTCCGTCCCGATCGGGGACCGCAACCAACCGAAAGGCACTCGATGAACGACACCCCCGCGCCGCTCCCGGTGAGCGGCATCGTCGACACGGTCGACGACCACGCGCTGCTGCGGGTGGACGGCTACCTGCCCTCCACCGCCGACGCCCACCTCACCGCCGGCCAGCTCCGCCGGTACGGCCTCCGTCGCGGCGACCTCGTCACCGGCGCGGTCGCCACCACACCCGGCAAGGGCCGGCACGCCCCGCTCATCCGGGTCGACACCGTCAACGGGACCACCCCCGAGCAGGCGCGCCACCGCCCCGACTTCCATCGGCTGACGCCGGTCCACCCGTACCAGCGGCTGCGGCTGGAGACCGAGCCGCACATCCTGACCACCCGGGTCGTCGACCTGGTCATGCCGATCGGCAAGGGCCAGCGGGCGCTGATCGTCTCGCCGCCGAAGGCGGGTAAGACGATGGTGCTGCAGGCGATCGCGAACGCGATCACCCGCAACAACCCGGAGTGCCACCTCATGGTGGTGCTGGTCGACGAGCGGCCCGAAGAGGTCACCGACTTTTCTCGATCGGTGAAGGGCGAGGTCATCGCGGCCACGTTCGACCGTCCGCCGCAGGACCACACCACGGTGGCGGAGCTGGCGATCGAGCGGGCGAAACGCCTGGTCGAGCTGGGCCACGACGTGGTCGTGCTGCTCGACTCGCTGACCCGGCTCGGCCGCGCCTACAACCTGACCGTCCGCTCGGCCGGCCGCACCCTCTCCGGCGGCATCGACGTGGCCGCGCTCACCCCGCCCAAGCAGCTGCTCGCCGCCGCCCGGTCGATCGAGGAGGGCGGCTCGCTGACCGTGATCGCCTCGGCGCTGGTGGAGACCAGCTCCGCCGCCGACGGCCTCATCTTCGAGGAGTTCAAGAGCACCGGCAACGCCGAGCTGAGGCTGGACCGGTCCTTGGCCGATCGGCGTACCTTTCCCGCCGTCGACGTGCGCGCCTCCGGCACCCGCCGGGAGGAGCTGCTGCTCACCGAGGTCGAGCGGGACCGCCTGCGGGCACTGCGTTCCGCGCTGTCCACGCTGGACCGGCAGGCGGCCCTGGACCAGCTGCTCCGCCAGCTCGCCGCCACCGGCGGCAACGCCCACTTCCTCGCCCGCCTCGGCGCCGCCGCACGCGGCTAGGATCGTGCCTGATGGACGATTCCCGGGCCGAGGGGCCGCCGACCGTACGCCAGCTGCGCCTGGTCGTCGAGGCCGAGGACTACGACGCCGCGGTCGCCTTCTTCCGGGACGCGCTGGGCCTGCCCGAGCAGGCGGCGTACTCGGGCGGCGACGGCGCCCGCGTGGTGATCCTGGAGGCGGGGCGGGCCACGCTGGAGCTGGCGAACCCCGCGCAGAAGCGGATGATCGACGAGGTGGAGGTCGGCCGCCAGGTCGCGCCCCGGCTGCGGGTGGCGTTCGAGGTGGACGACAGCCGGGCGGCCACCGAGCGCCTCGTCGCGGCGGGCGCCACCGAGGTCGCCCCGCCGACGGTCACCCCGTGGCAGTCGCTCAACGCCCGCCTCGACGGCCCGGCGGGCCTGCACCTCACCGTGTTCCAGGAGCTGCGCAGCCCGGATGAGCGGGAGGCCCTGGACGGCTTCGGCACCGGCGCCTGAAATCCGCGTAGCGCGCCGCCGGCGGCCCCGGCGATACTCGGGCCCGTGCCCGACGTGATGTTGACCGCCGCCCAGGCCGCCGCCCTCCGGCACGTCCGCGACGCCGCCCTGCGGGACCGGCCGGCGGCGCTCGCCGTCATCGAGGGGCACCTCGCCGGCTCCGGCGCCGCGTACCGGGCGGAGGAGATCGTCGCGGCGGTGGCCGCGCACGGCCGGCTCACCCTCAACTTCCACCCCGACCGGCTGCTGCGCGACGGCCGTACGGTGGCCGAGGCGCTCGACCAGGAGGGCGTCTACCGCAGCCAGTTCGAGACGGGCATCTCCAACGGCGGGCTGACCGCGTTCCCGGGCGGCGACCGGGACCGCTGGGAGGAGGCGCTGTTCGGCGGGGCGTACCAGCGGCCCGGCGTGCCGCCCACGGAGCGCCCGAAGTACGGCGGCCTCAACCTGCTCGACCACCCGGACGGGGCCTGCCCCCGGTTCGGCTCCTGCCATCTGCGGCTGCGCCCCGCGGCGCTCGCGCGGGCCACCTTCTGCTTCGGCGACAGCCACACCGCGCCGAAGGACCTCGGCACGATGACGGTGTTCGAGCCGGTGCTCGCCGCGCTGCTGGCGGCCACCGCCGAGACCGGGGTCAGCCTGGGCGTGGCCGGCATGGACACCGGCGCCCTCCTGCGGACGCTGCTGCGCCGGCGCGAGCGCGCGTCCGACGCGGCCGGGCGGGCGCTGGACGACTACATCGAGGCGCAGGTGCACGGCGACGTGAGCCTGGCCCGGGACGTGGAGGCGGTGGTGGTCGACCCCTCGTTCCGGGACACCGCGGAGGGGCGGATCCTCGTCGGGCTCGCCCGGCGGCACGGTTTCGCGCTGTGCTGGCACACCGGGTTCGAACTGCCGGTCGACGGTGTCGACGCCGAGTTCCGGGGGCCGGCCATCCCGCCGCTCGCCGCCCGGGTCCACGCCGAGTTCGCCCGACCCGGGGAGCCGGTGCACGCCGCCCTGATCGGCCGGGCCGCCGCCTCGGTGGTACGCGAGCCGCAGTGCTGGGCCGACCGGGGCCCGACCGAGCTGACCCTGCAGCACCTCAAGCAGCTCTGGCACGTCCTGGTCCGGTTCGGCGTCCCGGCGGCCGGCTAGCCCGGTTCCCGACCTCCCCGTACGCCTCGTCCCGGCCGTCCCGATTTCCGGGTGACCTGGGCCACAGCTGCGGCGGCACCCCGGCATATCCGGAATGCCCGACAGGTCGAAGCTGGTTGTGTCCCCCGTACCGCCGGAACGCAAACCCCGTACCGGCGAGTAATTCCCCCGAGGGGCGCTCACCCGGGAGCGCGTCGTAACGATCGAAAGGGCAACCATCGTGAAGCAGCACTTCACTCGATGGCTCCCCGCCATCGCGAAGACCGCCGTCGTCCAGACCGCCGTCGCGAAGGCCGCCAGCGCGAGGACCGCCATCGCCACCAGCCCGAACCGCCGCACCGCGCTGACTCTCGCGGGCGTGGCCTGCCTGGGCGGAATGGCGTTCGGCCCCACCGCCGTCGCCGCACCGTTGACGGGTGGCCCGCACGCCGGCGCTCGGGCGGCCATCGACCTGGCTACCGGCAAGGAGCCGGGCACCGACACGGTGAAGCCCGCCCAGACCACCGGCAGTGACAAGGTCCCGACCAAGGCCGACCGGCCCAGCCGGGAGAAGCTCATCCCGCACGGCGTCGAGGGCGCCCAGTCGCGCATCCCGCTCGACAACGCCCAACTCGACAACGCCAAGGCCATCGTGAAGGCGGCCAAGGAGACCGGCGTGGGTGAGCGGGGCGCCGTGATCGGCGTCGCCACCTCGCTCCAGGAGTCGAAGCTGTACAACCTCGGCCACCTCGGCGACTACAACGACCACGACTCCGAGGGCCTGTTCCAGCAGCGCCCGTCGTCCGGTTGGGGTACGCCCGAGCAGGTCACGAACCCGGACTACGCCAGCAAGGCGTTCTTCAACGGGCTGAAGAACGTCGGCGGCTGGCACGACCTGCCGCTGACCGCCGCGGCGCAGACGGTCCAGGTGTCCGCCTTCCCGTACGCGTACGCGCAGTGGGAGGAGCAGGCCGCGGACATCGTCCAGCAGGTCTGGTGACACGACGCGCGAACTCGGCCGGCCCCGCCAGGGGCCGGCCGTTTTCCGTTCGCGGGGTATGTCCGGTTCCCGCCGGCAGACCGAGGTTGTCTGCGCCGGATGTCCGTTTCGGGGGTGGTCGGTGGCACTCTGGCGGCGGAATGGCCGGCGGGTGGGCGTCGTTGTATCCCCGTGAACGACCGAGGAGGGCGCCCCGCGAGGCGGGGTGGCCGGGCCCGGAATGATGGTGGGCCGGCGGTCGTTGTACATGGTCCCGGCGCGACGAAGAGGCCCCGCCCCGCACGCCGGATGATCCCCCCAAGACTTTCTTTGAGCGCCTGACGGTGCTCGCGCACACCCGACCCCCATCGGCGTGGTGCGCCAAACCCCCAAG